>JBFWLB010000027.1:0-35111 GCA_050252335.1 Candidatus Berkiella sp. | reverse complement strand
TCAAAGAGCGTGTTTATAAATCTTGGGATAAGATAGATCTCGCAACTTATAATGTAGGTCAAACTATATCTCTGATAAATCTTAAGCAAATTGCCACTGCATATAAAAAACCAAATATATCTCTGATGAGTCTTGAGCAAATTGCCACTGCACATAAAAAACCAAGAAATTGGAAATTTGATAACAATATCCAAGTTACAGAGAACTTTTATAATACTTGTAAGAGTACGCCAGCAGACAAGATCAATAGCTTTAAGAAACCTTTGTTCTATGTAATGAGCATTCAAGATGGTGAAAAACTAAGCAAAGTGTTGATTACTCAGCAAGAAGCACATGAGTTGCGTGAAAAGCTCAAGAAAAGCACACTGCCTAAAAATCGCCGTATTTGGATTGATACCCCCAGTGGCATTCCATATGCCGGTGCTCAACCTGATTCGAAACAAAAACATAAAGATGAAGACAGATTAAGAGAACAAATTTATTTCTTTAATGCAGATATTGTGTATTTAGCAGCAAATTATAGCTCTTTAACTTGGTTCAAAGACAATGCAGAGGATAAGCTAAACTATTTAGAGCAAGAGTTTTTAAGCTTACATCCAAGCAAGGCTGTTACCTTTTCTCTATTGAAAGAAATTTTGCATCAAGACGGAAAATTAAAACCAGCAACAACGCCTGAAGTGAGCAATGTCTTGACAAATAAATCATGGAAGACTTTACATGATGCTTATTTCTACCCAACAACAGACAAACACCCCGCCCACACAAAAGAGGAATATGCTCGTCTGAAATCCTATGCAAGACACCGCGAAAAAATTGGTTTCTTCTCTATGAGAAGTAAATTCCAAGAATTTAAGCAAGCCACTTACTCTTACTGTGTTCGATTAAAGAATACTCTCTTTAGAGCGGGTATTAACTTTGCGCTACAGCATTTTAAAATGAGCTGGCTTGATACTATGCAAGCAAAAAAATCGCAGCTTCCTATCCATTTCGCGCTCTCGGCAATATGGTCTGTGGTTTTTGCTATTAACTGGTATTTTACACTCGGGTTTGGCGCATACCTAACGCTGGGCAGTACAGCAACCAGTGCAGTTTTTGCAGCAAGAACCGCATTGCGCTTGTATGCTAAAAGCTACTATGACTCGATCACAAAGATTGAAAAAATATCCAATGCCTCTGAATTATATGCACTGAAAAAAGGAGCCGAAGCCGAGACATATCTTGGATATGCCAAGGGATTCTTTAGCCCAACCTGCTATTACTATTCGAAAGCATACTATGCGGGCTTGGAAATTGGTTGCAGCTCTAATGAAGGGGTGCTCAAGGATGAAATTCGAAGAAAATCCATCGCTAGCCCTGCCGCATAAGATCGCTTAAAGATCTCTACACTCTCAATATACAAATTGATTTCTAGATGTTGTGAATGCAACATCTGGAAACCAATTCTGCCCCAGCGTTTACTGAGAAAGTTTTTCCTCGAGAGGTAATTCCTCATAAAGTTGTAAAGCACAAAGCGATAACAAGCAGTATGTCAAGAAGCAATAAAAACCAGTTTCTAATTGAGCGTTCATATTAACAAGAATATTAATATCAATAGGAATACCTAGTATCGATGCTTCATGTGTATTACCGCTTGAACGAGAACCCGTTGATAAGAATGCAAGAAAAGTCGCAACAACAAACACATCACACATCGACCATTTAGCAATGGCCTTTATGAAATTTAAAAGCTTATTGGCTATTTTTTTATCTTTAATCAAAATCACATAAATAAGTAATATTCCTTTAACAACTGGCACAATAATACTAAAAAGAAGAATCATTATTGATACAAAATAGTATTCCTGTTTAAATAAGTCATAGACTGTTTTTAAAATAGAATTAGAGGTGTTAAAAAATTCAACACCCAAATGACCAACCACAGAATTTACCGAGCCTTGTGTATTAATAGTCAACATAGACAAATAAATACCAGGAAATAAAAAAACAAAAGAACTCAGCAAAATGACAAGCGCAATTTTGTTACGCAAATTTATATTTTTTAACATACTAATCTTGCCCCTGTATTTTTTCCAATCTTTTAGCGCTTAAATCTGCCTCATTATATCAACGACTTTACCCCTAAGATAGAAACTTACTCCCTTATTCAGGACATCCAATTTAAGATACATCACCAAAATGTTATCCTATTCTATTATTCCAGGACAGCCACATTAAAATCTTCATATATTATGGATATGTTAATTCTTCTTAAAAAAATTTTTGAGTGATAATAAAAAAAACAGCAGAATGGCTCTGCTTTAACAATTTAAAAAAAACAATTGAACAATATGAATTACGCGACGTGTTTATTAGAATAGATTTTCTTTGCTTGGGTAATACCCTTTAAAGCCCTTCTCCCCTCTTTTCCAAAATTAAGAAGCAAAACCTCCCCCCCAACAGCATGAGAGAAATTTTTTCCTAAATTCTTGACCAATGAAATCCAATTCTTAGGCTCAAATTGCAATCTAGTTAATATAGGAGCAAGATGTGCTGGAATAAAACCAGCAGCTTTATCATCCCGGATCATTCGACCTGTGTAGTCAACAAGTTCTAAATAATCGACTAGCTTAAAATCAATGGCATGAGAATGATGTTTTGAAATATTTGTAAAAGGCACCAAAAATTTTGGTTGTGAGAAGCTATTGTATAAATCAGCTCTTTCACGCTTTTGTTGTTTGATGGATTTTGGCTTAGTAATTTTTAATTGCTTATCAATATATTGAATACGCTCATAAATAGAGGTAAATTCTGATTCTTCCGGTGTTGTTGTAATTCCTGCACGAATAGGATTTAAATCAACATAAACCATAGCACTCAACAACGCTCCCTCATCTAATAAGGCTTGGGACTTAAAGCGCCCTTCCCAAAATCGTCCTGCAGTATCATCCTCTTCATTTACATCGCGTGCTATTTTTTCATTTAAGCAACGCATGAACCAGCTAATACTGGTTAACCGTTCTTTCCAGAGCTGAATTTTCGATATTAAATGCTTGTTTTCTTTAGCATCTTTGGGAAAGATGGCGGACCAACGATGGATAATTTCTTCTTCTGACCAAGCTTCTGCCTGTTTTTCTTCTACATACAAAACAACGTGATAATGATTGCTCATAATGGCATAAGCACAAATTTTAATAGCAAAGATATCCGCTAAATATTTTAATCGATCGACAATCCATGCTTTACGATGAGAATAATCTCTTTGTGTTAACTCATCAAAACCACAGAGAAAACTACGACGCACACATCGATTCATGACGTGATAATACGGCGTTGCATCTAAATTTATCTGTTCTGAACGAGCTAAGGTCATAAGCTAAAATAATCCCTATTTTACTGAAAAGAATTCTAGCGCAAAGATTTTGGGTAAAGCAACTTAATGTGGCTGTCCTGGGATGATTATATCTTTAAGGACTATATCTTAAGGTACACATCTGGTAAATCTTGGATTGCGACGCTTAATTGCACATCTAAGCTAGACATTGATTGTTGAAATGCTTTTTTCAATACCTCCACTAACATCAACCCAATAGCATTTAACAGCTCTTGACTTCTTCCTTTAATAACACCTATCGATAAGTACACAAAAGCATTATGTTTTTCACCCCCACCAATCAAAAAATGCTCTTGCTTAACTACACGCGTTTTGCAATTTCTTAGCTCAGTAGGTAGCTTCTCACTGAGAATAGTATGAATTTCAAGAAGCGCTTCATTCACATCCTTTTCAATAATATTGTCGCTCAACTCTAACAAAATTTGTGGCATCTCTACACACCTTATACAATAGAAGGCTATTTTCTAAAGAAGTTCTTTCGGTATTTTTCTCTTGCTTCTCCTTGGGGGGACCCCACATAAAATCCATCAAAATTATCAAGGCTATCTACTGGTGTACTATGCTGCTGATAAGACGTAGCACACCATTCCTCTTTATTATTTTTTACAGACACCCGCATTGGCAATGAAGAAGAAATTTCTGCATCGAGTTCTGACTCTGGCTGCAGTAATACTTTTTGTCTTGGATTTTTAATTGGTATAGGCTGAGAGGCCTTAGGTTTAAATGAATGATAAGAAAAACTTAAAGTAAAAGAAACCTTTGTCTTATCCATAACGAGGGCATCTTTTTCCACATCACTTACTCCAGTCTGAAGCGATTCTAATTCGTATTGCCTAGAGTCCGAATCATCTTTTTCTTTTTCAAATAATTTTTTAAACCCTAACATAAAAGCCTCCTTGTTATACAACAACTTCTCTTTATCGGTTTAGAATTTTCTACGATATTGATGAACGCCTGGAGGAGACCCTACATGCCACATATCTTCACCCTGTTGAATAAGTTCATGAGGAGGAGTAAAGGCTGGTAAAGGTTCTTCTGAGTTTTCCAGCGAGGGACTTTCTTTTGGAATCGCTCTAACTGCCGATGCAGTAGTCGATGCAGTAAATGCAGGTAAATATGGTTGTGAGCCTGTCTCTTCGCTTTCTTGAGGCAACACATCTTCTACTCTTTGGTTGTGCTCACCTTGGTTGCGCTGATCACGATCTTTTTTTTTCTTTTTGATGGATTTTAATAAAGAATCAAGCATGAAATAAATCTCCTAACAATAAACAACTATCGTTTAAAATTATGAGATTTATATGCATTCTGCAAGCTTTTCTCGCTTTGAATCTATTTATTGCAAAGCCATGCAACTTTATGAGATATTTTCTGCATAGCTTACAAGCTAACCAACATGCAGATGATATTAAACTAACTTCTCTCTCGTTTTTTCCACAGATTGTGTGCATAATGTTGTGAATAAGCTGCTCGTAGCGTTAAGGTATTAAAAATTTAGCTGAGTTTTACGTGCTTATGAGAGATTGTACAAAATTTGACCAGGTTGAATGAAAATGCTTGCGTTGTTAATAACTTTTATCCCAATTCTTGTCCTCTTAATATGGGGCAGACAACTGTCACAGAATGTGCAAACCATCCTGAAGGTTCTATGTCTACCCTTTGTGGTTCTGGTTGCCTTCTATTCTTTCCTCATTGCCATGGGGATCTTGCTCGCCTATTTTATCTATCTCAAATTTATTTTGCCGTACTTAGAAAAGTTAGAAAAGAAAGATAAATTCCCCCCCATTCGATGGTGAGCTATTTCTATGCCAGATAATGAGAAAAGAGATTTTTAAAATAAAGTCTGGTAATAATTCACTTTTTCTCTGGTTTGCATAATCACAGAATCTATTTGATCTTGCACAAATTGTCGAATCGGTGAAAAGCGACTGCAGATAACAAAGCGCAGCATCCAATCTGATAGGTTTCCTTTATAGTTATTGAAAGCCACAGCATAAACCAATAATAATTTGGCATAAGCTAAGTCAATGGGAGATGGCTGCGTTACCCTATTACCAATCAGCATAGGAAAAGCTTCTCGGATCTGTGGCACCATACCGCTTGTGCCTCTTCCAAAGGTCACTGCAAACTGTATTTTATCCTTTAGCGAGCTACGACCTATCGTATCTGCCGCTTGATAATAGTACTGTAATTTCGATTCTTCTGCGGGAGATGTCACTTGGCTACGCAAAGCTTTAATATCCTCTTTATATTTCTGTATTAATATTTTGATGGAATAGCTTTTTTGCATAAAACGTGTGTCTATCTGCTTTTCTGTCATCATGTTACCTTTATAGTCTATTGTCTTTGCTTACTCTTATCATATTCCATTTATGAACCAAACTAAAGAATTGATAGCTGAATTAAAAAAAGCAGGTATACGCAACCCTAAAGTGCTAGATGCCATCCAAAATGTGCCCAGAAACCAATTTACACGTTTTAAGGACAGCCACAGAGCATTCAAGAATATGGCTTTGCCAATTGATTGCCAGCAAACTATCTCACAACCCTATATTGTTGCCTTAATGACAGAAGCTCTTTTTCGACACCACAACCCACAAAGAATATTGGAAATTGGTACAGGGTCTGGCTACCAAAGTGCTATTTTGGCTTGCCTGTTTCCTGAAGTGTTTAGTATCGAACGCATTCTACCGCTTCATAAAAGTGCAACGGCGGTCTTAAAAACGCTACATATTAGAAATGTACAGACGACATACGGCGATGGATTCAAAGGATGGCCAGAACATGCGCCCTATGATGGAATTTTAGTAACCGCTTGTGCACCTGAGGTACCAGTCAGCTTATTAGACCAACTCTCCCCCAATGGCGGCATCTTAGTCATTCCCTTAGAGTCTAAAAAAGGCGCTCAAGAACTTCGTTTGTTTGAAAAACAAGATGACAAGATAACATCATCTCACTTAGAATTCGTAAGTTTTGTGCCTCTCTTAGCTGGCACCTATGATCCCAACATAAGCTCTGAATAAAGCGTGGTATTTCAAATTGAACGTAAATATATTTTTCGCGGCTGTCCCTAATCCAGACAATCGTCAGTTACTAAGCCAAAAAATTCTTCAGTGTGAAGCCAAACGCTCCTCCCAATTAAAAATTGATTGGAGCCATCTAACTGATTTGCATATCACTTTAGGATATTTACCAAGTGTGCAAGACATCGATCTCCGTGCAATTGCCCAAAGTTTTCTCTTTTTAAATCAAACCAGCAAGTTTCTGGCTACAATCAAAGATGTGCGCATTTTTGGTAATGCCATTGTTTTAAGAATGGAACCTTATCAAACATTCTTAGGGCTTTTTAAAAAAATGAAGCAACAATTACAAGTCACCTTACAAAACAAATATCAGTTTAAAGAGCACGATCGTTTTGATGCACATATTACTGTTGGTAGAATTCAAGCCCCTCGGGTATTGACACCTCAACAGAAATTACAATTATGCAATATTGTTGCTGAACAATTTGCAAATACAACGATTGTTATTCAGCAAGTAGCCCTCATGCAGCGAATACCTGAGCATCTTGTAAGAAATACCAAATCAGCGCAATACCAAGCCTTACAAGGATATAACTTTAAGTGATTTGGCATACGGACGCTTTGCAGCTTGAACCACCTCCACCACAAAGGCTGATAGCTTGGTTAACAGGCTCTCAAATACTCAGTGCTGAGCTTAGCAAGGTTTATGCAACGCTAAGCTTAAAAGTGCTATCAGAAGGAGCAGAGGTTATCCTAGAGGCAGAACAAGCTGCATTATTAAAGCTTACACCTATTCAAGAAAGTTATTATGTGCGATCTGTTTTTCTTATTGGCAATAATACACCTGTCATCTTTGCAAGAACTGTGATTCCTGAGAAAACCTACCAGCAATATGCAGAAAACTTTGCTACTTTAGGGAATCAATTTATTGGTCTGCGTTTATTGCACAATAAAGAGAATGTTATCAGAAATGATTTTGAATATGCGGTTGTAAAGACACAAAATCCACTCTATCAAAAGGCACTTTGCTTTGGTGCGCAAAATCAAGCCCCCACACTTTGGGCTAGACGCTCAGTATTTTGGATGGAGGGCTTACCTTTATTGATTACAGAGCTATTTTTAAGCGCTCTGCATCAAGATATGGACAGGCATTCCCCTCCAAAATAGGAAGCAATGCCTGTCTATGATTATTTATTCACTGTCTAAAATTTAGGACTGCCACTTCTTGAGCGTGAACGATTTGCGTGATCGCTGCCATTATCAGATTCTGAGTCTGAGTCTGAATCTAAAGAAAGAGAAGAAGAACCTGAATGCTGAGCTAGACTTTTTCCTGCAGTATCGTCAACAGGCGATATCTCATCATTTAACGCTGGGGTTGGGATCGTTATCTCACCTTTCTTGCTCAGTTCTTTAGACGCTGAACCAGCACGACATTTATTCATCATCAACAAAGTTGTTGCTGCAGTGACCCCAAATGTAATACCTACTGCAGCTGCTCTGCCCCACGGGCCAAATGAATCTGCATACTCTAATACAGCCTCGGCTCCCTCTTCTATGGCTGTTGTATTTAAAAGCCCATTTAATTGTTCCAACATAATCCGTATCCTTATTGTTATAATTAATTCAATCTCCGTGTAATGCTTATATATCCAATAAGCACTAAAAATAATAACAGCTTACATAAAGATATCAACCAAAGTCCCAAATTTCAAAAAAAGAACAATAATTTCAAATAGTTATAATTAAACAATCCTCACCCCAAAACAAGTTAGTAAAATAGTATTTTTCAAGTAACTTATCTTTATCTCGTATTTTGTATCGATTTTTGGAGGTAAATTGATTACTATTTCTTACCTTCAGTAGTATATTTTCAGCCTTATGGCTAAGTCTCGCAGAGTCTTAATGAGAAAAGATTCTCTCGTCAAGTACATGAAGATGATTGTGAGTGATAAGACTCACGTTATTTTTTAGTTAATAATCGATATAAGGTTTTGTTTCGTATGGATATCAATCAAACGATTGCTCAGGAACTTGGTGCACAACTTTGGCAAGTAGAAGCCACTGTCAATTTATTACAAGAGGGCATCACTGTACCGTTCATCGCCCGCTATCGAAAAGAAGTCACGGGTAGTCTAACCGACACACAATTACGAACACTTGAAGAAAGGCTGAATTATCTAACCGAGCTAGAAGATAGACGAAAAACCATTCTCGGCAGTATCGAATCGCAAGGCAAACTCACTCCTGAATTATCAGCCGCTATTATGGAAGCAGATAATAAAGCGCGATTAGAAGATTTATATTTACCCTATAAGCCTAAGCGCCGCACCAAAGCACAGATCGCAATTGAAGCTGGTTTAGAACCATTAGCAGATGCCCTGCTCACAACACCAGAATTAGATCCAAAACAAGAAGCAGAAAAATACTTAAATACAGAACACAGCATCAACAGCATAGAAGATGCACTCTTAGGTGCGAAGCATATTTTAACAGAGCGCTTCTCTGAGCATGCCGACTTGATCACTCAGATCCGTGAATACATATGGGCACAAAGTACCTTAAAAAGTGTGGTTGCTGAAGATAAAAAGCACGAAGCACTAAAATTTCAAGATTATTTCGATTTCCAAGAACCTATCCGTAAAATCCCTTCTCATCGTGCTTTAGCACTGTTACGTGGTCAAAAAGAAAATTTCTTGAGAATATCTTTAGAGCTCACAGAAGAGGATTACAATTACATCAAAGGTTTGATTAACGAATGCTTTTCAATCGCTATGCGAAATCGCCCAAGTGATGCTTGGTTACAAGAAGTGGTCGATTGGTCTATTAAGATTAAAATTAAATTAAAAATTGATGTCGATTTGATCTTAAGATTAAGAGAAGCCGCAGAAGAAGATGCTATTCAAGTCTTCAAAGATAATTTGTCAAATCTGCTCATGGCATCTCCAGGCGGCCATAAAGTTGTATTAGGGCTTGATCCAGGTCTTCGAACAGGTGTTAAAGTTGTCGTAGTAGATGCTTTTGGAAAATTATTGTTCCACACAGCGATTTATCCACATGCGCCTAAAAATCAATGGGATGAGTCTATCCAAATTTTAGCAAAACTCTGTGAAACCTTTAAAATTGAGTTGGTGAGCATTGGTAACGGTACTGCATCCCGCGAAACCGATCGATTGGTTTTAGATTTAATGAAGCAACACCCAGCTTTAAATTTAACCAAAATTATTATTTCTGAAGCAGGTGCTTCTGTATATTCAGCTTCAGAATTAGCTGCTAATGAATTTCCAGACTTAGACGTAAGCTATAGAGGCGCAGTTTCTATTGCCAGACGGTTACAAGATCCGCTTGCTGAACTTGTGAAAATTGATCCAAAATCCATCGGTGTAGGTCAATACCAACATGATGTGAATCAAATCAAATTAGGACGTGTTCTAAACAATGTGGTTGAGGACTGCGTAAACTCAGTCGGTGCGGATGTGAACACTGCTTCTGTGCCTTTACTAAAAAGTATTGCAGGGCTGAATGAAACGGTAGCACAAAATATTGTCAAATACAGAGAAGCCAATGGCCCCTTCAAAAATCGTGCTGAAATCAAAAAAGTAAGCCGTTTAGGAGAAAAAACCTACGAACAAGCGATCGGATTCTTGCGCATTATTAACGGCACCGATCCACTCGATGCCTCTGCGGTGCATCCAGAAGCCTATCCTATCGTTGAAAAAATTATCAAACAGACAGGTTTGCCTATTCAAAGCTTAATGGGTAATGCCGCTGCTGTACAAAAACTTGTAGCTCAAGATTTTGTCGATGATGACTTTGGGGTGCCAACCATTAAAGATATCTTTGTAGAGCTTGTTAAGCCTGGTAGGGATCCACGACCTGAATTTACCACCGCTCAATTTAAAGAAGGTGTTGAAACCTTAAACGATCTAAAGCCCAATATGGCATTAGAAGGCGTTGTTACGAATGTAACCAAATTTGGTGCTTTTGTGGATATTGGCGTTCACCAAGACGGCTTAGTACATATTTCTGAACTGTCTGATCAATATGTCACAGATCCAAACCAAGTAGTCAAAGCTGGTCAAATTGTCAAAGTGAAAGTATTGGAAGTTGATTTGCAACGCAAACGCATCCAATTAACCATGAAAACAAAATCTACGGAAGGTGGAAAACAAACGACCGGCCAGAGCACACATAATGCTTTTCAATCGAACGGTTCAAAGCAAAAATATAATAATCAATCGAATAAATCCAAGGCACCTCAACAGCAATCAGCACTCGCTGATGCATTGATGTCAGCATTGAAAAAATAGATTATGTAAATTGATAACTCTCTTTTTTAGATCTCAATGATTCTAAAGAAGAGAGTGCTCTTTTAACGACTACCTGGCTTTACCCTACGTGTCTCATCTTTACTAAGTGCCGTCTTAAGCTCTTCAACCACAGGCCTATGTGTTGCTCGTAGATCATGAAAAACTAAAGCTGCTTTATGTGTTCGTCCAGTTGTTTCTGCAGCAGGAGCTTCTGCGGGTATTTGCTTTTTCTCTTCTTGTTGTATTGGCTCTTGTTGTGTCTGTAGCGCTTTTTCTAAATTTTTTTGCTCCCTAATCTCTTTTTTTTCTTTCTTCTTTTGAGCTTTCTCTTGTTTCTTTTCCTCTTTGGCATGCCTTTTTTGATCTTTCTTATCTTGTATTTTATGAAGCTGCTCATTCAGTCTTACTTCTTTACGCATGTCCGGTGTCGTCACACGGACTGCTTTTTCATTGGCGCTGTGGGTTTTATCCATAGAGCGCTCATGCTGTGCCATCAATACAGCAGAATTTGTCACAGCGGCTGTGGTAAGCCCTGCACTAACCACACCTAAGCCTACACCAACGCCTACTGCAGCAGGTGCGCCAGGTGAGAAGGCCACAGGCAAAACAATCGTCGATACCCCTGTTACCACAACATTCAATGCACTTAAAGCAACATTCAATAGATTTCTTGGGAATGCCTTTTTTAGAAAATTTCGCTCTTCTGCTTTTTGTAAAAATGTATGTGCATCACTAAATTGATCTCGAAATTCTGCACGCGCTTGCGATTTACTCTTTTTAGTTGCCATAATCTCAGCGGCCTTTTCTTTACCATAATATTTTTCCATTAACTTTGTTTTTGCTTTCACAGCCATATTTTCAAAAGGACTTGTGATCTTATCTTTAAGATGCATTGCCCTTTCCTCAATATGCTTACCTACTTTTTCATATAGGTATTTACCTGCTTTACTATCTGTGATTGTAGGTGGTTGCATAAATTTAGTATTGGATACATTAGGCGATTCCACATTAATACCACCGGTTTGAATGTAATCAATCAAAGCTGCATTACGATGTTGGTTCAATAAGGTCACTGCTTCTGTCGGCAATTCTACTTTGGGGATCACTCGGTGCTGGGCAAGAAAAGCGCTTTGTTGTTCTTCTTTTTGATCGGGTGCTTTAGCATCTGTTACAACAATGGCGAGCTGTTTAGCTTTTTCTCCGAGCATTGCAATTTTGTCAAAATTTTCTTTAAAATCTGTACGATTGATTTGATTTTTTTCCATAAATGCGAGGATTCCCGCCGGTACAAGTTCATTTAGACTCTCTGGATTTTTTTTGATGTTATCAATCACCTCCCTTCGAAAAAGCGCCTGCTTTTCAGGCGGCAAATTATCATGCATTTTTTTCACCTCATAAAATATTTCTCTGGGCAAGGACAAATGCTGAGTCAAGGCTTGTGCTTGTTTGGCATCTATATTGGGGTTTGAGTCTTTAATATAATCAATCAGTGTTTTATCTAGCGCAGCGCGTTGAGTCTCAGAATGCGTATTAACAAAGTGATTGGCCATTTGAGCATAGACCTCTTTAAGATCATCACGACTCATCTTCGGTTTCTCTATCAATGCTAGCATCTTCTGTTTAGTATTAGGTGAGAGATCTTGAGCGTAAATATGTTCATGAGTGGCTTTAAAATGCTTAACCTTGCTTTTTAGATCAGAAGAAATGGGTAGTTTCGGGTATTCGTCTTTTGCTTGTTTATAATGCGATAGATCCGTATTGATATTACTTATTCTTTTTTGTATTTCTGGTGAAGCTTTTTCTGAAAGCTTTAATTCTGCGTTTATTGCTGTGAAATCAATAGCTGAAATCTCTCCTTTATGAAAATTTTCAATTTGTTCATTCACCGTTCTAATAAGCTTATTTTTTTGCTCTGTACTCAAATCAGGATTTTCAATAACATGTTGTCTTAATGCATAGAGTTGATAATAAATTTTTTCTGGCAAATCAATATAATTTCTTACAACATGCTTTTGCTCATCTGATAATTTTTTTGATTTATCTATTCTTTTAAATAATTTGTCTTGCGTAATTAATTGTTTGTTTAAATTATCTAATGATTTTTTATCTGCGGCTAAAACACCTACAGCTCTTCCCATTGCCGCAATAGAAGCCGCGAACATAAAAGGAGGTGCAATAGTAGAAAGTCCAGCCACAGTAACCACCATCGCAGCAACAGTCACGGGAACAGAAATTGCAATTAAGGTATAGGGAAGAATTTTTTGTGCAGCTGTCATATCATTGGTATTCATGCTGTTCTTGATGAAATTGGTCACACCGATTGCAGTGCTTGCAATAGCATTACCACCCACAGCCACCAAATCTTTTAAACCATCAATAATTTTACGCTCAGCGATATTATCCCAAGCAGAAGCAAGCAAAAGGCTTGTCTTTTTAAACGAAGGGCTGGAGGACGTTTGTGTGTGTTTTGACATACTACAATCAATCATTCGAGTGATAATTGTATTGTAGCATTCAATCAAGTTTGTTAACTATGTGTTTTTTTATATATTGATATATATGAAAAATATACTGAGTGGCTTGTTACTTTTACCCAATTTCCGAACAGTATTTGATATAATCATTTATACTTGTATATACAAGGCTTAATTTTGAGATCGCTCTAACGCAAGATTAAGAAAAATGATACTACCTGTCGCAATTAAACTAATAGCAAAGGGAAAAACACTCACTGGGGGTATATAAACAACGCATGCGCCCAACATTCCACCTAACATGAACTCTATGCACCCTAAAAGTGCTGCAGCTTTACCACTTTGTTCTTTAAAGGGCTTTAAGGCGCCTGTGCATGAAGGACCTAATGCGAACGCACAACCAGCACTTGCAAGCATACCAGGAATAAGCAAAGTCTCAATACGCATGCCAAAATAGCATTGCATCATCCACACTAAAATACCAGCACTTATATACAATAACGCACCGATAAAAACACTTTTTTTAATACCCAACTTTGCAATAAGTGAAGCAAAAATAAAAGCGGCTAATAAAAAAGCGCTGGCATTCACACTAAACAATATTGCAAAATATGCTTCAGATAATTGTAAATGCTGCAAATAAATAACCGGAGATATTGAAAAGTAGCTGAACATGACAGTTTGAACCATTGCCGCACAAACAGCATAATGCCTAAAGCTGGCATTCTTGAAGATATGCCAATAAGTTCTCAAAAAATTGTTAGCTTTGCTAACAGCAACTGTATGAGGTGGATATTCAATCCCAAAGCCACAGGCTAAGGCAAGCCCTCCTAAAAACGCCAGAAAATAAAAATCTGCCCGCCACCCATAATGCAAGGCTAAAAATACGCCTAAACTGGGTGCAAGAATCGGTGCTAAAGTACTCATACTGCGTAAATAGGTAAATGCTTTTATTGCATTATTGCCTTCATACTTATCTCGTACCAAGGCCAAAGCAATAACCATTGCACCACATGCGCCAAATGCCTCCAAACTTCTGCCAATCAAAATATGTAAATATTGATCAACGCTTGCTGTTAATACAGAGCCGGCAATATACAACAATATGCTTAAAAACAAAGGAATACGACGCCCAAAACGATCGGTAATAGGCCCCACTATTAACTGCCCCAAACCAAAACAGTACATATAGATGGTCATTGTCCATTGAATCTGTGGAAAATTTAAATCAAGCGCGTGCATCATGATTTGCTGGGAAGGAATATACAAATCCAAAGCCAAGCCCATGAGTAATACCATAGGTGTTAGCAAAGCAATGAAACGAAACATAGTGTGATTTGACTGCGTCATGAGCGCTTATATGGGTAAAAGATATGGCAGCAATCTTAACAATTGCTGCCATATTTTAATAGCTTTGCGAAAATTATATCTCTTGTACAGAAGTATTTGAAACCAAAATCACTTCTTGAGTTGGCGCGACGTCAAAAATCATGGCATCTAAGCTCTTTGCTAAAAACATTGCTGAACCATAACCGCATCCAATAATTGCGCCACCACCAACAGAGCCTAAGAATAAACCAGCGACCGCACCAAAGGTTGTGCAACCCATGATATAAGAAAAACCATAACCGCCATTATTTAATCCACCAGAAATTTCTTGGCTTTCATGAATGCTTAATTCTCTCATTTTATTTCCCCTACTATTTGTATTTTTGTATGTAATTTACAATGTGTGAAGTCGTTATAGATTGCATACTCTAATGTCTTTCTGTCTGTGCTGCACTGCTCTGCATCGGACGAATGCATGCGTTTATCCGCAACAAATAGTTTGTCAACCGGCTTTTGCAATTAAAGAGACGTATTTGAAGTAACAGCACTAAGCATATCTGTCATTACAATAAAACTGAGCGGAATATACGCATAAACTTCGCTACTGCAATTAGAGTGACATTCTTCTAACAACTCAGTACTGATTTGCTTATAAGATTCGCTTCCAAGCCCATACTCTGGCGCAAGCAACATAAATGCCCAAAAGCCATTCATGGCAATTAAGCATTCCCCTGAAACGCTATACGCTCCACCTGACACTTTATTTAATTCTAATCTTGTTAATGCTCGCATATTACGCTTCCTTTAATGACTGAATGACTGTCATTCAAAATACTATAAGAGATAGCTAAAAAGTGGAATCATTAAAGAGTGACTATTCAGCGTATGTGGAAAAACGTAGAAAGAAGGCGCTGAAAAGAATAGTCGATCGATTTATTTTGAAGATCAACTATTCTCAATTTTATATTTTAGTTGGTAAGTTTTCTTGTATAATGAGTACTAGAAGAAGTTTCTGCAAAATCAGAAGATACAACAACTTGTGGTTGCTCTTCGCTTTCTGCTGACAAAGATGAATTTGCCTCTAATTTAGCAATCGGCTCAAATAGTTGTTTTGCCTGTTCTTTAGGATAAACAATCACTAAAGGTTTTGCATGCCCCATAGAATCCAAATCACGCATGACAACATATACAGAAGAACCATCGCCCAACTCAGCAATTGAATTCAAGGCTTCTGCTAATTTTAAATTTTGTTCTTGCTTTAATGCTTTTGCACTCTTTTTAAATTGAAAGGGATTAAGAGAAGCAACATATTGCAGACCGTCGGCCAAACGTGTCCCTTCCATCAGATTCCATGCCGTGTTTTTCAAAGCAGCTATTACAACTGTTAATGCAGAAAGAATATTAACGTACCAAATTTTATTATAAGTTTTATATAACCCTTCAACCGTTTCTTTTAATTGATCTACACCATAATCAAATGCTTGATCTATAAAAGAAGGTGGCTCTACAACAGGCAGTGGCTCTGGGAAATAAGAATCTTTTACTTGCTGATACAGACTGGGAAGATAATAAGCAGCGGCAGCAGTGCCTGCCAATACCAAAACATGTCCAACTTTCAGTGAATATACAGGAGTGCTTAAAAGATTAGAAACGGTGCGTCTTGCTATGTCTGTTACAGTTGCGAATGTGCTTGCAATACCCGAATACCATGCCATGTTAACCAAAACCTTAATGCGCTACGAATTATTGGTTTGCAAACTAACATGTTATTTTTCTTACATCAAAACAACACCGACCAAAGGCTTGATCTTTAGGCTTAATGGATCTGTTGTGAGGGACTCGGCAAGGCTAATAAGATAAGTTTATGTAAGATGCTTTGCCCAGAACTTGAGTTAACAAACTCAGGCTCAACTATTACGCTTTGCTTTTTTAATTTGTCTAATTTGACTCGAATTTGATTATCTTCAAACACTTCTTCTCGTTCTAATTCAACTGTTTTATGTTTTGTCATCATCAACCTTTTTGTTTTACTGGAGCCACAAATGGAACAGCACCATGTCACGTCTCTTATAATATCTACAGTGGGGGCATAGTATAATGTTTCAAGTCCCTATACTTTCTCCAAAATATCTAGTTAACTAGCAACTAATAATATCTTTGAATCCTAAGCCCTAAATTTTATACACTAAACAATATAATATTTTTAGAATTGTTTGTTTTATTACTTAGAAGATCTTATGAACTGTAAACTTATATCACACATTAGCTTCCTCTGCTTCTCTTTAATGCTTTCATTTTCTGCCTATACCAAAGAACCCAATTGGGAAGCTTATGAGCAACTCTTACAAAAATATGTAAGTGTGAAACCAATAGAAGGCGGAACCACTCATTGGGTCAACTATAGCAAAATGAAAGATGATCCTTTGCTTTTAGAAGTAGTGAAACTCATTGAAAACTATCCCACAGCAGAACTTTCCAATCAAAAAGAAAAATTAAGCTTTTATATTAATGCTTATAATATTCTTACGATAAAAATGGTTGTCGATAAATGGCCCTTAAAAAGCATCAAAAATGCAGGTGGATTCTTTACGGCTGTATGGCACAAAAAAGTAGGCGCTATTGATAATCAAATGGTATCTTTACACTACTTACAAAATATTATCCTACGAAAAATGAAAGAGCCGCGTATTCATTTTGCCGTTAATTGTGCAACCATTAGTGCTGCGAATTTAAGACTTGAAGCTTATACTGCAGAAAAACTAGAACAACAATTAAACGAGCAGACTCGCTTATTTTTAAAAGATTCTTACAAAGGGGTACAGAAGAAAGATAATCAATACCATGCCTCAAAAATTTTCAAATGGTTCAAAGAAGATTTTCAATCCGCAGGCAGTATAACGGCTTACATCAGCCAATATTACCCTATCGATAAAGACCAAACCATTCTCGCTGATATAGACTACAATTGGCAATTAAATGGTGAATAATACATGACAAATTTAAATGATTTTGGCAATGAATATAATTACCCACCACTAGATGCATCTCATCTTTTAGAAGAGCCTTTCGCTCAATTTGAATCATGGTTACTTCATGCGATTCAAAATCAAGAAATTGAGCCTAATGCAATGACGCTTGCAACAGTAAATAAACAATATCAAGTTTCAGCACGAATGATGCTTTTAAAGTATTTTGATAAAAATGGCTTTGTGTTTTTTTCAAATTATTTGAGCCGTAAAGCAGTGGCACTAGGAGAAGTTAAACAATCTGCTCTGGTATTTTGGTGGGCAAAATCAGCAAGACAAATTAGAATCGAAGGCAATATTGAAAAATTAGATGAAAAACATTCAGATCAATATTTTTCTAAACGCTCTCAATCTTCTCAATGCGCTGCACTGGCTTCACAACAAAGCCAAATTTTAGCCAATAAAGATATTCTTCTCTCTCGCTACCAACAGCTGAAAGAAGAAGCAGAAAACAAATCTCTCAGCAGACCCTCTCATTGGGGCGGATACATCTTAAAACCAAATCTGTTTGAATTTTGGCAAGGCAGGCCACATCGCTTGCACGATCGCTTTGTCTATCAGCGTCAAGAAGAAAAATGGATTATTAACAGACTCTCCCCTTAAGGCAGGAATATCTTTCTGCGTACAAACGCCCCCTTTGCCGTCAAAGGGAGATGTTGTCTGCGACAAGAGGATTTATCAATCTCTCATTTTCCAAAAAAATTTAATTGAATTTCTTTTTGTTGCTCGCATCTTGCCGTTCACCTTCATCAACAGTGAGACTTGGAATACTGGGAATACACGAAATAGAAGGGTAAGCAGCAGATAAATTTAGATTTCGAAACTGTGTTAATAAATTATTACTCATTCTTCCTGTCATATCAGAGACAACGCTTGTAGCGTCTCCTACAAACTCTCCGAGATCATTACTTATCTCTGTCAAGAAAGTGGAAAAACTTTCTGGCCAAGAAGTAGAATCTAATGCTTCAATATCTTTATGCTCGGTCTCAAATTGTTCAGCTGGCTCTTGAGGTTTTCTATCGTATTGATACTCTACATCTGGCCCCAATAGATAGATATTTAAATGAGTAATATGCTCATTATTTACCAAAGCGGCATGAATCGCATCTACAGCATCCTTGCTTTCACAATAAAATGAAAGTGTAACCTGAGTAATAGGCTTGTTAAGTAAAGCTGCCAAACGTGTCGCAAGTGATGGGGAAATTGTATTCCAACGTAAGCTTAAGATATCAAACTGAGCATCTTTGTCTTTAAACTGAGACTCTAAGAAAATAATATGACTAGCCTCACAATCCTGTGCCGGTTTCTCAATACTAATGCTATCACCCATTATGTCACTCCCTTTTTGCTCACGTGAAAAACATACAATAGAGGATCTGAACCTTGATTTAAAGCTATTACTCTTTTTTTCTGTCATTGTGCGCCCAACGTCATCTATCTAGTATCTAGAGTAAAAGCTAATGCGGGATCTACGATACCATTAAAAGCTTCAATCGCCTCTCGACCTAACAATAAGGGATAAAGAAAATGTTCTCGGTTTGTCAAGTTAACTCGAATATCACGCTTTTCTTCCCCAATTTGAATGGGCATGATTACTACAAGCCGCTCCGCTAAGCGTTTCTTGTTGTTTTTACTTTTTCCTGACCGCAATTTTATTCGAACATTGCCAATATATTTCTGCTTTAGTTCAACGCATTCACCATTACCATCTAATACTCTAAATAACAAATAAGGGATCCCCTCCTCTTCAACTTCTCGTATATCCATTGCGTCTAAAGAAGCTGATTTTGCACCAGTATCAAGCTTTGCAGTTAGTAATATATCTGCATCAGATACTCTGACTTTTTCAACATAGCCATATACTTTTTTTTCAGTGCTGACCATTGAATGAGCGGATACCAGGAACAACATAGATAATAGAATTAAAAACGCTTTCACACGACAACTTTATTAAGTTAATAAACAAAAATACAGGCTTAATCCTAACAGCTTTTTCTGTAGATTGTGAAGCTTAATTATAGGACACCCACATATCCACCCACATATCCATAATGATTACAGGACTAATGATTACAGGACAGCCACAATAAAACTATAGTTTGGTAGATTGACAACTAATATGGAGATCTATACATTTGGCGTTTGATTCTTAAAAGAAAATAACTGCAAGGAAGCCTGTTTATTATAGGAGACAGGTTAAAATGACCTCCCCAGGACCTCTTCCACAACCACTCAATAAAGTAGAAAAGCCAGTTTTTAAACTTGGTTTGCATTTAAGCCCACAGAGCCACAAAGTTGCAACACGTCTCCCTAAACACACTGCAATTAATGATTTATGGGATCTAGACATAAATAATTTAGGCAATGAAATAACACAATGTATTTCTATGTTGTTCTCACATGTTGTAGAAAGGGGTGAGCCCCGTGAAGAAGTTGATACTTTTCATCATAGCACTGCCGCAACTGCATTATGGGAAGCACATCATGGCAAAAAGATCAAAGGAAAGGACCATGCATTAAAAGCAGGCGGACTTTTTAATAAAGTACGTAATTTGCTATCAAGCATTAAGCATGCACTCAAAAAAGAACCCATAGATGAAAATCAAAAAGAAATACTGCTTAATTTTCAAGCAATATTAATTGGACACCATAATAATTTAGTCGTTGCTTTACAGAAACAACCACAAACGAAAAAAAATCATCTTGAAAAAAATGCTAACATTAAAGTTGACGAATTAAAGAAAATTAACTTAACAACAGCTCAGCAAACCCGTATTTTTACAGTTTTACCTGCATCTCCTGTGAAAACGACACGAGAACAGAGTCTACAAGTTACTCCTAAAAAGCGCTCCCATGCTGACAAACTGAGCATCCTTGCCTTGCAAAGCGATCGACCTTTGACAGAAGAAGATTTTGACAATTTTCTTAGTACTAATGCAGAAACAACTAATGATGCATCGACTGTTAGGATAGGCATAGCCCCTCCTATAATACCGCGTCAAATAATAATGAACACTAAGACCGCTCGCCATGTATTAGGCACACACAAAAGACTACTTTTTGCTGACGATATAAAGGAAACGATTGATAGCAAAGATCTGCCAACCACAATCTCTGTGGGTATAGAAACATCAAAAGATTTAGGAGATATATCGTACCCTAAACCTCTCCCTATAAGTGATGAGTCAGCAGAACTAGAAAAATTTATAGCCATTAGCAAAGTATCGGATGATGCTGAAACGACCTTGCTTGAAACAGTTCAACCAACCGTTTTAACAGGCTATGAATCTTACAAAGATCAGCAGCAAAAGCCTTTTGATAGTCCCACCAAATTGAGTATTCCAGATAATACCCAAAATATTGGAAGTCAAAGTGCATCTGCTAAACCAAAGCTTGGTAAAAACATCAGCTAAGTTTTTAAATTAACTTGTTTATGTTGCTCTTTTAATGTCCTTTTTTAAAAGAGCAACAGCGCTCTTCTGGTTTTTGAGAATGCTTTGGGTTACATTGTCAAATATCTGATGTAACAATATATATCCTTAAAAACTATGCAAAAAAATTTTGATGTTGTGATCGTCGGAGCTGGATTTGCAGGTCTTTCTGCAGCAAAAGCCCTAGCCTCCTCTAGTTTATCCGTCTGTCTTATTGACAAAACAAACCACCATTTATTTCAACCACTTTTATATCAAGTTGCAACCGCTGCACTTTCTCCTGCGAACATTGCCTATCCAATCCGAGAAGTCTTCAAAAAAGATCCCTCTATTTCTACACTCATGGCTGAGGTTATTAAGCTTGATTTTTCTGATAAAAGTATAGAACTTAACAACGCTCAAATTATTCATTATACCTATTTGATACTTTGCCCAGGCTCTATGCATCATTATTTTGATCATCCAGAATGGGAAGCTTTTGCACCTGGTCTAAAAACACTCTCTGATGCCTTGACAATTCGCGATCACACTTTAGCTGCCTTTGAAAATGCGGAAAAAGAGACCAACCCTGAAACACTAAGTGCACTTTTGAATTTCGTCATTGTTGGCGGAGGCCCGACAGGAGTGGAAATGGCAGGGAGTATTGCGGAAATAGCACATCAAAGCTTAAGTCAAAACTTTAGGCAGATTAATCCTATCAATAGTAAAATATATCTTATTGAAGCTGGCTCACAATTATTAGCAGGTTACCCTATCACTGCGGCCGAACAAACCAAACAAGACTTAGAAAAATTACATGTCACCATAAAGCTCAATCATAGAGTCATAAACATTAATGAAAAAGGTGTTTTTTTAGAAAATACTTCTGCATCAGATTCCTCCCCCCTGTTTATTCCATCACATAATATTGTTTGGGCAGCTGGCAACCAAGTTTCCCCACTCATCAAAACACTTAATGCAAAAGCAGATCGTTCTGGGCGTGTTTATGTGAACTCTGATTTATCTATTCCCGATCATCCGAATGTATTTGTATTAGGAGATTGTGCTCATTTTCCAGATCCTGTAACAGGAAAGCCTCTACCAGCAGTTGCCCCCACAGCAAAACAAATGGGGAGATTTGTTGGAAATTTAATTAAAAACGAAGTAAAACAATCCACACCAAGAGGCGTATTTAAATATCAAGACTGGGGGATGATGGCAACAATTGGAAAATATAAAGCAATTGTATTATCTGGACCAATAAAATGTAGTGGATTAATGGCTTGGATAATGTGGGGTATTGTTCATATTTTCTTTCTGATTTCATTTAGAATGAAGGTGATTGTCTTTTTTGAATGGATGTACTACTTCTTTAGAGGGCAAAGAAATAGCCGGCTTATTGTTCCTCGAAAAGAGAAACATAAGCCAGATCTAAAAGAATAATGCCTAATAAAATTAAGGCTTATATTTTTTTAGTGTATTACTGCATAACAAGTCTTCTTTTTTAGAAGCAATAACATCTTCTGTGCCATGCGCTGCATTCTGCTGTTTATACACACGCAGTTGTGGCGCAAAGTTTTTGCTATTCCCAAAATCCTCTACTGATATATCATCAAAAGATTGGCTAGTTTGCTGGGCAGGCGTTTTCTTATTCTCTGCGCTGTACATACTTGCTAAAAATAATGTGGTCACAGCAACTACACAAGTCACTAAGAGCAAATTTGCAACTGCAGGATTCATGACAGCAAAAAATTGAGGTATAAAACCGCTCGCTAATAGCAATAGAGCACTGAAGCTGGCAATGCCTACCATTGTTTTTAAAGAAAAGTTACTGTTTGTTGTTTCTGAGTCAACCTTTGGTTTCGTAGTCGGTAGAGATGGGGGATTGTCCCTCATAGACGGCGGTGCTACAACCACAGGAGGTGTATCAGTAGGTGCGATTACTTCTTCATCCGGTAAATCAACAACCGGCTCAGAAGAAGTCAATGAACCAGAACCTGCTACAGTACCTTTTTTAACTGATTGAACACTTGGCTTGGGCTTCACTGTGCTTGGTTTAGGTGTCACTTTCGGCTGGGTAACCGTAGCACTTGATGTTGTGGTCTTAAGGACAGGCGATGCTTTGCTTGGTTCAATCGTTGGTAGAGTATTTTTATTGTATTGTTCTTTAGTCAAACCATGTATATTCAAATATTCTTTTTCAGAAAAGCCATCTAAATCCTTTTTATGATGTGTAGCAAAGGTGCCATGTTCTCGCAATATCTGTACTAATTTTTCTCTCATCTCTTTTTGCTGAACGATGGCAACATAACGTGCATAATGTGGTTTATATTCATGGATCATCTGCTGAGAAGCAGCATTGTTAGGCAATAATGCATTCCAATGATTGCCAATTTTTTCCACATGAAAAATCAAAGCAGTATTGGAATGTTTTTCTGCTTCTTCAGGTGTTTTAAAGGCATCGACCACATTGATTTTATGTCCATCTTCATCGCGTTTTTTATTATAAAAACGAATAACATGATGCAATAATTGACTAAGCACTTTCATTTCAAAATGCCCTGCCTCAATGCCAGGCGAAGCAATACCGTTTTCACTATACAAGTAATAATTGAGTCCAACCGCCTCACCATTGTGGTTAAAAAACCACTTTCTCAACGCATCCTGCCGCTGTGCTGTATTCAAGCGTTCATTTTGCATCAGCTCTTTCACTTTCTCTTGAATTTCAAGCATACCATCAAAATGGAAACTTACTTGAACTTCATCGCTTGTTGACAATTCAATAGATTGATTAATAGCATCGTTTAATTCTAGTTTCACTTGCTCAAGAATGGCAGGATCGTTTTGAATTTTATCTGTTACCAATGCGCGCAAACCTTGAGCAAGCATCTGTTGGGCGGCTACCCAACCAAGCCCTTCTTTATCATCACTCAAATCATGAATAAATTTATCTAAAGCACGCTTAATTGAAGTTTTTGTATAAGATTTTCCCAATACAGCTTTAAGATCAATGGTATTCACACCCTCACTTGTATGGGTTAATAATCTACCAATATTTTGCCTAAAATCTTGGTTATCTAATAATTGCTCTAAATGGCCTTCTCTATAACTTTTTATGAGCCAAATGGACTCTGTGTTGTATAAACAATTACCATCACCCAAAGCTTGAAATGTTAACATCCACTACCTCGTATTCTATATTTAATCGAGAAACTATCTCAAATGCGTGTACTATCCAGTTTATTAACAATGCATTCAGTGTATATACTTAAATCGCATGAAAAAGTTATAAACGGTAATATTTTACCGACAAAAACAATTTGGCAAGCTAACACCATTGAGAAATGATGTCAATTTAATTAGTCTTTTTTGCATCTTAATTTGGTCATAATTCTTCACTTTCATAATTATCTAGTTTTTTTTGCATATATTTCTGCAAAATAAGTGCATGACTATACTTTACTTCTTTAGCGGCAAAAACCAATGTTATGATTTTTCTATTAGATTGGAAAAGCGCTTGAAATAAATCTTTCTTTTTATTCAGCTCTTTTGTATAGTTTTTTTTGAATTCAGCCCATTTTTCAGGATCATGTCCATACCATATTCGCAAGTCAGGACTGGGTGCAATCTCTTTCAACCATAAATCAATTTTAGCGGATTCTTTTTTAACGCCACGAGGCCATAATCTATCAACCAAAATCCTAAAACCATCTGATTTCTCAGGCAATTCATATATCCTTTTAAGCTTAATAAGCATATTTATCCCTATTCAAGCTGCAAATCTATTAAAAACTTATTTCCAATTTTTTATCGCATCTGCTAGCGTGTAATGATTTAACGATTTTATGAATGATTCATTTGCTTCGTAAAGGTAATGTTTAAGTTGGCAGAAATTTGTGATTTTACAAGTATTGCTATCTTTATTAAAACACTCCACAAGATGCATTGTAGGCTCTAATTCTTTTATTAAATCTCCTATTTTTAACTTAAATGAATAAGGCGCAATCTTTATACCGCCGCCCTTTCCTTTGCTACTTGTTATATAGCCCAACTGCGATAATCGATGCACAACTTTAACAATATGATTATGAGAAATATCATAATATTCAGATATTTCTTTGACTGTACAAAGTTTGTCTGACTGAAAAGCTAAATACATAAGACTTCTCAAACCATAGTCTACAAAATTTGTTAACTGCATATTATAAATGCCTTGAAAGTAAATTAAATATTAGTATAATCTTAATATGTATATTAAATACATATTAAGGAAGAAAAAACAATGTTAGATGAATATACTATTAGAATTATTAAATCAACTGTTCCAATCCTAGAAAAGCATGCCGAGCAACTCACTCACCATTTTTATAAAAGAATGTTCTCTCACAATCCAGAAGTAATCTCCCTATTTAATTCAGCACATCAATCAACAGGACACCAACAAAAAGCATTAGCTGGTGCAATTTGTTCTTACGCAGCTAACATAGACAATTTGGAAGCTCTTGGCAGCTCTATCGAACTCATTGCGCAAAAACATGCCTCATTACAGATTAAACCAAAGCACTACCCCATTGTAGGACAAAACCTACTTGCCGCAATCCAAGAAATATTAGCTAATAGCGCAACAGATGAAGTGCTCCAAGCATGGGCACAGGCTTATGATTTCTTAGCGAATATTCTTATTGGGCGTGAGACACAGATTTACAAGCAACATGCAACGATAGCAGGAGGTTGGCAAGGTTTTAAAGCAATGCGTGTCATAAAAAAAGCAATCGAAAGCAGCATTATTACATCTTTCTATTTGGCATCTATGGATGGGGAAAAACTGCCTGAATTCAAACCAGGTCAATATATAACAGTGCGTGTACCAACACCCGATGATACAACAACTATGAGAAATTATAGTCTCTCCAATCAGCCAGGTGAAGACTGGTTACGCATCAGTGTAAAACGCGAACAAGGCGACAAAGCCAATATCCCAGATGGTTATGTCTCTAATTATTTGCACGATAACATTGATATAGGCTCAATCTTAGAAATAGCGCCGCCTTGTGGAGAGTTTTTTCTGGACATAACAGAAAAACATGAACGCCCCCTTGTACTTTTATCTGCCGGTGTCGGTATCACTCCTATACTTAGTATTTTGCTCAGTGCTGTTAATGTAATGCAAAATCGTGAGATTATTTTTATCCATGGTTGTTTGAATGAAAACGTGCATGCTTTCAAAAACAGCATTAATAATTTAGCAAAAAAACACCATAACTTGAAAGTTTACTACCGTTACAGCGATCCTGAAAAGCCAGAAAATGTGCGTAAAGGCATGGACAGTACAGGATTGATTGATGCCCAATTTATTGAAAGCTTAGTACCACAAAGAGACTGTGATTATTACTTTTGTGGCCCTCAACCGTTTATGATAAACATATATCATGAGTTACTTGCCTGGGGGATCCCACCGGCACAAGTGCATTTTGAATTTTTTGGCCCCAACCAAGAGTTAGAAAAAAAAGAACTTCAATAAACTTTAGAATATCTATCCAAGGAAGGAATATATACTGATGTGTTGATATATCAGATAAAAGGCTATAAAAAACAGATGCTCTGAATTGTCAAAAATTTTCAAAAATATAAAATATTATTTATTAGTTTATTATAAATAATACCATCAAATAATCTGGAGAAATCAACATGGCTTTAATGTTTTCTTTTATTGATAGCAAAGCCAAATCTCGTTTTGATATTAAAGATATATCAAAATCAAAAAACACACCCCTCTATGCTATCGATAAAAAAACACATACACTTGCCAGTGGAACAGAAGGAACTATCAGAGTAGCGAAAAATCTGAACACGAATAATTTTTGTCTTGTCAAAATAAAATCCTCCTATAATATTTCAGAACTATTTTCTGACTCACAAAGAGAATACGAACTTGCCAAAGAATATTCTGATACATATATGCTAGATTACCAAGCAGTCCAGTCTAATAAACAAGGAAAAGCATATTTGTTTATGAACGAAATACTAGGACAAACAATAGGAGAATTTAATACAGAAGGACTGTCTGCCATTGAATGCTTACATATTATTCATAATCTACTACTCGAATTAGCTGTTTTGGGCCAGAAAAACATTAGCCATAATGACATTAATGATAGTAACATCATAATAGACGATAAACTTAAGGTCTATTTGATTGATTTTGGTCGATCAACAAAGAACACAATGAATGGCCTGGTTTATGGTTATGATTTCGATGCCATTTGTGAAATCATTATTGATGATCTCAATCTTATTCGGCACAATCCAGAACTAGAAACACTTTTAAATACAAAGTTAGATAGCGCAAAAGATTCTACTGGTAAATTTAACTATATAGATATCAACGATCTTATACTGGATGTAAAAAATAAGATCCTCAATTTAACGAATCAGCAACCATCTTGCAAAAAAAGGAATCAAACAGAGTCTTTTTCTTACTCTAGGTTGACTATCGACGACATTAACTCACCTCCTACAAAGAGAACTCGACATACCATACAAACAAATTTTAGAGGGACATAGGTATTTTCTTTATTTATCGTATTATTTATAAAATTCAACAAAAAACTCCACGGGTTCTGTGAGTGTAACATGGTGGATAGCCTCAGGCTCAATAACACCATCCTTTCCTGGCTCCAACAAATATGTTTCATCGGCGCCTATGGTATACTCTAATTTCCCTTGCATAATTTTAATTAACCCCCATACGTTTTTCTTAGTGCTGTGATTTTTTAATAATCCGGGTGGCACACTTTCATGAGTAAAAGTTGGCGTACGTTTATAGAACACGAGATCATTAGGAAGTATCTTCATTTATATCCTTTAATACTTGGACAAACACTTTAATATGTATACTAAAAACATATTATTACGTCAAGCGCATATATCAATCCTATTTTTTTTAATCAATATCCTTCTACAATAAACATGAATGCATATTAGCTATATAAATAATATTTATTTGATTTTTTATTGACTTGTAGTAATATCAGACAAAAATATACATTTCAAATACACATTTTCGAGAAAGAGTAACAAATGAAGGAAAATATAATCACCGAAAAGAATATACGCAAGCTTGTAGACGATTTTTATAGCAAAATACGTGCAGATAAAGCGCTTGGATCCATTTTTATTCAAGCAATTGGAAATAATCTCAATGAATGGGAACCTCATCTCCAAAAACTATGTGATTTTTGGTCATCCATTATGCTAGGAAGCAAACGCTATCACGGTAGCCCTTTTCAAAAACATCTCATGCTTCCTGCTTTTGATAGAGCCTTATTTGATCGTTGGCTGATGTTATTTGAAGAAACAACTCGAGAAATCTACACTGAAGAAATAGTCAATCAGTACATAGAGAAAAGTACACGCATTGCAAAAAGCCTTCAATTAGGACTCTACCAGATTCCCAGAGATACTATTTAGTCTGGCAAATATTTTTATCAATTCTAGCTTTAGCTTCTGAGATATATGCATTATTTTCTTTAAAAATCAGTTCATCCATAATCATTATATATGTATTAAATTATGGATGAATGCTTTAAGAAATACCTATCAATTTTTAGGAAACTTGTATACCAAACATTGCAACAGCATAAGGATTCTGGCTGATAACACCATGACCTATAAGCCCTATGCCAAAATGTTTCACAGGTGTCCAGAACAACTGTGCTTCGACAGGAATGCCAACACCCTCTTTAGTTTCCCAATAATAATAACGGCCATATTCTCTTTCTTTTATTTCGGTCTTATAGTACGCAATTCCTACTGCACCTGACCAATACCAATTTGAATGTCTATTTTTATAACCTAATAGAAGACCAACATCGCCATTTGAAGTATGATCCTCATCTGTTCGACCTGTGCCAGTACTTTCAAGCGTAAGGAATAGATTGTTCGTAATCATGCCATTGAAACTTAATTGAGCGGCAAAACCGAAGTTATCTAATGTATCACCCTGCGCAAATGTTGTGCCTTTACCCATTCCTAAATTCACCCACCAACGATGAGAAACATCACACGGCTCAGATTCAACTGCATTTGCAAGACAGGATTTAAAAATGCTAACCAATATAATCGATTTGATCAGTTTCATATTTTTATTCTTCTTATTATAAATGGATGGGAATTTTGAGTTCAGGCACTAGCCCCAAAAGTGCAGCAACTCTATATTAATCAATGGTCTGGTTCAAGTGTATCTACGCTGGTTTGATTTGGGCAGCCATTCTCATGTTGATATTTTTCAATAATTTTTAGTGTATTTTATAATGAAGTAACAAAAATCTCTTGCCACTATTGTCCAAGTGCAATCTCAACAACCCCTCTTGGCGCAAACATATCCATAAAGTGCTGATACATGATTTTTCGATTCTCACCACCCGCAGAAGATAATAGCAACTGCTGAATATATTCAGCGATATCCCCAACAATTCGTTCATAGCGATAATAAGCTAAAATATGTTTATCCACCGTAGTATTACCATAACCTTGATAAAATAAGCTTTCTTCATGAGCTTGATTCCACACGTTACCAACACCACCGCCAATAAACATCAAATCTCGCTCTTTAGGTGCCATGATAGGCTCATCCCAATCAACTATATAGAGTTTGTCATGATTATCAATTAATACATTTCCACCATGAATATCTGAATGACACAGACCATATTTAGGAGTGAGCCTCTGAATTTTTTGCCCAAGATTTTCTGCCTTCTTGACCAAATACAAAATAGTTTTTTGTTCTTGTTTGATGAAAGAAAATAGTTTTTCAGAAATTTCATCCGTGGTTTGTTGTGTATTGAATTGCTCATAGAATAAGCGCACACTTTGTCGAAATTTAGGAGAATAATTTTCTTTGTGCAACCGTGCTTGAATACTAGTTGGCACTTCAAGATCGTGGATTTGTCGTAAAGCTTTGCCAAGCTGAATCCATTGCTTCTCAGAAAGCGAATGAGAAAAACCATCTTGCGCATCAACAAACGGGTATACAACCAGGTGAAAATCCTCTATTGACACCATCGCTTGCTCTTGCTTAGTTTTAATAGGTGGTATGATCGGCTTGAACCCTGCTTGCGTCAATAATTCAATGACAGAAAAATTAATTTCATTGTAGTGACCATGTCTTAATTTTACAAAATAAGGCTGCTCGCGCGTATCTGCCTTAAAGACACAAGCGTTGTTATCTGCACCTCTGTGCAAAGGCAAAAGCTTTATGATATCGAGGTCATAATGAACTTTTAAACAATCCTCAATCTGCTGATGCTCTAGAAATATATTTTTTGTCATCTTTTAATATCTATTACAGTCTCAATTTTTACTATACCCACAACAGATGATTCTTCAGTTAGGCGGCAAGCGCTCGAGCAATAGGAGTGTATACAAAATACATGACTATTGTGAGCTACGCGAAGCCAACAACACAGAAGATTCATCTGTTGTGGGTATATTTTAAAATTAATCCAACCATTCTTACTGGTGCTTCAGTGCCATCTTTAATTTTCATCGGCAATACCAAACTATAACTCCCAACAGGGGGTAAGCTTCCTGCATTGGCGATATTTTCAACAATGTATTTATTAGCGCCCAAAATAATCTTATGCACGGGATACCCATTTGCAGGATTATCAGGAGATAAAGTATCAATACCTAACCCAGTAATATTTCGTTCAGTCAATAAGAAATCAGCGGCCTCTACTGATATGCTTGGAAAAACCAGATTATTTCTATATTTTTCTGGTTGTTTCCAATATCTATCCCATCCTGTCCAAAAAATCACAAAGCTTTCTTTGGCAATTAATCCATACTTATCCTCAAAATTTTTAACATCTTGAAGAGACACAACATAACTTTCATGCGATTTCTCTGATACATTAATCACTATACATGGGGCAAAAAACTCATTTACATCTAAATCAGCAATACTTCTTCCGCCTGTAATGCAATGTGCGGGCGCATCGAGATGTGTGCCTATCCCCTCATCCATTTGAATTTTATGTGTACGAAACGGATACAAGCTGTTTGGCTCATAATCATGATGAATCTGATGCTTAAAACCACAATCACCATCCCAAGAAGGAATGTCATGACTTAATGAATGCGTTAAATCTATTAATTTAAATGGAATTTTCTCTAACAATGACATGCTTTACCGCCATCTAACGTTATTAAAATTTTTCTTACAAATTATTTCACTAGCAAATCTTTAATGAATTACAGCCCCAAGTCATCACTTACTTCTCATTCCAGTTTTCAATAGTAAGCGCCCATCGCTCATGATCGCGCCATTCATTATCAATTTTTAAATATCTAGCCGAAAAGCCTTCTTTGCTAAAACCATTCTTTTTTATCAACCCAATTGAAGAAATGTTTTTAGGCTGGATATTCACTTCTAATCGATGAAGTGACAATTCAACAAAAGCTTTTTTAAGTAATAATTGCAAGCCATCACTCATCCACCCTTTGCCAGCATATGCTTGCGAAACATAAAACCCCAAATAGGCGCTTTGAAAACAGCCAAATACGATTTCACTAATGTTAAATACGCCAACAATAACATTTTCTGTAGAGCATACTAAAAAGCTTTTTTGGTTTGGTTGTTGATAGCGTTGAATATAATCAATAAACTCCTGATGCGTTAAAGGGGCTTTAACCCAAGGATGATGGAAAGCTTGGGCTCTCCCTCAAAAAAGGGGGCACTTTAACCCTGATGTATTAAGCTAAGTATGTGAAAGATTTAGCAAAATGAGGTTAAAGATGCCCCGTACCAATCTTATTTTATTTTTGCCTGGATTTACAATTAGGAAAGTCTTAAATGCTTCACCTTTAGTTATAGAGGCTACTTATAATCGGAAGCCCAAATGCCCCTTCTGCGATAGCTCTAAATTACGCACCAAGGGCTCCTTCATGCGTGAAGTAAAACATGAGTCCATCGGCCTACGTCGCGCCTATATTAGGTTCAAAGCACATAAGTTTTATTGTTATGCTTGTAAGCGTTATTTTAATCAGCGCTTTCCGGGTATCTTAAAACATCAACGTGCTACAGAGAGATTAAAGGCTCAAGTCTTTGAGCAACATACTCAAGGCGTTTCACAGCTAGACCTAGCCAAGCAATTAAAGCTTGGAAAATCTACGATTGAACGATGGTACCAGCAGCATTATTTATTACGCGCTCAAAGCATTAAAGCACAACACTGGCCAAAAGTACTTGGGATTGATGAGCACTTCTTTTCTAAAAAACAACGCTTTGTTACCACTTTTTGTGACCTGAAAAATCATCGCATCTTTGATATCGTCAAAGGCAAAAGTGGTTCAGATTTATTGCCTTTCATCAACCAATTACAGGGTAGAGAACGCGTCAAAATAGCTTGTATTGATTTAAGTGTGACTTATCGAAATCTCATTAAAAAACACTTCCCCAAAGCCCTAATTGTAACGGATAGGTTTCATGTACTAAGGCTAATTGAACACGCTTTTATGAAGACTTGCCACAGCATCAATCCACAAATGAAGTACCACAGAGGCGTACTGGCTATGTTTAGAACTCGCCCTGAACATCTGAGCGAAACCAGGAGACTTAAACTCAAGCAGTTCTTAGATGAACAGCCAGCCATACAGGCGCTTTATCAGTTTAAGGAACAGCTCTTTACACTTCTAAAACATAAGCATCGCAAGGCAAAGGAATGCAAAAGCCTAATCCCTATTTTCCTGGATATGGTTAAGCAGCTCAAAGCTGCCGTCTTCATGCCTCTCGTTAAACTGGGAAAGACTCTATTTAAATGGAGAGAGGAAATAGTGCGAATGTGGCGATTCACAAAGAACAATGGCATTACCGAAGGCTTCCATCGCAAGATGAAGCTCATTCAAAGAAGAGCGTATGGATTTAGAAATTTTGAGAATTATAGATTAAGAGTTAAAGTACTATGTTCGTAAACTGAAGTGCCCCCTTAAGTAGGGAAGACCCTTGTTAATCTGTATGAAATTTCAATCAGGGCGTTTGACTTCACAACTAAAGAATTCTCATCCATTTGCAAGACTCCATTTTGTTTTACTTAGGCTAGCACCGCGGACAATAAAAGACAATAGATAATTTTATGTCATTGAATGCGATCAATCTGTCCGTTTATAACGATCAATCTGTCATTGAATGGCGCCGCAGAACCACGTGGCACGGAGGTTTGCGGCGCCCTAAAAGGAAAAAGGGAGCGAAAGAGAGAAATATCTGTGGATAACCCACCTATAGTAAACTAACTTCTATGCTTGGCAGCCTCGATTCGCTTCGCTTTCTCGACTTAACGTTTCGCTGGCGCTACAACTTGTTGCTTATCAGAAAAATAATGCGTAGATCCCCTCCCCTCTTTTTTTCTCTTTGCTCTAAGCTAATCCATGAATCACGGCGCTTTTAAAAATAAAAAGACAGGGGAGGGGGGGGGCAAAGTTATGGTAATGATACAGATCCCCTCTTTGTAAGGAGGTATAAGCTATTCTTCTGCAAGACTGGAAATCCTTTAAGGGTTGTTCAAAAGGTGAGCCTCGTTAAAGAGAGGCTCTATAAGAGCGCAATATGCAAACTACGTTTGCACTGGAAATAAGCTCACTAGGCTCAAAATAAGAAAGGTGATTGACATGGTAAATAAAAATCAAAGTAAATCAATCTCATTGATAATAAATTAACACGTTGAGAGATTTGAAACTATCGTTAAGCTGATAGATGGCTTAAAAACGTTTAATGACCATGAAGAGTCTCTGCTAGACCATTGCCACCCTCAATAATTAAAGCCCCAGCTATCCCTTCAAACGCCCCATGCCCAGCTCCTGCTATAACTCCAGCTGGACCCAGAGGTATACCCATAACTGCTCCAATGACAGCACCAAATACCGCTCCGCTAACCACATTAAAAAAATTAGCTCCTCCATTGACTTCTTGAGCTTCTATAGTGCTTAATTCCCTCATTAAAAAATTCCTTCTAAAAAAAGGGAGACATACTAGCATGACTTTATCTAAAAAAATATCCGTTACACTTTTGTTTATTTTTGCATTCTTGGGGGCAGCATATTTTTTTAAAATATTAATAAATTTATCCGAGGATGGTTTAAATCATTTGTTTTGGTCGATCTTATCAGGAGCTGGATTTGCTTATCTTCTTGGTTATAAAACTGAGATAACATTAAATAAGAAATCATTAAAAAAATAGGACGATAAACGACGATACACCTAATACAGTTTTGGATAGATATAAATTTTTCTCAAATTTATGGTTAATAATTAGAACCTTTCCAGGCTTTGTATAAATTAACCGCTAATTATCAAACTAAATTTTCCACACATGTCGTTACTACGTAACATTAAGAGGTTTTTCATAAAATTCAACAGGTTAAGATTAAAAAATAGGATGCATTATGGGTAAATTTTTGTGTGACAATTGTTAGACAGTGTAAGACGTTTGTTAGACAAGAGGTTTGGCTCTCCCTCAAAAAAGGGGCACTTTAACCCTGATGTATTAAGCTAAGTATGTGAAAGTATTAGCAAAATGAGGATTAAAGTGCCTAGAAGCAATCATATTTTATTTTTACCTGGGTTTTCAATTAGGAAAACACTTAAAGCAAGCCCACTAATCATTGAGGCAACTTACAATGTTAAGCCCACATGCCCTTATTGTCAGGGGCGTAGGCTGCGCATCAAAGACACCTTTGTGCGTGAAGTCAGGCATGAGTCTATTGGCGAGAGATGGACAACCATACGGTTTAAAGCTCACAAATTTTATTGTTATAACTGCAAACGTTATTTCAATCAGCGCTTTCAAGGCATTCAACCCTATCAACGCGCTACCGAAAGACTTAAAGCCCAGGTCTTTCAACAACACACTCAAGGGGTATCTAAAACAGATTTGTCTAGATACCTACACCTCGGGCAAGCCACTATAGAACGTTGGTATCAAAGATTTTATCAACTGCATAATCAGTTTATTAAAAACAGGCACTGGCCTACTGTCCTAGGCATCGATGAGCATTCTTTTAAAAAAAGGCAGTTTGCCACTACTTTTTGTGATTTAAGACGCCACCGTGTATTTGATATCTCTAAGGGAAAATCATCCTCTGAAATTATCCCACATATTGTTGATATACCAGGGAGAG
>JBFWLB010000026.1:0-36309 GCA_050252335.1 Candidatus Berkiella sp. | reverse complement strand
CTTGGGTACGCAGTTACAGCTGGTCTTCTACAGAAAGGTTTCTACAAAATGCTTTAGTTAATAAGCCAAATTCAGCGCGTACCCATATTGAATTTGCCAACTGGCTCATGGAAAAAGGTGCCTATAATATTGCCTACGCTGAGCTATTACAGGCACAAAAAATAGAGCCCTATAATCTGGGCATTCTACTGCATATGCTCCTAATGCATTGCTATGCAGAAGAGGTTCCTGAGGCTCTTTATCAACAAGCAAAAGAGAAAATAAGCCAATCCCCAATCACACCTTATGCTATTTTAGTGTTAGATCAGTTGGTTAATAATTTTTATCAACAACAATGTAAAAGTATAGATAAAGATAAAATACATAAGATCATTCAAAGCGCTTATAAAAATTCGTATTTAAAACACAGGCCTCGCTATAAAGCAGTGTTATATAATTTAGAAGCAGGACTTTTGCTCTTAAATAACAATAAACAAGATGCTAAAATACTACTCATGCGTGCATTCGAAACTTATCCGAAGCGCATGCAACCTTTGATTACAAAGGTAATGCTTGAATTACAAGCAGGCGAACGAACAGAGGCGAAAAAAACCATTGAGGTGCTGGATAAAAATAAAATGCTGCCTTATGCACCCCGTACCCAAATCAATCAATTGAAGCATTTGTATGAATCGCAGGAAGAAGAATGAGCATGACCTTGTAATTGAATATTAGATTTTTATCTTGAAGCATTAACAGCAGTTCTGATTTTCTGCTTCAAAAAATATTAGTATCTACACAAATACACAGTTTGTTGCTAAGCTATTTATCAGTGGTGCGAAGCACCCTATGCCCCCTTTGGAATCAAAGGGGGTCGCCGTCTGCGGCGGGGGGATTTATCATTTTAGATTAAACGATATAAACAAAGAAAGTTATATGAGTTGCGACAAATCGATAATGAAAAGTAACGCACGACAGTTGCGCGCTAATATGACGGATCATGAACTGTTAATCTGGTATTACATTCGCAGGAAAAGAATAAACAATATCCAATTTTATCGCCAAAAACATCTTGGCCCATTTATAGTTGATTTTTATGCACCTTCTATAAGATTAGCTCTCGAAATTGATGGTTCACAGCATTTTGAAAAAGAGCATTACGAACAAGATAAGTTTCGCGATGCATACTTAAGAGAAGCTAAAATACATGTTTTGAGATTCAATAATCACGAAGTTAAATATCAGATGAATAGTGTGCTTGAAAAATTAAATGATGTCATAGAGCAGATAAAACAGTTTGGAACAGTGAAAGATTGATAAATCCCCCCGCCGCAGACGGCGACCCCCTTTGATTCCAAAGGGGGCATAGGGTGCTTCGCACCACTGATAAATAGCTTAGCAACTATATGGTGGATGCTAATGTAAGAAGTGAGCAGATGGATTTTTTAGAATTTTTACGGAAAGAACAAATGACGAAACTAAACATTAATACCGACATTAGCTTAGTCTTACCCGCTAAGAATGAAGAACATGGTCTATCAAGCTTTCTAGCAGAATTGCTAAAGCGCTATCCAGGTTTAGAAATCATTGTCGTTGATGACGGCTCAACGGATAAAACCAAAGAGGTTGCCATTCAATGTGGTGCAACTGTTGTATCTCATCCTTATAGTATTGGAAATGGTGCTTCTGTCAAAACAGGAGCAAGAAATGCAACGCGAGAATATTTAATGTTGATGGATGCAGATGGTCAGCATCAAGTAGATGATATTCAGAATATAATTAATAAATTTGAGCAAGGCTTTGACATGGTTGTAGGCTATAGAGATAAAGCTTCTCAAGCCAGTATGCCACGTTGGTTAGGTAATCGATTTTACAATTTTATTGCTTCTAATATCGTAGGCCAACCTATTTTGGATTTAACCTCTGGATTTAGATTGGTTAAGAAAGATAAATTTTTAGAATTCTTACATTTATTACCCAATGGTTTCTCCTACCCCTCCACCATAACGATGGCTTTTTTTAGAAGTGGATACTCCGTTGGGTATCAAAAAATAACCGTGAATAAACGTATTGGCACCAGTCATCTGCGATTGTTTTCGGATGGTTTTAAATTTTTATTGATCATCTACAAAATGACCACACTGTATTCACCTTTTAAAGTATTTCTCCCCTTTGCTGTATTGCATTTCTTAGCGGGTACCCTCAATTATTTCTATACTTATTTCTCACAAGGCCGCTTTACCAATATGAGCGCCGTATTCTTATCTGCTTCTGTGATTATCTTTTTGATTGGTTTAGTGTCAGAACAAATTACCACCTTAATGTATCAACGACATACACAAAGTCAGACACCGCCACCCAAATTACCCAAACCAAGCGCACAACAAGTTCATGAATAAGAAAGCGCTGCATCTTGCTTTAAGGCTCACTGCTTATTTACTCTTCGCAGCTGTATTCATATATATTCTTATGAATCATGGTCATGATATTCAAAATGCTTTATCCAAAATAGAATATAAATGGCTATTGATTCTAGTTCCCTTGCAATTTGCAATGATTGCCATCAGTGGTTTTGCTTTTAAAATACTAAGCCTCCCTTTTGATTTTAAATTAAAATGGCATGATTGGATGGGTTTGAGTTTTATTGCCAATTTTATGAACCAATTATTACCCTATAGACCTGGCTTTGCTTTTCGCTACCTCTATTTAAAACAAAATTATAATATGCCACTCAATATCTATTTATGGATCATGACTGCTTATCTTGCCATTACTTGTTTTATTGCAGCATGCTTTTGTTTACTAGGCTGGTTGTTTGGAAAATTATATATCATCGATGGTCGTCAAATTTTATTAGTTTTGATCTTATGTAGTGGTCTAATATTATTTGGTTATTTTTTAAAAAAATCTTCTAATACACAAGTGGCAACAGGTTTTGATTCACTATTTACAGCACTGAAAAAAATGATACATGCACCAGGCATATTGAGCATCAGCAGCATGAGCTTCATTATCAGTTATTTAATCATTACCCTCTTATTTTACAGTATCTTTATTTCACTGCATCATCCTATTGCCTTCACACATTGTATGTTCTTAACAGGCATTATCACCGTTGCTTCTATTGTGCCTATCACAGCCGCTAATATTGGTGTAAACGAAAGTCTCATGGGCGTCTTAACTCAATTGTTGTATCAAGACTTTAGTTTAGGATTCAGTGCAACTCTAATATATAGAATGAGCCAATGGATACCTGCTTTTATTTTTGGTACTTTGTTTAGCTTTTATCTTGTTGGTAACATTTTTCCTTGGCGTACAAAGCATATGCAAGATATAACCAAACCCTAACGGCATGATCCCAGAAGCTTGACTAATATTAATAGAGTCACAGCTGATGAATTTTAGCTTAACAAAGTAGATTAACCAAAGTGCAGTATGACCTATGACGAATAACAAAATGTTGAATTTAAGTGGTTTAGCCAGAAAGCTTGTTGAAGAGCAATTAATCACTCAAGAAGCTGCAACATTAGCTATCGAAAATAGCCGTAAAAAAAAGCAGCCTTTTGTTTCCTACTTGGTTGAAAATAAAATACTCGCAAGTAGCGCGATCGCAAGAACTGCCTCGCGAGGATTTGGCGATCCTTTATTTGATTTACGCACCATGGATTTAGAGATGCTACCCAAGGATATTGTCAGTGAAAAACTCATTCGACAACATCATGCTTTGCCTATCTTAAAAAGAGGAAATCGACTCTATGTTGCACTGTCTGATCCGACAAATTTACAAGCTTTGGATGAATTTAAATTCCACACCGGCATCAGCACAGAAGCTATTCTGGTCGATGAGTCCATTTTAGTTGAAATCATCGAAAAAATATTATCAGAACAAGAATCTTCTACTCTTTCAAGTTTTGAAGATGCCGATCTCGATTCATTAGATATCTCATCAACCAATGATGATGACTTAAAAGACGAGGATGGTATCGGTTCAGATGTAGATGATGCCCCCATTGTACGATTTGTAAACAAAGTATTGGTCGATGCTATTAATAAAGGGGCTTCTGATATTCATTTTGAGCCTTATGAAAAAATGTATCGCGTTCGTTTAAGACAAGACGGTATTCTATCAGAGTTTGCCACACCGCCTGTTAATTTAGCGCCTAGGCTCGCAGCACGATTAAAAGTAATGTCTAGACTGGATATTTCAGAACGCCGTGTTCCTCAAGATGGTCGCTTCAAAATGAAACTTTCCAAAAATCGTGCCATTGATTTTCGTGTCAGCACCTGCCCTACTTTGTTTGGCGAGAAGGTCGTGATGAGAATTTTAGATCCTTCCAGCGCCAAATTGGGCATTGATGCCCTTGGCTATGATGAAATCCAAAAGGCACATTTTTTGAATTCCATACATAAACCACAAGGCATGGTTTTGGTGACAGGTCCAACAGGGAGTGGTAAAACCGTCTCCTTATATACCGCACTTAACATCTTAAATACCTCAGAAGTCAATATTTCAACCGCAGAAGACCCGGTAGAAATAAATTTACCTGGTATTAATCAAGTCAATATTAATCCCAAAGCAGGTTTACAATTCTCAAGCGCCTTAAGAGCCTTTTTACGCCAAGATCCAGATATTATCATGGTGGGTGAAATTAGAGACTTAGAAACAGCAGAAATTGCTGTAAAAGCTGCTCAAACAGGTCATATGGTACTCTCGACCTTGCACACTAACAGTGCGCCTGAAACACTCACTCGAATGATCAATATGGGTGTGCCTGCTTTTAATCTTGCAACCTCTGTCACACTGATTATCGCACAACGATTAGCACGCAGGCTTTGCAAAGAGTGCAAGCAGATAAGAGAAGTACCTAACGATGCTTTATTAGAAATTGGTTTTAATGAAGATGAACTCCATGAAAACATTGTTATTTACGAGCCTAAAGGCTGTGAACACTGTAATCAAGGCTATAAAGGTCGCGTGGGTTTATATGAAGTAATGCCTGTCACCAGTGCCATTGGCCGTATTATTATGGAAGGTGGAAATGCTATTCAGATTCAAGAACAAATGATTAAAGAAGGTGTACATACTTTAAGACGCGCAGGCTTAAACAAAGTCAAACTTGGCATCACCAGTTTAGAAGAAGTTAATAGAGTCACCAAGGATTAATCATGGTCGCAGTCGCAAAAAAAAAGGAACTCAGCAAAAATCTAAGAACATTCAAATATGAATGCAAGAATCAGCAAGGGCATAAAGTCACAGGTGAAGTCATTGCCTTATCCATGCCTCTCGCCAAAGCGGATTTGATAAGACAAGGCCTTACGCCTGTCAAAGTCAAAAAATTAGCAAAACCTATTTTAATTGGCGGCAAAAAGAAGATATCAGCAACGGACATAGCCTATTTTAGCCGTCAAATGGCTACCATGATGTCTGCGGGCGTCCCCTTAGTACAATCTTTTGATATCGTTGCAAAAGGTACAGACAACCCTTCTGTACGCGCATTGGTACTTAAAATAAAAAGTGATGTAGAAGAAGGTCGTTCTTTTTCTGATGCTCTAAAACAACACCCAAAAGAATTCGATAAACTCTTTTGTAATCTTGTCTCTGCTGGTGAGGCATCGGGTGCTTTAGAAACCATGCTTGATAGAGTGGCTACTTACAAAGAAAAATCAGAATCCATCAAACGTAAAGTTAAAAAAGCTTTATTTTACCCTACAGCAGTGATGGTCGTTGCGCTGATTGTAACAGCTATTTTATTAATATTTGTTGTACCACAATTTGAAGAGCTTTTTAAAGGATTTGGCGCAGATTTACCTGTTTTCACTCAATTTGTCATTAAATTATCAGAATTTGTGCAAGCTTGGTGGTGGATAATATCTGGTGCTTTTGGCTGCTTTATTTGGGCATTTGTAGTCGCAAAAAGACGTTCTGTTATCGTACAAAGAGCGCTAGATAAAATGATCTTGAAACTCCCTATTATTGGGAATATCCTTCATAAAGCCGCTGTGGCTCGATATGCTCGCACACTTTCAACCACCTTTGCTGCGGGTGTACCTTTGGTAGAAGCTCTAGATTCCGTGGCTGGTGCAACGGGCAATATTTTATACACAGAGGCTGTTTTACAAATTAAAGAAGAAGTGTCTACAGGTGCCCAAGTACAGCAAGCCATGCGAAATACTAATATTTTCCCCAATATGGTGATTCAAATGGTCGCCATTGGTGAAGAATCTGGTTCATTAGATAGCATGTTAGGCAAAGTAGCCAACATTTATGAAGAAGAAGTAGATGCCGCTGTAGATGGACTCAGCAGCTTACTGGAGCCACTCATCATGGCTATCTTAGGCGTCCTAGTGGGCGGTCTTGTTATCGCTATGTATCTGCCGATTTTCAAGATGGGATCCGTTATCTAATTTATTTTTGGACAAGAAAATCATGCTAGAAATGCTTTCGCTATCTCCTATCTTGTTTTTATTCTTTATTTGCCTGCTCGGCCTTATTGTTGGTAGCTTTTTGAATGTCGTGATTGTGCGCTTACCTATTATTTTGCAACAAGATTGGTTCAATCAATGTAAAAATTTCTTATCCGAAACTCATAATATTACAATCCCTGCTTCCACTTCTGAGGAAAAAAGCTTTAACTTACTTGTACCACGCTCACACTGCCCTACATGTAAACATACAGTGAGAGCCGTTGATAATATTCCCATTCTCAGTTATCTGTTCTTAGGTGGAAAATGCAGAAACTGTCAGACTCCTATTTCCATACGTTATCCATTGATTGAAATATTGACCGCCGTCTTATCGATATTCACGGCTTATCATTTTGGCTTAACCATTCAATTATTCCCAGCCTTGTTATTTACCTGGGCGCTCATTGCTCTGACAATGATCGATTATGATCAGCAAATTTTACCTGATAATATTACTCTGCCATTTTTATGGTTGGGTTTACTACTTAATCTACAAAACCTTTATTGCACATTACCAGAAGCTATTTTAGGCGCCAGTCTTGGCTATATCACACTGTGGTCACTGTATTGGATTTTTAAGCTCACCACAGGCAAAGAAGGGATGGGCTATGGTGATTTTAAATTACTTGCCATGTTGGGTGCCTGGATAGGTATCAAAGGCCTACTACCCATTATCTTATTTTCTTCTCTAATCGGTGCGATTTTAGGCATTACTTTAGTATTACTTAAAAAACATCAAAAAGATGTGCCTATACCCTTTGGACCCTTTTTAGCCAGTGCAGGCTGGATAGTTTTTTTATATGGCGATAAAATAACTAACTATTATTTTGCTTTTTCAGGGATATCCGCATGACTTATGTGGTTGCCTTAACCGGCGGCATCGGTAGTGGCAAAAGCACTGTCTCCGATTATTTTGCAACACTGGGTGTCCCTATCATTGATACCGATGTGATTGCACGAGAACTTGTGGCAATCAATCATCCTTGCTATGAAGCAATTGTGCAAAAATTTGGCAGCTCTATTTTAGATGACAAACATTCTATCGATCGCAAAAAGCTAAGAGAAATTATTTTTCATAATGCGGATGCAAAAAAATGGTTAGAGAATTTGCTACATCCTCAGATCAAACAAGTACTCAGTGAGAAAATTAGCAACCTGAGCTATCTTTATTGCTTAATTGTAGTGCCCCTCCTCGTCGAAAATTTTGAGCACTATAAAAGCTTTGTCAATCGTGTGCTCTTGGTTGATACTCTAGAAGAACATCAGATTAACCGCACTATGGCACGCGATAATAGTAGTTTAGCCACCATTAAAAACATAATTGCTTCTCAAGCTTCTCGAGAAGCAAGGCTCGCCATTGCAGATGACATTCTCTTAAATAACAAAGATTTAAAACTGCTCAAACAAGAAGTTCAGCTACTACATCAAAAATATTTACAAAAAGCGCAAGAGCTGATAAAACCTGAGTAACCTCAATTCTCCAAAGTAATATACTCATAGGATAAACCTTGAACGACACTTCTATTTTGAACTACGAATTTCCTATATCTGAGCGCTATAGAACAATGCTTCGTTTAGAGCATTTGTTCCAATTTAGCAGAGACAGAATCAATTTGAATCACCCTGCTGATTTTGAATTATTCTTGCAAGCGCTGATTGAAATTTCTGAACTCTTTAAAAGAACCTCTTATCAAAATGAATTACTAGATGAAGTTGAAAAATATCATCATTATCTACTAGGCCTCACGAAAATACCTTCTGTCGACAAAATAGCACTCGACAGCATACTCACAAATATTGAATTATCTTCAAAAAAACTAAAAGAATTCAACATACGAACAATTCAATTTTTCAAAAACGAGATTGTGAAAGAATTTCGAAATAGATGTGCCCTATCCCCCCATCATCCTTGCTTTGATGTACCCTTATTGCACTATTGGTCAAATCATAATCACGCGCTAACACGTCAAACAATGCTAACAGAATGGATTGAAGAATTTGCGCCCATTGAAGATATGCTCTTATTACTCTTACATCTCATACGTCAAAGCGCATATCCTAAAAGTGAAATAGCAAATCAAGGAAAATTTTTACTTAATCTCAGCGCATCTAACGAAAGCCCACTTATTAAAATCAGCTATGATGCAAATTTAAAAGTATATCCAGAAATCAGTGGCAGCAAACATAGAGTTTATATTCGTTTTATACCTATTGACACAAATATAGATTATGAGATTTCAGAACAAGATATCCCTTTTGAACTAACGGTGTACCACTTATCATGAACAGCAAAACCTACCCATGCCCCAATTGCAAAGCATCTGTAAAATTTGATAAAAGCAATCCTTTTCGACCTTTTTGTAGTGAACGCTGCAAACTGATCGATCTGGGTGAATGGGCAAGTGAATCTTATAAAATTCCTTCTCAAGGGCAACTCAATACCAACGATTATGATTTTGATGAAGAACAGGATGAGCGTTCATAATGGCTATATAAATTCTAGTCATTTTAAGATGGATTGCTTCGCGAAGCGCTCAGATAAACTGCTCGCAGCAACGAAACGAATACTATTATACTTAAAGTCTCAAGTATAATGACCACAAACAAGGAATGTACAATGAGAACATTACAATATGATGAATGTAATATCGTCAGTGGTGGCACCGACTATACAATATGGGCACAAGTAGGTGCAGGCTTGGGAGCCATGGGTGGCATGCTCTATACATTAAGTGGCTCTATGACAGGTGCTGCACTTGTATTTAAACCATTTGAAATGGTCTTAAAAGCTATCGTGGGTGCTGGTATTGGCTTAAGCGTAGGATTTGTTGCTGCTGTCCTATACGAAACAGCTTACACAATCTACGAAGCATCTAAGCAAGGAGCAGAGCTTGGTATACAATTAGCCCCTCTCCTATTATTGTAATTTCTTTACCCGCTTCTCAAAGACGTCAAAATTTTGACGTCTTTGCTTAATTTTTCGATAAAAACAATAAATATCTCCTGTTTACTAAAGCAAAGTCGCTCACCATCCGATAGATAATGGTCATTTTTACTTTTTTAAAATTGTAAGGGAGTTCATTATGTCGGCACCTGTTAAAATAGTAACTGCTTTCTTAAGCTGTAGCTTCGTATTCTTCTCTCTTAATATTCAAGCAGGGGAGCCTAAAGTAGAACAAAAATTAGAAAACCAAACTATTTTTTTAGAACATAATATGTTGTTACAACAATCACAAGATCCAACAAATGCTGTTCCGCTCACTGCTGAAGAACAAAAGGCAGCCGATTTAAAAATGGCTGAATTAAAGGAAGCAGAATTAAAAGCTGCGGAAATGAAAGAGCTGGGTTATAAAGTTGTGTATAGCAAAAAGACGCGCAAAAAACTTGATATGAACAATAAAAAAATTAAAGGTCAAATTTATCAATATCAATCACCTTACAAAAAATTTGAAGTCAAAACAGATGAATTAGGTCAATTTTTGCTTGATAAAAAATTAGATAAAAATATAGCCATTTCTTTGTTTTACATAGAAGGACAAGAAAAATCAAACGTCAGATGTAACGGAAATGCACTGCCTGGCAAAAAAGAAATTACTGTCTATTGTGAATAAACCATATCGCTGAGAGCCATATCTTTGGCTCTCAGCGCACATTATACCCTCTATCCCTAAATCAACCTCTCTTATCTAATTCTATGAAACAAATCGACAGCCGGCAGTAATTACAAGATCAAATTTAAGCCAACAAAACTTAATTCTGTATATACTAATGCCAATTTATTTTTAACTGTTAGGATTATCGCTATGATTCAATTCAATAAGAAAAAGAGAAAAAATCTTAAACCAACTAGCAAGCGTACTCCTATCGCGAAGAAAGATGTTGAATCAACCCCTCTTTGTACATCAGAAAAAGAAAGCATGTCAGAAAATAGCTTAAATATAATTTCTAGTACTACTCTATTAGAAACAGATGCAGAACCATCAAAAATTGAAAGTATCAACGAATCTTTACCCTCTTGGGAAAATCTTGATGTAGAGAGCGTCATCTCCTATCAAGACAGCCCAGAAAAAATCAGCTTAGCACTGGGCGAAGCATCATCGGAAGATATATTCACAGATGAATGGGAACAAGAAAATACTGACATAAACAAGAAAAAACCTATCAAGACAAAGACATCTGACTCAGATGCCACCCTCTCATGCATCGCAGCGACATCTGCCCCTATACTTCCTTCATTCAAAAAATCAAAGGCAAGCAAAGAAACGGCAAACCTTAAATTATTTTCTGACTTATCTTGTTTGAAAAAATTCACAAAACCAACTACCAATAGAATGAGCCAATTTGTAATGTTATTAGGAAATCCTGATGTGCCAAGAAGGCATCCTGGTGCAGATGACACATATCATCCTGATAAAGACATTGATCTCGAATGGCAAGATTTGCTAGAACGTGGCATAACGACTTTGAAATATATAAATCATAAGAGCCGTACTGTTAGAGCTTGCCCAAATGTTGTTTTTCTACGCCCACCCATCTCTGTTGAAGATGATGCGCTAACAAAGCGCATTCATACAGGCCATACACTTGACTTCTATAGAGCGTCTATTCAAAGTGAAAACCAATCACCCATAGAATTTCATTTTGCAGGTCATGGCAATGCAGAAAAAATTGGCGCCATGTCATCTGACAAGAGATTCACGCCTAACATGGTTGCAGATCTATTTGATTATATTGCTCACAGCTGTGATTTGGCAGATACTTTGAAAGCTAAAAAACGTTTGATTTTTAATTTCCATGTTTGTAATGCTGCATATATTGATGTAAGTGACTGTAGTACAGACGATGATATCCAGAAAAAATTACTGGAAGAATCGGTCATCGGTAAGTTTTACCAACAAATGATTGAACTTGGATATAAGAATATTACTGTGATTGGCTACCGCGGTTTTTACCAAGGAATGCTGAGTGGCTCAGATAGTCTTGTGACAAACACTATTCAGAGCAATCCAGATAAATCGAGCTTTCCAATAAATAGAGTTACACACTGCATCAAAAGAGAAGGTGAAACAGATGTTTTTATTTTGCCAAAAACGGATTTAGGCAAAAGATTTCCAGTTGATTTGGAACCCCTAAGAAGCAGGCAACAATTAGGGCATATATAAGCTCAGTGTGGATACACCTGAATCTCTGGCTAACATTGTCTACTTGAATCGGTGCCACCTTTTTAAGTAGACAAACTAGCTAGTATTTGCTACCATCTCCCTCTACACGATGACTAGAAACTAGCTCAACAATAATTTTTCGTTCAGTCAAGACGCAGATTCTTTGAGTAGTGCAAAAGGATCAACAAAAAATAGCATTTTTGAGACAGCTTCTAATATTTAACCCCAAATATTACGTAGTGAGTATTATGATTGGTAACACAGAAGCGCAGGTTGTAGCTCCCATAATCCCCGAGACAGACTCTTTTTATTATGCTTCAGCAAAGATCTTAACCCCATATTTTAATACTCGTAAACGTGTCCATAAAGGCAGATTCTCTGATTTTGTGTTATTACCATTGCCACTGAAGTTTCTTGAACAAGAAACGTCAGCGCTCGATTCTGAAGCACTTGATGTCATTCAATTTAGCAAATCTACCATCCGCATGCTAGAGAATACTAAGTCCAAGAAAGTATACCCATTCCCAATTACGCCTATAAAGAATTCTCTTAAAGATACTCAACTCTTAGAAACCTGTACGCTTGCTGCTTGCGCGGCAGCCATTTTAAATGAAAAGCAATTTATACCTACTTTTAACGTTGTAGGGCATGGCACACCATCGGGTGTTGGCTTTTTAGATTTTGATACTCAATTAGATCCTGTTGCCTACGCGCAGCAAATACAAGAATTATTTGAATGGCACAACCTCTCTGCTTTAAAGCATCGCCCACTCAATTTTGTTTTTCATACTTGTAATAGTGCATATGCGCCTGTTTCATCAACAATGGAGCGATCTGACATCTTGAATGCAGTCTCTAATGATTCATTCATCGGTATTTTTTATAGAACTATGAAAGAATTGGGTTATAAAAATTTAACGGTAACAGGATATCGTGGCTATTATTGTTCTCTCACAACAAGTGGTGCAAGCAAGCCAATCGTACAAGATTCATTTCATAGCCCTAGCGTTAAACTAAGCGCTACATCAGGAGAATATGTTATCTCTAAAGCGGGTTGCAAGACTTCAGCCAGCTCCACCCATCAGCTCTGTTTTCCTGTTTTACCCTATGATAAACAAAGCCCAACAATAGCACTACAAGCACCAATGCCAATAACGACTCAACTAGATTTTGCTGACGACGAAGATACGGAGAATAATGATGAGGTTAGTTTGTTATCAGCTCAAATCGCGAGAGTCACCATATAAGGCTAAATAAAGCACCTCACAAAATTTCTAAACTTTCCAAGGCTTGAAGAATAACATCATTCGCTGGTAGTAGCGGGTAGTTTTTTAAGTCTGCTCGTGAACACCAAGCTAAACGCTGGCCTTCATTGCCAAAAGGTATTCCTTGGTAGTCTCGCACCCAAAAGACACGTAGCCTTACGCAATACTCGGGATAAATATGCTGAACAGTCAAAAAAGAGTGGGCATCTAATTTAGAAATCCCAATTTCTTCTGTTAATTCACGCACTAACCCAAGCAATGGTGTCTCATCTCGTTCAATCTTGCCGCCAGGAAACTCCCAATAATTTGAGTATGGCTGATGCGACTGACGTTGCGTCAATAACAGCTGCTTTTGCTCATTAATCAAAATACCAACAGCCACCTCAAGTGGTAAGGCCTGAGATGGCTTTAATTTTGTATTATTCAAGTCGACCATGACAATGCTTATATTTTTTGCCAGAACCACATGGACAATCTTCATTACGGCCTACTTTAGGCGCAGCACGTGTTAAAGTAGCATGACTGCCGCCACCAACAGCCTGGAGCCTCTGCTCTTCTTCCATCTCTAAAGCATTGGCATCAGCATGCTGAAATTCCAAAGAAGATTCATCTACTTTTGATTGTTCAACTTCTTCAATTTGCTCGCCATTCTTAACCTCAACCAGTGATAAAATACCAATGACTTGACGGCGAATACTCACAAGCAAGGCAGAGAATAAATTAAAAGCTTCTCTCTTATATTCTTGTCGCGGATCTTTTTGTGCATACCCTCGTAAGAACACACTCTGTCTTAAATATTCCATTTGTGTTAAATGATCACGCCAATGAGTATCAAGGCTATGCAACATAACTGATTTCTCAAAACGTCGCATCACATCACTACCAACAGAAGCTTCTTTTTGTGCGTAGAGATCATCTAAAGCTTGCTTGATTTTTTCTTTCAAGGTCTCTTCATGCAAGGTCTTATCTTGCTCTAACCATTCTCTGATCTTAAGATGCAAACCAAATTCATTTTCAAGTGTTTGCTCAAGACCAGGAATATCCCACATTTCTTCAATACTGTGCGGTGGAATATATTCAGCGACAACAGCACTCACAACGGTACTGCGCACATCGGTGATGTGTGCGGAAATATCCTCTGTTGCAAGTAAAGCATCTCTTTGATCGTAAAAAACTTTACGCTGATCATTGGCAACGTTATCGTATTCTAATAATTGCTTACGAATATCAAAGTTATGGCCTTCTACTTTTCTTTGCGCATTCTCAATGGCACGGTTTACCCATGGATGTGTGATGGCTTCGCCTTTTTGTACACCTAAACGGCGCATAATCTGACTTACTTTTTCAGAGGCAAAAATACGCATTAAATTATCTTCTAAAGAAAGATAAAAGCGAGATGATCCAGGATCCCCTTGTCTACCACTTCGACCACGAAGCTGGTTATCAATACGTCTAGATTCATGTCGTTCTGTACCAATGATGTGTAAACCACCCGCCTCAACAACTTCATCATGGCGCAATTGCCATGCTTTTTTAATGACTTCAATTTCTTCTGGTGTAATGTCTTCGCGTGCTTTTATCTCAGACTCTAAAGAACCACCCAAAACGATGTCTGTACCACGACCTGCCATGTTGGTTGCAATTGTAACAGCGCCTGGTCGGCCTGCTTCAGCAACAATTTCAGCTTCTTTATCATGGTATTTTGCATTTAAAACTTGATGCTTTATTTTATGTTTATGTAGGATTTTAGATAAAAGTTCAGAAGTTTCAATCGATACAGTACCCACCAAAACTGGGCGTTTCTTTGTAACACTCTCTTTAATTTCAGAGATAATCGCTTCAAATTTCTCTTCTTTGGTCAAGTAAATCATGTCCGCATTGTCTTTGCGCACACAGGGTTTATTGGTCGGAATCACAACCACTTCCAAACCATAGATTTGTTGGAACTCATAAGCTTCTGTATCAGCCGTTCCAGTCATACCTGCAATTTTGTCGTACAATCTAAAGAAGTTCTGGAAAGTAATAGAGGCTAGCGTTTGATTTTCGCTTTGAATTGTAACTCGCTCTTTTGCTTCAACCGCTTGATGAAGCCCTTCAGACCAACGACGCCCTGGCATCGTACGACCCGTATGCTCATCTACAATAACGACTTCATCATTCAAAACTAAATAATCAACATCTCGCTTAAATACATAATGAGCACGCAAGCTTGCATTCAAATAATGCAACAATCCGATATGGCGAGAATCATATAAACTCTGACCTGATTCCAAGATACCTGCTTTAACTAAAAGTGTTTCGACTCTTAAGTGCCCTTCTTCTGTTAGGAAGACTTGTTTAGATTTCTCATCAATACTGAAATCGCCTGGACCATCTTTAACAGGCTGAGGCTTCAATTGGGGCACAATCTCATTCATTTGCAGATAATATTCATTACTACTTTCTGCTGCACCTGAAATAATCAAAGGCGTACGTGCCTCATCAATCAAAATAGAATCTACTTCATCGACGATGGCGAAGCTTAATTCTTGGCGTAGGCATTCATCTAAACTAAAAGCCATCTTATTACGAAGATAATCAAAGCCAAGCTCATTATTAGTTGCGTAAATCACGTCGCAGAGATAACTCTGTCTTTTGACTTCTTGGCGCATACGAGGCACAACAATACCTACAGTTAAGCCAAGCGTGTGATACAAAGGACTCATCCAGTGTGCATCACGTCTCACCAAATAATCATTCACCGTCACAATGTGCACAGAACGTCCTGTGAGCGCATTTAAATAGGCGGCTAATGTAGCCATGAGGGTTTTTCCCTCACCAGTTGCCATTTCAGCAATCTTGCCTTCATGCATCACCATGCCACCAATCATCTGTACATCAAAATGGCGCATGTTCAATGTGCGTTTACCTGCTTCACGTACCAAAGCAAAGGCTTCTGGCAAAAGCTTATCTAAGGATTCACCTTGCTGATATCGTTGCTTAAAGCTTTCTGTTTTCTGGGGAATTTCCTCTAGTGAAAGAGCTTCGTACTCTTTTTCCAGAGCATTAATTGCATGAACATATTTATGATACTTTTTAAGCAGACGTTGGTTACGGCTACCTACAATTAACTTAGCAACATTAGAAAACATAAGCGTTTAATTCTATATAATTAGGGTTGAAGAATATGCTCAATCTAAGCGGATTTTAGGTTAGACATCGATCCCATTTCAAAAAATGCAAAAGATATCGCTTACAATTCGCCCATTGTATAAGAGCAAGAGCTGAGCAGGCACTATATCATAGCTAAGATAGAACATGGAGTTTCTTTGCCTAAATACAAGTCCTTCGTATTTATTTTCTTAATTGAGTTATACAACCCAAAAAGAATTCCAACTAACTTTTGGATCTTAAATTTGAAAAATACAGTCCGGGATCAACTGCCTTATTGTCTTGCAACACCTCTAAATGCACATGAGGCCCTGTAGAACGTCCCGTTGAGCCCATCAATGCAATTGCATCCCCTTTCTTTACCATATCACCTGGTTTGACAAGGGTTTCTTTATTATGAGCGTAACGTGTTGCTAAGCCATTGGAATGTTGAATCTCAACTAATTTTCCATAATTATTTCTATCTTCTGCAATACTTACGACACCACTGGCAACCGCAAATATTTCATCGCCTTCCCGCCCTGCAATGTCTACACCATTATGCTGAACAATTTTGCCTGTAAAAGGATCGGTGCGACGACCAAAAAAAGACGAAACCCAACCATTTTTTACCAGCTTGGCTTTGCCCCATAACTCAGAAGAGCGTCGCTGATGTCTATTACGAAAGAGATCTTCTAGGAAAGTTAATTGTTGAAAACGTTTATTTAATAACACTTCCAAATCAGATAAGTTCTTTAAAATATCGCTCACTTCTATATCAGCAATTAAAGGCCCACCTATCCCCATAGGCTCCGAAAAATTAAATGACTTAGGATCAAGATCTGCTTTTACGATCAATTGTTCACCCAAGGCATTTAAGCGCAGTACACTATCCACTAAACGACCAATATGTTCTGAAATGACGGTTAGTTGTTCATCTCTCTGCTCATCGCCGCCCGCGTCTGCTGACTGGCTTGTTGAAGCAACGACTTCTTCTGCCTCGTGCCCATGAGCATCATGCCCATGAATAAGAATCCCATTATTATTATGTTGTCTATCATACCAATGCATGAATTTGTAAGTTCCCCAGCTAGCAATGCCCGTCAAAGCAATAACGGCAAACAATATAAAAATCACTGATTTTTTAAGGCTAACTTTGAATTTTATGACATCACCACAAGTAGGGTGTGCAACTGTTATGATATGCATATGTGACTTTTTTTTATATGATAGCTATTCCATCCTGCATAATGCTAAAAAATCATCAAATGAGCCAACAAACAAAGAAAATTGATAGTATTCTAAATAACGACGATTCTGTTTTTGGTCGGCTGATTAACAAAGCAAAAACATTGTCCAAGCTCGATGACATCATTCAAAGCGTTTTGGATGCAAAGCTAAAAGGACGATATAAAATAGCAGGCTATGAAAAAGGTGTGCTTACTTTTCTTACAGATAACAGTGCAACTGCAACACAAATACGCTACCAAACCCCTGAAATACTCAAACGATTACGCAGCCAATCACAATGGGCTGGGCTTGTAACCATTAACGTCAAGGTGCACCATCATTGGCACGAATATATTGCTCCACCTCCTAAAGAGCCTGTTGGAGAGCCTGTGATGATGTCAGAACAATCCAAAGAAGGCTTGCGCATGCTGATCGAAAGTCTAAAAGAAGATCCCCGCAATGAGGTTATTATTAAGAGCTTGCACAAACTCATTGCTTCAAGCTAAACCAAAACAAGGATGAGTAAGCAGATCGTCAATCTGCGCTGTATCACCAAAGGGTGTAACTTTCTACACTACACAACGACACACCCCACTTTTCTATTCTTTTCTTTCGCTGTGGTATACACTTAGAAATATAAAGATAAACTTAAATTCTTGTATATACGCATGAATTTATGGCCAAATTTAATTGCAAATGACACAGCATTTTCTGAAAAGCCAGATGCTTCATTGAAAAAGCTGTTAGGGCGAGCACTTTAGCCAAAATAACGAAAAGAAAGTTTAAAATACAAGCTCAAAAATACACAAGGTATTTTAAAATGGCGATAGATCTAGATTTATATTTCAAACGAATTGGATATCAAGGATCTCGTGAGCTAAACAGTCAAACCTTAATTAATATTCACAGACAACAATCCTTAACCATCCCACTGGATATGCTCGATCATCATCTTGGCGTACCCCTTAGCCTTGAACCCGAATTTATCTTTAATAAACTTCTACGTCACAAACGAGGCGGTGGTTGCTCTCAACTTAATGAAGTATTAGCACTGGCACTCATTGCATTAGGATTTAAGGTCGATCGTCTTATGGCTAGGGTGTTTTATGATTTAGAAAAAGATCAAGCGCCTATTTTATCTCATAAAATGCTTCGCGTGACATTTAATAATGAAACTTGGATTTGTGACTGTGGGTTCTATTGTGGACTCATTGAACCTATCCCTCTTGTATTGGATACACAGTTTGATCACTGTAATCGCTCTTTCATTCTAACAGCACACGAAGAACATGGCATTATGTTTAAAACGAAAATAGAGGATAAATGGATAGAAATGTATGCTTTTAATCTCACGACCTACATCCCAGAAGATTATAAAGCTATCTTTTCTTATAACTGTATTAATCCGGATAGACCTTTTTATGATCATGCCATTGTGACAATGAACACCATCGATGGCAAAAAAGTACTATATGACAGAACATTCGAGAAAAAATCTGGCAAGAAAACGACTGTTATTAATATTCGAACCTGCGAACAATATCATGCAATTTTAAAAGAAGAATTCAACATCGAGATACCCGAACATCCTAATTTTTTTCCAGATCCCATGCTGATGTTGAAGCGGTGAACGGGGTGTTTATCATTTAATACCATCCCTACAAGGCACCAGCAATGACGATATTCCAAGAAGAGACAAATGCTAATATCATTTATCATGCCCATAAGCATTGTAGGCCATACATTGTTAGACATTATTGGACATTTCGGTGATTAGTAGGAGATATGCTTATAATCTCCACCTCCTTGTCCTTGCATAACGCCCATCAAATTTAAAATTGGCATACTCTCGCTTCTGAGCTACTAACCATTTTTGTTCAAGCAAGGTGACATGTTCATAAAACTGGTTTAAGAGCCTTTCAAAATTATTTTTTTCACCTTCCTTACCATTATGTAAATTAACAAATTCTTGTCGTGAAAAAGCAACCACATAACCCCACATATTTTGCTCTAGCGGCAAAAGACACCAAAGAAGATCGTCACCAAAATCAAAAAATACAGGACAATGATTGCCTGACCACTCTCTTAACAAAGCTGATTCATCCAAATATACTTTGCTGATATGTGGACTTTTGTATACTGGCTTCATTTCATTTAACAATTTGAAAAACTGTTCTTTGTCACGTGTACGCCTTAATCCATCAACAACCCATACAATTTTTGGGTAAAATGCATTGCGCGACTTGCGTTCTTCTGGCTTTAGATATGAGTGTTGGAATTCAAGAGCCCAACCCTCAGCAGTTTTAACATCAGCGATATGCTTCTCGCCATGTTCAGCTTTATGAATAACCTCTTGCCACTCAACTGGAAATTTCTCTTTCCAATCTCTGTGCCATTGGGTTTCGTTTTCCCACCAAATATCACAATTACGCTTAGAGTAATGAGCCCAGTGCCAAAGCTTCTTATCTCCACATTTTGATATTACTTTACTGCCACAACATAGACATTCAGCATGCATTTGAGGCTTTGGTGTTTTCTTGAGTCCATCAACTAATGCATATTTCATATTAACTCCTAGGTCTTGCAACAAATAATGTAACGGTATATAAACACTAAAAACGTTACACCTTCAAGATAGGAAAATCATGGAAAAAGCGTTACATGACTATTTTTACATAGCAACAGATGGCAAACTTACGCTTTATAGCAAAGAAGATGCCTCATTTCTTATCGAAGTTGCCAATAACCACCTTGATCGGAGACTTGGAAAGCACATCACAGCCCCCCATATCCCTGACATGGCAGTCTTGGATGCTTTTATTTACGAATGCATGGTTGAGTACTTCAAAAATGGTGAGTCTGAAAGTCTAATAGAATTACTTAACAGAAATATCCAAAATATTAGCAATCAATGTCTTGTGGAAAGAACAGAAAAAGGATTAGTAACCGTTCATGTGGGGCGCTTACCTTTTAACCCTCCCCAAGAGATTTTTGGAGCATGCATGTTTTCTAATATAGCCTCACTCGGTGGATTTGAAGGGCTTAAAAGGTGCCAAAGTACTGATTGCCAAAAGTTTTTCATTGGGCGATCTAATGTCAAATGGTGTTCTAAAACCTGTGGTTCAAGATGCAGAGTAAAGAAAATGAGAAAGGAAAAAATAGTCTAAAATGGATCATCTTCTGACCAACTGTCTACTTTATCCAAATATAGATCTATCACTCTTTTATATTGTTGATAGAGTTCATTTTTTCGGATGCTTTTTATCCAAAGATGTCGAATTCGAGACCTTTAAAAATTATTTTTTTAATTAACTTTTAACGACAAGATTGAATAGTTTCTAATGCATAGCTTTCGGATAGCCTAATATTTATATTCAAGGCATCGAAAAGCAACAAGGGACGACATACACCTTTAAATGAAGCCAATTCTTAATTATTCATCTTTTAGCTCTACGCTAGCTCAAGATTCAAGAGCCAGTTAAAGATCTTGGACATTACTTATTAGTTTCATTAACTCATGGTTAATATAATAGTTATCACGCCCAAGCTTGATCTTCTCCATCAAACCAATACCACTCAATTCATCAAGATAGCGAGTTGCTGTAATACGGGAAACATTAAGCTCATTCTCAACAAAAGCAATTTTTTCATCTGATCACCCTCAATAAGGTGAAATTTACTGTTCAAGCCAATACTGAAACCTTTCTTCAGGTGCTTGATAGACTTGAGTGCATTGTTCCATATATTGATTCATTAAAATCGATATGTTCTCAAAATTATTGTCAATTTTGGAAATCATTTCTTTCATTGATATTTCTGCTCTTGCCAAAGCAGTTTCTGGCTGCGAAAAGTTTGCTGCACCCTCTAACAAAACTTCGCCTGCTTCACGATATCTATTTGATAAATCATCGCCTTCTTGAGTATTCTGCCTAGAAACCGCTTCTGAAATTAAAAGAAAATAAACTGAACACTCTGCTAGTTCATGAGAAAAGTTATTTTTTGCTCGTTCTGCATCATATGCATTAGCAGGTAACGATGTTGATACAACAAGGAAAATTACAGCGAGTAATATATTTAACATTTTTTCACCATTGACTACTAAAAGTTACAGATTACTAATAACGTATCATTACATCCTTGCTCGTGTCGCGCCTTGATGCCACAAAAAAGCCGCGGAATAGTGGAGACGAACTAAAAATGTATCTTTAATTCTTAACTTATTCTAGGCTGTACACTATGCAGCCTAACCCACTTTATCAAACAACATCGATAAATCGACCTGAAAGAACCATCACAACATACTAATCTTCCATCGCTGCAACCACAACACCTTTATACCAAGAACAACAATCTCTTCTCTCAATCCATTTTAAGAAATTTATTGCATAGAGCTTAACTAGCCGCTTAATTGCGGATGATCGAACATTTGATTCCTGGTCACAATTGATAAAACAAGGAAGAGAATTTACACTCATTGTGATAAAAATATTTACCAGTAAGACAAGCAATAATGTCTTCATAAAAAATCTTTCTCGGATACAATTCCTAATTAGAGTGACATCAAACAGCTGACTTTAGTTTCAAATAAAAATATCAAATCTATTTGGTTATAGCTCAGCAATGAAAATCAAGACAAACAGCTTAACCTCACGCATTAAAATAAAATTTCAAATAAAAACAATAGCCTGAAAAAAATTGAGCTTGTAAAGAAAAATATACAGATTTGACATGTTCTTGCAACCACATTTAACATAAAATATGGAGCACAATAAAACCCAAGAACAATATGGTTAGCATTCGGTGTAATAAAACATCTAAAAAATCATTAACAAATAACGCTTGCTTCTGTTTTCTATTACTCTTGAATTTTATTTTATATTCGCAAAATCCGTGCTGGCATTTTCTGATATACAAACCCTTTCTATGCCATCAAATGAAAATTTTTTAGTCCCTAAAGAAGAGTTATCATTGAAAGATCTGGAATTACAACAAGCAGAGCGTGTAATCTGGATATTCATTAAATCTATAGCTTTCGAAATAACATCAAAGCAACTCTATGCCACCTTTAAAAATGAAACGTGGGTTATTGCGAATTAATCGAGCCTATACCCTTACTGAATACATAGTTTGATCGCAGCAATCGCTCTTTCATTTTGTTCAAGATCACTTTAGTCTTTCATGAGGTATAGAAAGTTACGATGGTAAAGAATTGAAAAAATCTGATAAAAACCCTATCTATTTTTCTACTGTTCAGAATTGACAGTTTATGAAAATGGCTAAAAGAATGGAAACCATCTAAGATCATAAAAGGTAAGCAGTTTGATTAATCCACTTAGTTTACTAATCCAATTTAAAAAAAATGAATCAATGCTACTCCATGTTTAAAAGTAAAATTAGAAACAAAATAACAAAGCAACATAAGAATGAGCTTGTTCCACTTCTATTCAAAAAATATTTTTCATCGACAATACAAACAGAGCAGAAGAATGATCTAAACCCTTGGGAATATGCTGCTCTATTAAAATGGGCGATGAAATATGGAAATATAAACAAGCACGAAACCAAGCCATGCATTCAAACTGGTCTTGATGAATTAAAGCAAAATACGAGAGACTTTTGGCTAGCTTGTGATAAAGAAGATCAACCAGATAGCATAAGGCAATACTTCAAAAAATATAGACATCAGCAAGTAATATATGGCGAAGATACTAAAACTTTACTAAAGCTCTCACTTACAAGAGATTATTTGATATTTAAGGATAATGCCGAGGTCAATAAAGTTTTCCATGAAAAGTTTAATGTTAATCCTTTAGCACCGTACCATGCTGTTTTTGGCTTGTTTACACTTTTACAGGATAATACAGAACTCATACTATCCGAAAACTTTCAAATTTTATTTGATGTGTTTAGTATAGAGTTTATTGGCAACTTTTTAGACAGATTTAGCAACACTGAGAGTGCGCTAAAAAACAAATGGGAATTAGAAAAAAATCATGACCCATGCAATGATTTGACGAATCCAACACCATTCATTGACAGTCCCTTATTAAAACTTGAGGATGGCAAATATCGAGTTCTCAATAATGCACTTATATCTTTTCGAATCAGCACATTTATTTATGACTTCTTAAATACTCACATGAAACATTTCAGCACTTTCTATGGAGATAATATATTTCAACCATATGTTAAACATTTATATGAATATTACCAAATATTAGGGTTTAAACCTATAAAAGAAGGCACAGATAAAAGTTGTGATTTCATATATCAGAAAGACGGTCAGAATATTTTTATTGAGGTTAAATCTGGCGGGTTAAATGATATAGCCAAATTCGCTATACAAGATAGTGTTGTTTATCGGACATTAAAAAAATCAATTTTAAAGGGAATTTCTCAAATAACCAAGACAACCGAATCGTATAACGCAACCAACACAGACTACGGCCTAATAATTACAAGCTCTGAGACTTGTTTGGATTTTTTTGTCCAAGAAACAAATTTAACAGAGGTAACTGATCTATTTAAGAATACTCAGCTGACCAAAGAAAATGTTTTTATTATATCGATAAGTTCATTTGAAAAAATGCTAGATTTAGCTTCATCCGAATCCAGACCATTCCATGATGTATTTAGTGAAATTTTATCGCTTTATAAAGAAGACACTAATAAGTATTTAGCACTCTACGGCTATATCTTAGACCGTCATGGGGATATACCAAGAATCATTAGTGAAGGATGCAGTAAATTATTAAGCCGCTTAGATAGAAACCCTGATCAGAGTGACTCGCCACCTGATGCATCATAGAACCATTCATTTGCATGCTTTTTGCTATATGCCAGTAAATAGTCAAGTCTATCTAAAGTGACATCTCCGCAGCTAGCAGCAAAACGATTATACTGCTCTATACATTCAGCTTGTTTGGAAAGTTTTCTGTTTCTCGTAGCTTAAATAGACGCTCATACGACTGGTTTAAAACTCTACAACAATGCGTTGCGGGCACGCCTTGAATTACCTAATCGTTTTTTCAAAACCTCAAACCTGTGATTTAAAAAAACAGATAAACTAAACATATCAAACTTCTTTTGGGTAGTCGGATGAATATTTAGCAAGCTTTTCTGAAACTGCTCCAGCTCTTTTTCAGTATTGGTTGCCACCTTAGTACAGACGCATTTGGTAATTTGTTAGTTTTAAAACTTGCTTTGATTTTGTGGACCTAGGAATGAGCAACGTAATAAGAATAAAGCTTGCTTATTACCGCCATCTGCATGTTCTATTAACTTTTCAGTAAAGGGAAATTTGGAATTATAACAAGACATGATTTGTACAACGATCCATGTCTTTGAGAAGTTTTATGTAAGTTACGATTTCGAAAATTTCCATTTTACTGTAATCATTTGATTTTATTGACAAAATAATGGCGTCCCCAAGGGAATTCGAACCTCTGTTACCGCCGTGAAAGAGTTATATACCGCGCATTGACGAGCATCCAAGAACACCATAACCAATTGATTTCAAAATTATTTTTATTTGGGATACGACGATATAAATATTAAATCAAGTGCAAAAATGCTTCACGTTCTTTGATTGCTTCCTATTAACCCTAAGTTTAAAAATATACGAAAATAATAAGCCGGATTTATTAAATGAGAACAAAATCAAACTAAAATCTCAGGGAATTTGTATAAGCTGATTATTTTTTAACCCTGCGGTAAAAGTTCAGCCCGCCGAAACGCTCTTTTGACTGCACGAAATATATCATCATATTCAGGAAGTGATGCCATTTGCTGAGACAATCTCTTTTCCCATAATTTTTTCAGCCGCATTTCCTTTTTTAAAAATTCATTTCTATTTTTTTCAAATGAAGCACCTTTAAAATTCATTTTTTCTTCTATGCAATGAATAAGAGGGGCTATATCAAGCCTTTCATTCTCGATAAGATGATAAATATCATAGAGATCACGCGGTTCATTCCTTGCTGGCGCAAAAAGGGCACAGATTTTTTCAATCGCTACTTCATCTAAAGAATACACCTTAATTTTAGGCTCCTCTAAAAAATCATCGTATTCCTCATAAGTTTTAATAATGCATTTTTCTTCAATTGGTTTAATGATCTTCTCTCTAAAAGTTACGTCTACCTTCACTTCCTTTTCTTTCCCTGGCAGAGGCCCAATATAGCTAATATAAAAAGTATGCGTATTTACAGATGAAGGCTCTTGCCTTGCATTAGCAAAAATAATCCCTGATTCATCTTTAACCCAAATGAATATCTTTTCAAATCCCTTCAAAATTTCATCAAGCGTTATTTCTTCAATTAGGGTGAAATCTAGATCTTCTGAGAATCTATAATCCCCGAAGTAACAGCGACGCAGAGCTGTACCCCCCTTAAAAACAAGCTCATCTTTGAGCGTTGATTGTGCCAATCCAAACAAAAACCACGATAAGCAATAATCTCTTTCAATCACAGCTTCGGGTATTCTCCTGCCACCTGATTCAAAAGTCTTATTTGATATTTTAGAAATGCTTTTTTGAGGTATCATATTATGTTCTTACTACTGACAAAAATTCTTCTTCTGGTACGTTTAACCTCAAAAACCAACGGGCATTATGTTTACCTTCATTTAAAAGACTCGGATCGAGAAGTTGATAACCCGTGCGTAATTTTCCCCGAAGCCTTTCAATAGCGCTTGAACATTCAATTTCATACAATTCAAGCAGGAAGCCTAAACGTCGATAAACAGCCCCTTTATCTATTCTCTCAGCATAATCCACTAGCTTATCAGGGTTAAGTTCATGGCGTTTAATCCATAATCCTTTTGCAACCTCTGTGATTCCACCACAGTATTCAGGGATCTTAAGTCCATCAATAATGGTTCTTTCAAGATCACTCACTAAAATCATTTCAGATTTATCAATCCATAATTTCTTGAATCCAAAATAATCACTCTCTTTACAAGTTACAAAATGAAACTCTGTTCCCAGGATGTTAATTTTTTGCTTAATTTGTTTTGTAACAGAAGCAAAGACCATTAGTTGCGGCTGGGTCACCATTTGATGTAACTCAAATGCAGAAGCATGCGAGATAAAATACTGAGGTTCCTTTTCTTTGCTCTTGTGGTGAACGATCTCACGAGCTACTACATAAGGATTACCCATATAAGTTTTGGTGTAGCCTTGTTCAAAAGGCACGATTGAATAAAGACCAGGGATAAGTCTAACAAGAATGCCTTTATTGATAAGGGGTTCTATAAATTTTTGTAGCTCTTTGCCTTTGAGATCAGTAAGCCTTGAGGCGTCAGCTAAGGTAAATATTGGGCGATTGATCTCATAAAGTCCGAGAATGAAATTGGACCCTTTCGCTCCCAATGTTTTAGAAAAATTATTATTTATATCCACTTTAACCCCTTAATATTAGGTTATTTTAGATATAAAATATAATAAAATCAATAAATATTATAATTTATATCTAATTAACCCCGTTATAAAGGGGTTTAAATAGATATAAAATATAACAATCTAATGGTAACTCATTGATAAACCGTCATTTATGAGAGCATGCACCCTAACCTGGAAAATTTAGTAATGGACAATAATTACCCTACTTATTCATATCTAGGGTGCTTTTTTGCCAAAGGTGTCGAATTTAAGAATTGGTATATGAGTAGAAACATCTAGCCTTAGATACAAGCCAGAAGAAAAACAGAAGAAGTAAAGTATCTATACTTTAAGTGCCCCTCCTCCTACCGCAGTAAAAGAGGGGCAACACATTCATGATATTTTTTTAAGAAGAGATGCTATTTAACGATCGTCAGATTAGGACGACCACCTTTGCCTTTACCACCACTATTCTTCCCAGAAGAAGAACCACCTGTAGTATTTTTATCTTCAGGAGGAGGTGTATCGTCTTCGTCATCATCTTCTTCTTTGAAGACCATGCCTCGACCATTTTCTTTGGCATAAATAGCTGTGATTGCTTTGATAGGCGCATACACGTCAAAGGGAGCACCACCAAAACGTGCATTAAACTCAACATGATCATTGGCAATCAATAAAGAACGAACCGCACCAGGTGAAATATTCAAAACAATGCGGCCATTCTCAACATATTGCAAAGGAACATGAGCATCTGGAAAATCAGCATTTACAACGACATAAGGCGTAGCATTATTATCGACTATCCATTCATAAAATGCTCTTAACAGATAGGGTCTGCTGGATGTCATAACTCTCTCAATGCTCTCTCTGTATCTGTCAAACTTACCTGGAAAGGTTCACGTTTAAAAATACGTTTAGCATAATCATAAACAGGCTTTGCTTCAGGTCCAAGCTCAATACCCATAGAAGGTAAACGCCATAGTAAGGGAGCAACAGCACAGTCTACTAATGAAAACTCTTCACTAAAGAAAAAAGGCATTTCATTAAAAACAGGCGCTACAGAGGTAATGCTTTCTTTCAATGCTTTACGTGCATCATCTGCATCCATAGGATCTGTGGATTTATTGAGAATTTTTCTCATATAAACATACCAATCACGATTCACTCTATGCAGCATCAAGCGGCTTCTTGCTCTTGCAACAGGATACACAGGCATCAAAGGTGGATGTGGAAATCTTTCATCTAAATATTCCATGATGATTTCAGATTCATAGAGCACAAGATCTCTATCCACTAAAGTAGGAACAGAATTGTAGGGATTAATTTCTGATAATGCATTAGGTTGCATAGCAGGATCAATCTCATATAAATCAAAGGTAACCCCTTTCTCTGCTAAGACAATTCTTGCACGATGGCTATAGGGATCGTTTGAACCAGAATACAAAGTCATTACGGAGCGTTTATTTGCTAGCACAGCCATTCAAGCCTCTAAGTGAATTAATGTACATCTTTCCAATACTCTCGCTTAAGTAAATAAGCAAACAGTGTGAAAATAATTAAGAATAGAATTACCCATACTCCGATACGCTGGCGTTCTAGTTTATGAGGCTCGCCCACATAGTCTAAAAAGTTTACCAGATCTGTAATCGCACGGTCATATTCCGTTTCAGTCATCGCACCTGGAGTAGCTAATTCTAATTTTTCGACTACTTTATGTTCTGAAGTAGTACCATCCTCGGCTTTTAAACGGATTTTTTCAAAGCGAGGTATTTGAGTTCCTTGCAACTCATGCAATACATGAGGCATACCAACGTCTGGGAAGACCAAGTTATTGACTCCCCAAGGACGTGTTTCATCCTTATAAAAACTTTTTAAATAGGTATATACCCAATTTTTACCACGAACCCGTGTGGTCAAGGTTAAATCAGGAGGCGCAACACCAAACCATTCACCCGCATCTTTTTTAGGCATGGCGGATTTAATAGGTGATGTCACTTTATCGGAAACAAAGTTTAAATTTGTTTGCACTAAAGCCTCAAGCACTTCACCTTCTGGGGTCTTGATACCTATATCTGCTGCCACTGATTTGTAACGCGCATGTTCTAAAGAATGGCAACCTTGACAATAATTTACATACAACTTAGCGCCACGTTGTAAAGACGCTTGATCACATAAATTATTCTCTACTGTCTGAAGAGGTGCATGTCCTGTTGCAGCAAATACATGGGTTCCAACAAGTAAAGAACCAATGATTACAACCATACTGTTGAAAAGCTTATTCTTCCTCATTTAAATGTCACTCTTTCTGGTACCGGTTTGGTTTTATCTAATTTTGTATAAATAGGCATAAGAACAAAGAATGCAAAATAGGCAACTGAGAATAACTGAGCTGCAATCGTTCTTAAGGGGGTTGGTGGTACCAAGCCCAAATAACCTAAGGATAAAAAGCTTACAACAAACAAAGCTAACATCCCTTTATAAAGCCCGCCACGATAGCGAATCGATTTTACAGGGCTTCTGTCTAGCCATGGCAAGAAACAGAAAACCAATACAGCTGCAAACATCGCACATACACCAAGTAGTTTGTCAGGTATTGCGCGCAAAATAGCGTAATACGGTGTCATATACCAAACGGGTGCAATATGCTCTGGCGTTTTAAGTGGATTTGCAGGCTCAAAGTTAGGACCTTCTAAGAAGTACCCACCCATGTCTGGCCAGAAAAACACAACGGAAAGAAATATAATTAAGAAAACACCCACACCAAAAATATCTTTTACGGTGTAGTAAGGATGGAAAGGTATACCATCCAATGGTTTGCCATCTTTGTCCTTGTTTTTCTTGATCTCAATACCATCTGGATTATTTGAGCCAACTTCATGCAAGGCAATGATATGCATCCAGACTAACAACAAGAATACCAATGGAATCGCAATAACATGTAAAGCAAAGAATCGATTTAAAACAACGTCTGAAATGTTGAAATCACCACGGATCCACTCTACAAGCTCTGGCCCTACCAGTGGGAAAGCTTCAAATAAAGAGGTAATTACTTTTGCACCCCAGAAAGACATTTGTCCCCATGGCAGCAAATAGCCCATAAAGGCTTCCATCATCAGGCATAGGTAGATACCCATTCCAATTAACCAAAGCAATTCTCTTGGTTTTTTGTATGAGCCATACAGCATACCTCTGAACATATGCAAATAAACAACAATAAAAAAGAAAGAGGCGCCTGTTGAATGTAAGTATCTTAAGATCCAACCAAACTGAACATCACGCATGATGTATTCTACAGAGGCAAATGCATCTGCAGCAGATGGCTTATAGTACATTGCCAACCAAATGCCTGTTACAAGCTGATTGACCAACACTAATAATGCAAGCGAACCAAAGAAATACCAAAAATTAAAATTCTTGGGCGCATAATATTCAGATAAATGCTCTTTCCATAATTTACTGGCTGGAAAACGTTCATCCACCCAACCCAACAATCCAGTCGATTTTTCAGAATCTTTCCCAGCTTCTAACATAGATTATGCCTTCTCATCTTCGCCAATCACAACCACAGTATCCGATGCATAACGGTGTGGCGGTACCAATAAGTTTGTAGGAGCAGGTACGCCTTTAAATACCCGACCCGCTAAATCAAATTTAGATCCATGACATGGACAAAAGAAACCGCCCTGCCAACCCGCTTCAACGCTACCTGCTTCAGGACGATACATTGGCACACAACCCAAATGAGTACACAAACCAACTAAAATCAAATATTCTGGTTTGATAGAACGATACTCTTTTGTGATGTACGCAGGTTGTTGTGCTTGTGTCGATTGAGGATCTCTGAGCTGGCTATCTAATTTTTTTAGCCCATCAACAGTGGATTCTGTACGACGAATAATCCATATAGGTTGTCCGCGCCATTCAATGGTTAATTGAGCACCAGGACTCAGTTTATTAAGATCAACTTTAACAGGTGCACCCAAAGCTTGCGCTTTAGCACTTGGAAACCAGGAGCCTATAAAAGGAGCCGCTGCGTACAACGCTCCAATGCCTCCAATAACTGATGTCGCGCCGGTTAAAAATCGACGCCTACCGCGATCGATACTCTCATCTGACATTCACACTGTCTCCCAGATGGCTTTAATTTTTCATTTTAGTTTGAAAGTTGGCGGCTAATGCTACCACAAATCAGTCCTTGTCTATACTCTTTAAGACAGTGAAATTAAAGACATGTGTCTTTTCACTCCACTTCTGAATCTAGGTTTTATGCCTTAGTTAAGCATGCACCATTATAGAGGCTCACATTGCTGAGTAAAAGGATTGATTAATATGTGTGCTAATTGACAAAAAATAATTTTGGCGACACACGAACATTATTAAGGCTTACACCAAAGTGAAGATGTGGCCCAGTTGCACGGCCTGTTTTACCAACAGTTCCAAGCTTTTGATTAGCCTCAAGCACTTCCCCTAACTTAACGCTTACAGTATGCAAATGACAGTAAATAGTCTTAAAACCCTGTCCATGATCTAAAACAACGGTATTACCTGTCATCACATAATTACCAACATCGATTACTTTACCACTTTGTGCGGCCATAATTGCAGTGCCTATGGGTGCAGCAAAGTCTAAACCTCTATGCTGCGAACGCAGCTCTCCATTTAAAATTCGCTTACTACCGTACTCACCACTTATTCGCCCTTTCACAGGTATTTTTAATTGAAAATTTTCTAATCTCTTATCTGACCAACTTGAAAATACTGCTTCTAAGTGCTTTGTTTCTTCCTTAATTTTTGCAGCAAGCTCAGGATTGGGAGTAACCAACTTGTTTTCTTTGAAGAATAATTTTTCCTCTGTGTAAGCTTTGTCACCAATTTGAAAAGGAATGGATTCGTGCCTGTTGTTCCCTTGTCTTGTTTCTATGTTGGCAATACCAGGTTGCATAGTTAAAGGTATACCAACAATTGCATACCAATCTGTATTTTTGCCATCTTTATCTTTAAGTACCGCAACTTTTACATCATCAAAGTAAACACTCGGTGGTGTGTTTTGTTGGCTATATTTTTTAGGTAACTTGATGATAGCAACACCACCTGGCACTTTTTCGTCCTCAGGCAATACAGCGGCTACTGTAAATGAGAAACATAACAAACAAAATAAAATAACAGATTTGATTTGTGACACGAGAAATGATTCCATTAGCCAACATTTTTTTCATTCTAACAGTATTCACTAAAAAGAATACTAAACAAACGGTTTCTCATGAATATCATTTTTATCTTCATTGTCGTCACTGCTTTTGGAATCTCTGCGGTCAAACAATGGTCACACCCAACAGAAAATATTATGCAATCCCTCACACAAGCACTACTACACAGTGCAACCGATGCGGTGACCATTGCGATAGGCTTGATTGGTGTACTCGCCTTATTTTTAGGATTCGTTAAAATTCTAGAAGACGCAGGATTTATCCGTGTTTTAAGCAGACTCATTTACCCACTCTTGCGATTATTATTTCCAGAAATCCCTGCAAATCATCCTGCACTCGGTGCAATGACATTGAATTTATCAGCAAATCTTTTAGGTTTAGGAAATGCTGCCACACCTTTTGGCATCAAAGCAATGCAAGCGCTGGATAGCCTAAATCCACACCCAGGTACAGCAACCAATGCAATGGTATTGTTTTTAGCTATTAACACTTCCTGTATTACGCTACTACCAACCAAAGTGATTGCTTTACGCGTTGAAGCACATTCCATGGATCCAACAGGCATCATTACAACAACCTTATTTGCCACGATTTGTTCAACCATTGTAGCCATTGCGATGGCAAAATTTCTGGAGCGTTTCTACACCATAAAACCCAGTGCAATAACAGACAATCTTCAAAAAACAGACACAAATGAGACAACGACTAAAGTAGAAAATACTGAACAAGCAACCTTTTCTCCTTACCCAATTTGGGTTGCTTGGTTTGTGATTTTGTTTTTCATCACACTGATCCCTGTCACACTGGTATGGGGTGCTACTTTTTCGCCGTGGATCATTCCGGCTTTATTTGTTGCGATTGTCTTGTATGGTACTTATAGAAAAATTAATGTTTATTTTAGTTTTGTAGAAGGTGCGAAAGAAGGCTTCGATGTCGCTGTCAAAATCATACCCTATTTGGTTGCGATTTTAGCTGCTATTAGCATGCTACGTGCCAGCGGTGCTCTGGATGTCTTTACGCAATTTATTGGAAAATATACCGCCCCCTTAGGTTTACCTGCGGAAGCAATTCCAATGGTTCTCATGCGCCCACTCTCTGGTTCGGGTAGTTTTGGTATTCTCACAGAAATATATCAAAATCCAAATTTAGGACCTGATAGTTACGTGGGATATTTGGTGAGCACAATAATGGGTTGCACCGAAACAACTTTCTATGTACTCGCCGTTTATTTTGGTGCCATTCAAATCAAGCGCTTCCGACACGCAATTGCCGCAGCGTTGTGTGCAGACGCAGCAGGTGTTGTTGCTTCTGTGGTTGCTGTGAAATACTTCTTAGGATAATCAACGGATAATTTAACGACCCATACCAAAGGGAATGGGTGCTGCGCAACCCGTTCCACCTGCTCCGCCAATGCCCGCAGCACCTCCAGTACCACCTAAACCACCATCACCCCCAATTGTACCAACGCCTGTAGCGCCACTCACGCTGCTACCAATGCCTCCTGCGCCTCCAGTACACCCATATCCATAGGGACTATATACAATCGGAAAAGTGCCTTCTCCATTAGAAGCGCCATAGACATAGAGATGGTTATAACTTTTATCAAACATTTCTATCGCATGCTGATGTCTTAGATTGGCAAGATCAACATCATTTTTATGCTGTTTATCTTGATAGGCGGCAATATTTCTTCTTTTATAATTATATTCCTCTCGTTGTATATCAAGCTCATGAAAACGCTCTAGCATTGTTAATTCATGTTCTCGCAAACCATCGTACATAATAGGAATACCTTCATCGCTACTTCGCTCATAGCTTGGCAACGGCATGACTTTTTGCTCATCCTCTTTTGCACATGCTTTGTCTTGTAGTGTAATTTTTCCTGCTGTGTTTTTGCATTGATATACTTTTTCAGCGGCATATAGCTGACTAGAAGACAAGGCAACTGATAATAAAAGGATGTTAAAAAAACCAGCCATAATACCTCCGACTGGGAGCTGAAATAAATTTATCTAGTTAAAAAACTATCACAATTTATGCATATAATTCAATCGCGGATACACGAATCGGCCTTGTTCTTAAACGACCTAAAACAATACTTTGAAAATCTAAAAAAATAGTTCTTGTCTGAGTTACAGCAAATGTCTAATCTAAATCTGGAAAATAAATATATGAACAAATAAGGAGATGACGCATGAGATCTTTTGTTAGAATGGTTTTACCTTTTACTATTGGACTGTTATTAAGTTTACTTGTTTTTCCAACAGTACATGCAGCACCTGCAGACCAACAAGTAGAACAGCTCAGAAGAGAATGGGCAATCATCAAATATCAAACACCTCAAAATCAACAGGTTGCTAAATATGAGGCGCTTATCAAAAAAGCAGAAAACGCAACAAGAAGCTTTCCAGGCAACCCAAGTATTCTTACCTGGCATGGCACAGTGCTAAGTAGTTATGCTGCTGCAAAGGGTGGTTTAGGTGCACTCCCCTATGTAAAAAAGGCGCGTACCTTACTTGAACAAGCCATTAAAACCAATAGTCGTGTTGAAAATGGGTTTGCACTTGCTGTACTGGGTACAATATATGCACGTGTGCCAGGCTGGCCTGTTGCCTTTGGTAGTAAAAAGACAGCACGTTCTTACTTAGAATCAGCATTAAAGATTAGCCCTCGTGGTATAGACTCAAACTACTACTATGGGGATTTTTTAGTAGACATAGGTGAATATCAAACAGCAAAACAGCACTTAGAGATTGCAAGCCAAGCTCCTATTCGCAAAGGCTATGAATTGCAAGATCAAGGCCGCAAAAGAGAGATTGCGGAATCACTGGCTAAATTGAAAAAATATTTGAGATAAGCATGAAAAAAAGGCCGTACTGAACGGCCTTTTTTTTTACCCCTCAATTCTTCTAAACAACAATCCTGAAGTAGAAACCATCAATACATATTGTTGTTTCGTTTGTGCTGGTACAAATGAAGCAGAACCATATTCCGCATCCAATAAGAAATTCAAATGTGCAAATTGCTTTCTTAACTCAAATATATCCAGCAATTTCACTTCACTTAAAGAAAATACGGTTCTCGGTTTGGTTTGCTCATCCGCTAAATCAATATAACGACCTGAAACACGCGCAAGCTCATAACTGGTATGGAAGCCTAAAATATTCGCCACTGGTTTCCATTTGAGTATATGGGCATCAATTAACAACTGATTACCTGACAGTGTATATGTTTTGCTAGTACCATTTGGAAAAACAAACTCTGCTTTAAACTGATTGTTTTCTATAGGCTCTACAGTCACCGTCGCAGCCAGCTGCTCAAGTGTAAGCGCCTGATAGCCTTGTACAGATAAGGCACCTAATCCAAAAATGCCTCCTAATAAAACAAAACAAAGTGACATAGCAAGATGCGTGGCCAATTGACCAAAATGCCTGCGACGCAAAGACATAATACTGCTCAAGAGGAAGATAACTGCTAATACGCCCAGAGCAATTGCAAAGTAATGTAATGGAGTTAAGGTTGTATACATAGTATTTTAAAACTAATGAAGAATATTATTAAGTTTAGCAAGAACTTTGAAAATGACCTATGAGATCGCTACTTAAATTACCAAGAAAACGAATTGACTTAATAACTCATAGTCATTAGACTCATATTCTTTCAAGATACTGTTTTTTTGTGTAGGTTTTTTCATGTTTACAGGCATTGTTCAAGGCACGGGCATCGTTGTCAAACTAAACACGCTTCACAACCTAACACAAGTGGGTATTACTGTCCTACCTTCTCTCTCTCAAAATATCCAAAAAGGCGCGAGCGTTAGTATAGATGGTGTTTGCTTAACCGTGGTTAGGCAAGAAGACAATACCCTTTACTTTGATATTGTTGCAGAAACACTGAACTGTACAACCTTCCGCAATCTGTATATCAATCAAGTAGTCAATATAGAGCGCGCGCTCAAAATGGGTGATGAACTAGGTGGTCATTTACTTTCTGGGCATGTTATGGGTATAGCCTCTGTAACGCTTATTGAAAAACCAACCCCAGAACAAAGCAAACTATTTTTCACTTGGCCTGAAAAATGGATGTGTTACATCATTCCCAAAGGGTTTATTGCCATTAATGGTGTAAGCTTAACCGTCGTAGATACAGATCCAAGCGGCATATTTAGCGTTCATCTAATCCCTGAAACACTTGCAACCACCAATTTGTCAGCCTTAAAAGTTACAGCCGCTGTCAATATTGAAATCGACTATCAAACTCAAGTTTTAGTACAAACTGTACAGCGTTTTTTAGCAACACAGAAAATTTAAAGATATCTCTTCTCTCCTGACTATTTGTAGCACTTTTATTGATGAGCATTGCGAATCAGAATCCCACTTTGTAAAGTGGGAAGGTGCGAAGCACCAGGGGGATTTATGCCACGAACAAAGATTTTCCCACTAAATCCCTCTTGCGCTACGCGCGTCTCCCTTTACGAAAGTGAGAAAACTGATTCG
>JBFWLB010000025.1:0-37134 GCA_050252335.1 Candidatus Berkiella sp. | reverse complement strand
TTGTGTAGAAGAGACAGCTTTGTAAAGGGAGATGCTCGTTAAGCGTAGCTGTACGAGCAGAGGGATTTAGCTGTTTGGTTTAGCATCTCAGTATAAATCCCCCTTGTGCATTTGCCAGTGCGTATCCTCTTTCAAAAAGTGGGATTTTGATTCGCAATGCTCATCAATAAAAAAGAAGCGTGCTCTTCGTTCGCAAAACGAACATGTTTCCCTCTACCAATTTTGGGAAAGGGGGCGCGAGTGATGGTTAAATAAGTTAATCACTTATTAATTATTTTGTTTGTTTTTTCAAACCGCTCGAGCGCTTTTTCTTTTGCTTTGACAATATAATCAGGTTGTTCTGTCTGTGTGACTTTGATTTCAAGATCCTGGGTAGAGATAATCTTATACCAGTTCGGTACGTTGCCAGATTCATAATATCCAGGTGTCATGATATCCATAATGCTTGCAGGTGTGATGGCCTTAATATGATGTAGGTTATTTTTAGTGGGGGTCAGTAAATAAGAATCTGATGCTTTGAATTTCTTAATAAAAGAAGATTTAATGGAAAGGCTGTCTTTATCACTTCTGATTTTATCAAAACATTCCATTTCAATATCTCCAGAAACAACATAGAGAAAAACATGAGTATCGGGATGATCGTGTAGGGGAATTTCGTCACCAGGTTGTAAATGCATGAGGATGACTTGAATTTCTCTTTCCTTGTTGATGATTTCTATTTCCATATAGATCCTTATCAAAAGTAAAGCAGATATAGTCTTCGCATATAAGTTTTACCGATATTGTGCTCCTTTGCGGGTAAAACTCATTTGCTGTGACTATAAAGAGTCTCTAGTCATGAACCAGAGACTCTTGAATAGTTTTAAGAGTTTTCTTTTTCGCTCTCGTTCTTTGTTTCTACTTTGATTTCAACCTTTGTTTCTGTTTCAGGCTTTGCTTCACTTACACGTGATTGATTTGCAATCGTTGGTAAGTCATGAGGCTTTTCATCGTAAGTTGAACGTTTGCTAACCACTTGTTTGAAAGATTGCTTATTCTCTGCTAATGGACGCTCAATCTTCTCTAATGGTGCAACGAAGGTATTTTGTTTTTCTTCATTGCTTAATTGAGAGAAACTCGTCACATTTAATACAGCATTACGCTTCTCTTCTCGCGCTTTTTCTTGCTCAGGTGAGAGTGGCGCAGGTGCTTCAGGTGCTTTTATGACAACGACCGGCTTAGCTTTCGCTTGTTCTGCTGGTGGTGTCATCGCAGCGGTTGGCGCTGTTGTTGTGATAGCCTCTGGTTTATGAGGTACTGGAGCAGGCGCATCATGAATGGGAGTAACATTCGTAGCATTTCTTTGAGTATTAGCTTGCTCTTTCGCTTCATAGCTTTCACTGCGTGGAACAGATTTCTCGCGTTCTCTATTTTCCCTGTGTCCTCTGGGTTCGCGATGCTCTCTGTGATCTCGGTGCTCCCGATTTTCTCTAGGCTCTCTGGTTTCTCTTTGCTCTCTATGATCGCTTGGCGAAGAGATATTAGTATTAGCCTGAGCATGATGCGGGTGGCGTTGTTGATGTTGTGGCGCATTACTGCTCATCTCATGAGGTGAATGATGTGCCGTTGTTTGATGTCTTGCAGAAGCATGAGAGTATTGAGCATCATCCTGTGAAGAGACATCATGATGGTGTCTTTCAGTATGATGCTTATGGTGATGATGTCGATTGCCCTGATTTTCATCATAAGATCTTGAATGCGAATAGTTTCCGCTACGATCACGGTTATGATCGCGATTATGATCTCTGGGGTTATCTCGATTATCTCTCGTGTCTCGATTATCTCTCGTATCTCGAGCATCTCTTGTATCTCGATTATCTCTTGTGTCTCGATTATCTCTTGTATCTCGATTATCTCTGTAATTGTTATCTGAACGATTATTGTTTTGCGAACGTCGGTTATGGCCATGACGTTTACGATTATCTTTTCTACCGCCGTGTTGTGGACGTTTAGAGCCTTTGTGATGATGTCTGTTATTATCACCGTCTTGATTTTCGTCTCTGTTTTCTGATTCGCTGTTGCGTGCTAAAGCTTTGTTGGCATTAGCGCCGAAAACAGCTTTCCAAATACGCTTAATTAAGCCAGAGTCTTGTGCACGTGATGCAGAAGGTGCTGGTGGTGTAATATGTTTGAGCGGTGAATCAGGCTCTACTTTATTTTCAAAAGATTTGATTGTTGATTCAATGGGGGTAGCAGGCGGTGTAGTGACCTGTTTGTAGCTTGGTGTTTTGCGAGCATTTGCTGCATCTTCTTTTTTCAAGCGTTGAAACTCATAGTGAGGCGTTTCAAAATATTTATTAGGTATAATTAAGACGCCGACTTGGTAGCTTTGTTCAAGCTTAGTGATAGATTCACGCTTCTCGTTCAGCAAGTAACTTGCTACTTCAATGGGTACTTGAACATTTAATTGCCCAGTATGTTCTTTCATGACTTCTTCTTCAATGACGCGAATAATTGCCATTGAAATAGAGTGAATGCTTCTGATATTACCTTGACCTTCACAACGAGGGCAGTTGATATGCGTTGTTTCGCCCAGTGCAGGTCTTAAGCGCTGGCGAGACATCTCCAACAAGCCAAAACGAGAGATACGACCCATCTGGATACGGGCACGATCGCTTTTTAATTCTTCGCGTATTTTGTTTTCCACCATACGTTGATGACGTGGGATGTTCATATCGATAAAATCAATCACGATGAGGCCACCAATGTCACGCAATCTCAATTGACGTGCAATTTCACTGGCTGCTGCAAGGTTGGTCTGTAAAGCTGTTTCTTCGATATCGCTACCTTCAGTGGCTTTTGCAGAGTTAATGTCAACTGCAATCAATGCTTCTGTGTGATCAATCACAATGGATGCACCATTTTCAAGAGCGATTTCTCGTTTATAAGCAGATTCAATCTGTGTTTCAATTTGGAAGCTGCTAAACAGAGGAGTAGGTTCTTGGTATAATTTTAAGCGGCTGATAAAGTCAGGACGTACCAGATTCAAGTGATCTTCGACTTGTTTAAATGCTTTTTCGGTATCAACAATGATCTCACCGATATCAGGTCTTAAGTAGTCACGGATAGCGCGTACAACGACATCACTGTCTTTGTGGATCAACAAGGGGGCATGATTTGCATTTGCATAGCCACAAATTGCTTTCCATTGGACGAGGAGAACATCTAAATCCCATTGTAATTCTTCAATACTGCGTCCTAATCCCGCTGTTCTGACGATGAGACCCATGCCTTCGGGAACGGGTAATTGATTTAATACATCTTTTAGATCATCGCGTTCTTCGCCTTCAATGCGTCGAGAGATGCCACCAGCGCGTGGATTGTTCGGCATTAATACTAAGTAGCAACCTGCTAAGCTGATGAAAGTGGTGAGTGCTGCGCCTTTAGTGCCTCTTTCTTCTTTATCCACTTGGACAATGAGTTCTTGTCCGGGTCTTAGCACATCTTTTATGTTGGGTCTGCCGTGTTCAAAGGTGGCATTTTCGTGGAAACATTCGCGAGCAACTTCTTTGATGGGTAAAAATCCGTGTCTGTTTGAGCCAAAATCGATAAAAGCGGCTTCTAAGCTAGGTTCAACTCTAGTGACACGTCCTTTAAATATGCTAGCTTTTGTTTGGGTTTTTCCAGTTCTTTCTACATCGAGATCATATAAAGTTCTTCCATCGACTAATGCAACTCTTAACTCTTCGCTTTGGGTTGCATTTATTAACATTCTTTTAGTCATAGTTAACCATTTAATTATTTGTTATAAATTGAATTATATTATTCATACGTTTTGCTTCTTCACTTTAGGAGCATGTACTCGTAGACCAGTCAGGGCCTTCCCTCTTTATAGAAAATAGTAGCAGGCTTAGAATGACTAGAGAGCGACAACTTTTGAGGTTTGGAGTCCTGGGTCGCTGGAACAATGTTATAGCTCCAAAATTAATATGGTTGTGAAACTGACTATAATTGTAATCTTTTTTCACAACAGGCACATGGTAACAGTTTTTGCACATCCTAACTATAGTCTTTGCACATGACTTTCGCCCGCGAAGGGGCATGTGTTGTCTTTGTCATCTCTTTGTCCTTATGGGGTTAAACGGCATTTTTCTTGAAAGATAGGGGCGTAGATGGCCTAAGAAGGAGAGTAAATATTAGCTAATTTCTGATATACTCCTCCGATGTCAGCTAAAAATCAAAATTTGTTATGAATTCAGTCAATATGTCGCAAAAGGTACCTGCTGTGACGCATGAAGATGCAGGCCAAAGACTAGATAATTTTTTACTTAAACGGTACGCCAGTATTCCTAAAAGTCATTTATATAAAATGATTCGAAAAGGTGAGATACGGGTTAACAGCAAACGAATTGCCGTTCATCACCGCCTTACTGAAGGCGACAAGCTAAGATTGCCACCTAAATTGCTGAATCAGCCAGATGAAGTAGGGGCGAAGCCACATTATCCAAGAAATTTAGTAAATTATCTGAGTAATAATATTTTGTATGAAGATCAAGATATTATTATAGTTAACAAACCAAATGGCTTGGCTGTTCATGGTGGAAGCTCTGTCTCCTATGGACTGATTGAAGTACTGAAAGATGCTTGGCCACAGTGGCCAGGTTTAGAGTTAGTTCATAGACTAGATAAAGATACTTCAGGCTGTATTATGCTTGCCAAACGTAGGCAGAGCTTAGTGCGATTGCATACACTCCTTAAAAATAATCAAATTAAAAAATACTATTACGCAATCGTACAAGGGAAATGGCAGGGGGGTAAAACAGTAAATGCACCTTTGTCGCGGCAACAAGTAGGCGTTTTTAAAGAACGATTTATGAGAGTAGAGGCAAGTGGTGATCCTGCCACAACGCATATTTCTGTTCTCAAAAGTTTTGAACAAGCAACTTTTGTAGAAGCTCAGCCTGTGACAGGTAGAACGCATCAAATTAGAGTACATACATCCTTTATGGGGAATCCCATTATTGGTGATAGTAAATATGGACACAAAGCAACGAACCAAGACTGGAAAAAACAAGGTTTTGGTCGATTATATTTGCATGCACATAAGCTCATCATTCCTTTGAATGAAGATCCAATTGTTGTTTCAGCGCCCATTCCAAAAGATTTTAGTGATTTTTTAGAATATTTTAGCAAAGATTAAGGAAACGATATGACAGAAGAAAAACAAACAGAAGTTTCTTGGGAGCGTTCTATCATTGAAAAGGCGCTCTTAGCTCAAGTGAAAGAGCAAGCGAGTCAGCGGCGTTGGCGCATTTTTTTTAGAGTTTTGATTATCTGTTTACTTGTTTTCATGGCGGGCATGGCATTTAAAAATACAAAACCCAAACCTATTTTGAAAGAGCATGTGGCATTGCTTGATTTAGATGGTGTGGTGGGTGATCGCAATGGCATTATGGCAGATGAGGTCGCAACAGGTCTTAGACAAGCTTTTGAATCAGATAAAGTACGTGGAATTATATTGCGCATTAATTCACCGGGTGGTAGCCCTGTGCAAAGTGCGTACATTTATGATGAAGTGAGACGGTTAAGAGCTTTATATCCTGATACTAAGGTCTATGCTGTTATTACCGATATGGGCGCTTCAGGTGGGTATTTTATTGCTGCATCGGCCGATCACATTTATGCCAATGCTTCTAGCATTGTGGGTTCTATTGGCGTTGTAATGATGAATTTAGGTTTTGTTGAGGCGGCTCAAAAATTAGGTGTAGAGCAGCGCTCTATGTCTGCGGGTCGTAATAAAGTATTTTTAGATCCGTTGTCTCCTCAAAATGAATCACAAATTGAATTTGCGCAATCACTTTTAGACAATGTGCATAAGCATTTTATCAAAGCAGTGAAAGATGGACGTGGTGAAAGATTAAAAGAAACCAAAGACATGTTCAGCGGTTTATTCTGGACAGGTGATCAAGCATTAGCACTTGGTTTGGTGGATGGTTTGGGAAGTGCAGGTTATGTTGCGCGTGAAGTCATTGGTGTAGAAGAGATTATTGATTACACTGTTTCTAATAATTTCTTAGATAGATTAGCATCACGATTTGGAACATCTATTGGACAATCTTTTAAAGCTGAATTAGGTTTTGGTCAACAAAAACTACAGTAAGCAATATACTTCTAATAAAAAAGGGGCTTAAAGCCCCTTTTTTATTGTCTTGTGTATTTGAGCATATATCTTCGAAGTGATTGCTCTTTGTCGGTTCGAGCAGGACAAGGCTTTTTGCCTTGTAAGCGTAGGCTACGTCGTATGCTGTATAATCTTTGCCCCTCTATGCTGTTTAGTTCTGCATAGTGCACTTTTTTGCCTACAGCTGTTATGCCATCTTGTATTTTAATACTTATGATTTGTGTAGGTAGTTTGTCTTTCAAATCCTCAATCTTTTCTACTTGCGCTTTTTGGCATAACCATTGATTCACTTCTTCTATGGTTGTGATGGGTTGTGCATTTAGAAATGTAGCTGCAGAATTGGGTAAATCCTTATAAAAGCTAGGATATTTTTCTTGCAAAAATACTTTCAGTTTTTGACCACGTTCTTCTTTCCATAGACCACCGCCTAACCATGAAGAAAGCAATAAACAAGGTATATTATAGAAGCGATTTAAAAGCTCTCTACCTGATCTATAAGCGCCATAAGAGGGAAATAATGTATCCATTTTGTCATCGATGTCTTTGGGGATTTGATGTTGCGCAAAATAATGTGTTGGTTTGATATACCAGCCTTTGGAAATAAAGAAATTGAGATCTTTTTCTTGGAGACCCAAAAAGGGGAACCAAGTATGGGGAAAAGCAGAATTATTCCCTGATGATTGATAGAACGGCATGCCATTGATAGAAATGATATTACGTTGAGTGGTTGAAGACGCATCTCTTATTTGTGCAAAAGTGCAAATCGAAGTATTGTTCGGCGTATTGTTTGGATGAATATGCTTTTTTATGATTGGTTTGGGAGTTGGTTTTTGTGAAACAGAAGGTTTTACAACAGGTTTTTGTGTTTGAGCAGGTTTAGCAGGTGTACTAGGTGTCGTTACCAATGGCGCTACTTCTTTGGGCGCGAAAAAATATTTTTGTACAAGCGTTGTAATGCTTGTGGTTAATATTGCTGCTGTCACTGCCATCCAAAGCATTGCCCCCATATACCATGCTGTAAGACCAGCTGCTATGCCAGCTATTATGGCTATCAACCATTGGCGGGGATTGCTTCTGGATTGTTTTGCTGCTGGGGTTATTGTCTTTCCAGTGAGCATGCTGTGGACTTGTTTTAGATACAAGGCATCATTGTCATCTGCGTCTACTAGAATACCGATTTGACCATTTTTCTGTGCATGTAATACGTTCATTTGATCGTCATCAATCAGCACAACATATGCATTATCTTGTATCGAAAAATGTTTTTTAGCGCCTTCGATATGTGCTTCTTTGCGTAGAGCTTGATTTTCTGGCCGTCCACTGGCGATATAAATTTGTTTTATTTCTGTTTCGTTAAGACCGATATGTTTTAAAGTGGGTGCAACCACTTCAGGGTAATCTGACCAAGTAGTAATGGCTATTTTGTGACCATGTTCTAAAATTTGCTTAAATGTTTTGAGTAGCTCATCTTTATTTAAAATGCCGAATTTTTTAATGAGTGATTCGATTTGTTCGGGCGTTGCTTTGCCAGGGCTTATATTTAAACCACAGAGTTGATTGTGGAAATGTCCTTTTACTAAAGTGTTATCGAAATCAAAACAAAATAAGTATGTTGGCGTGGCGGAGGGCACAATAACCTCGAAGTTATTTCAATGAGGCCAGCATGGTAGCATAGGTAGTTACTTAGTCAAATTGTTTTTAATAAAAACCTTTTTTGAGACAGCTTCTAGAAATTTTGGTTAATACAGTAGATGTAGCTACACCTTCTCTGCGATGCTGATCAGTCGATTTACTTTCATGTATTAATTGTGTGCTTGAATATAAGACTAGATGTCATATCACCTAACGTATTTGAGCAAATTTATATACTCCATATTTTCTATTCTTTGCTATATTTTTTATAGTCCTAATGATAAAACTTGGATTAATGATATGCCTTTATGGATTGGTAAATTCGTTTCTAGTTGTTTAGTGGTGTTTTTCAGCGTTGTTGCCATAGATAGAGCTGTATATGCTTCTACAGCGACTGCTGCTGTACCTACTATCTCTGTGACAGAACCAGAGGTGATGACACCGCCTGGCCACATATTAGAAGGTGGTGTAAAAGTATTTGGTGTTAATTTTAATCAAGGTTTTGTTGAGCAGTTAGAAACACATCTGGACAAAGTATCACCTTTATTTTTAGCAGGCATGTCTGCATATTATTACAGTGAAAAAAATATCCCTAAGGCGACTTTTTATTACCAAGCTGCACTCTTAAGAATGAATATTGATGCCAAAATCATTCCAGATAACATGCTAGATGATTATCCCGCTATGATTACAATGATTTTGGGTGATTTCTTTTTTGAGTATGAATTAACGAAAAAATTATTTTTGGAGCATATGGATGCTTTATTAAGAGCCAAAATTGAAGTGGTTGACTGGGATAAAAAGACAGCGCGTAATTATTCCATTTGGGAATTTGTCAAACAAGATCATGAAAAAGTAAAAGCAATGATTGATCAAACTTATCAAGAATGGAATGTTAGCATTACGGATTTGACAAATGAAGTGATGCGTTACAAGCGCATGTTAGCAACCATGCCTGATGATCAAAACGTATCGGAATTGTTTAATTTATATATTGAGAAACTCACAAAAGAAAATAATAGTATTGTGGGCGATAGAGCGCCTGGTGACTTTGTTCAATAATACATTCTTCACCGCTTAGCGATTAATTTCAATTGTAGGGGACGACACAACGGTCGTCCCCTACTGATAAATCCCCACGAATGAAGGTTCGTCATTGCTGTAAAGGTTCCGTAATTCGTGGGGATTGTTCAGCTCGCATGACGGAGTGCTGTAGAGGGCGCTTAATGTCACTGAGGAACAGTTTATCAACAAACTACACACATAAACAAAGATTTCAAAAATCTACAATTCGCTATATACTTCGGCTTAATGGAAAAAAATAAAGATAAAATTGCGCTTAAGCGTTCGCTCTCTCTTGGGCTACTTATATTTTATGGTTTAGGGACAATACTGGGTGCGGGTGTTTATGCCTTGATTGGTAAAGTTGCTAAACATGCTGCTCTGTTTAGTCCCATAGCTTTTTTATTAGCAGCCTTAATTTCTTTTTTTACGGTCGTTTCTTATGCGGAGCTAAGTTCGCGTTATCCTGTCAGTGCAGGTGAGGCTTATTATGTTCGTAAAGGATTTAATAGAAAATGGCTATCTGCTCTAACCGGGTGGCTCATTATTTTTACAGGTCTTGTTTCTTCTGCTGCGATAGCAAATGGTTTTGCTGGCTATTTACAAGTATTTATATCTATACCTTCTTGGCTTGCAATTATTGCTGTTATTCTTTTGATTGCAACCGTTGCACTATGGGGCATTACTGAATCAGCCATTATGGCAACCGTTATCACACTTGCTGAAATTGGTGGCCTTTTATTGATTGTTTTTATTTGTGGTGATGATCTAAAAAAACTGCCAGATGTTTGGCCACAGATGGTACCTTCCTTTCACATAAATGATTGGTCTGGTATCGCGATAGGTGCCTTTATTGCATTTTATGCTTATGTTGGATTTGAAGATATCATCAATGTTGCAGAAGAAGTGATGGCCCCGAAAGAAAACTTACCGCTTACGCTCTTTATTGTACTGGGTATAGCAACCGTTTTATATCTTCTTGTGGATTTGTCTGTTATTTTGGCTTTACCAATCAATGCCTTGGCACAAAGTGAGGCTCCCTTAGCGCTCGTTGTTGAGCAAAAAGGTTATTCTCCCATTCTCATTACAGGTATCAGTTTAATTGCGCTGGTAAATGGCATTTTGGCTCAAATTATCATGGCGTCGCGTGTTTTATATGGAATGGCAAATCAGAACAATGCACCTCAAATTTTTGCGAGTGTAAGCAAAACAACCCGTACACCTGTTATTGCAACTTTATTAATTGCCACTATAGTAATTATCTTTGCATTATGTTTTCCTATTGAAACTTTAGCGAAGGCTACAAGCTTTATTTTATTGTGTGTTTTTATTCTTATCAATTTGTCGCTTATCCGTATTAAATTACGGTATGGCACACAAAGTGGATCTGCATCTTATTCCATGTTCTTTCCCATCATGGGGGTAGTACTGTCGTTTTTGTTTTTGATCGCTCAATGCTTATAATCAATTTAAGAAAGAGCGAATAAAGAGCATTATGTTTTTAAGCTAAGGATTGGGACATCTGCTTGGGCTAGCATGTCGCATAATGTAATTAAGGGTAGACCAATAATTGCTGTTGGATCGTCGCTTTGGCATTTCTGAATGAGGGCCGTCCCCAGAGTCTCAGACTTAAACGCACCACAGCTTTGGTAAGGCTCTTCGGTCTTCAAATAATGTGTGATCATAGCGGGTGTTAATTTTCTAAAGAGGACTTCCGTGATAATGGCCTTTTTTAATAATACATTTTTAGATGCGCAGTGAAGGGCAATGCCGGTATAAAAATGTATGGTTTGGCCACTCATAGAAAGCAGTTGTTGCATTGCTGTTTCAAAATTAAGGGGCTTGCCCAATCGCATGGTTCCCATTGTGGCGATTGTGTCGCAGCCAATACAGAAGGCATCTGGATGAAGTTTGCCTACTTGTTGCGCTTTTTGAACAGATAGGGTTTCCACCAATGTATGGTGGGATTCAATGGCTAAATCTTCATTGATATCAGGGTTTACGACTGTAAATTCGATTTTTAGTCTTTCCAAAAGCGTTTTTCTGTAGGGGGAGCTAGATGCCAGAATAATTTTCATGTGATTTAACCAACTATAATCTGTTTTTACGATAAAATGAACGAATATTGCTTTCTATTTTGACTCTATGCAGGCGAGGCGATATTATTGTCGCCTTATGTTACCTAATGAACTGCCCAAAATCATTAACCCATTGAAATTATGCCAAGATAATCAAAAAGGCCATGTTTTAACGGCTAGTGTTTTTGTTAGTGAATTAACTGGTTTGAGGCTTGATAATGCTCAGCCAGCAGACCGTGTTTTAACTGTAGCTTTACAGTTTGGCATCGATGCCGAGGGCATTCCAACGATAGAAGGACACTTTTCAGGCAGCCTGCTTTTAACATGCCAGCGATGTTTAGAGGTGTTTGATTACCAAATTTCTCAGGAGATTTGTGTTAGTCCAGTTGTTTCTATTGAAGCGGCGAAAGAATTGCCAGAACAATATGAACCACTTTTGCTAAACAATGAAACGATTAGTTTGTCGGCTTGGCTTGCAGAAGAATTATATTTGGCACTACCCATAACACCTAAGCATGTGCATCAGTGTGCTTTGGTTCAGCCTAAAGAGGTTGAAATAGAAAAAGCGGAAGAAGAGAAGATTTTTCCTTTTAAAAACTTGATGAATGATCTTGATAAAACTTAAATCTTAATAAAAAGAGGATATTGAAATGGCCGTACAAAAAGATAAGGTATCTCGTAGTAGAAGAGATAAACGTCGTACTCATGATAAAGTGACCAAGCCTACGTTATCAATTGATTCTGAATCAGGTGAAACACATCGCAGACATCACGTAACCGCAGATGGTTATTACCGTGGACGTCAAGTAGTTGATACACCTATGGATGCAGATGAAGAATAGTCCTGTTAATACAATTTGTATTGCTTTGGACGCAATGGGGGGGGATCACGGCCCAAGTGTTGTTATCCCTGCTGCCCTGGACGTTATCAAAAACTATCCAAATTTACATCTCATTTTAGTGGGAGATAAAGATCGCATTGAGCAAGAACTTGCGAAGCATGCGGTTAAAACACATTCTCAATTAACCATTCATCATGCAACACAACAAGTTTTGATGGATGAGTCACCTGCCGTTGCGTTGCGCTCAAAGCGCGACTCTTCCATGCGTGTTGCAATTAATCTGGTTAAAGAGCAAAAGGCACATGCCTGTGTGAGCGCTGGTAATACAGGCGCACTTATGGCAATTGCACGATTTGTTTTGAAAACCTTACCAGGTATTGATAGGCCTGCAATTGTTTATCCAATGCCGATTAATGTAGATCAGAAAAAAATGGGTCGTATGCGGATGCTTGATTTAGGTGCCAATGTAGATTGTGAAGCAGAGCACTTATTTCAATTTGCGGTAATGGGTTCTATTTTAGCGCAAGGCGTTGATAATATCCCTAAGCCCAAAGTAGGACTTTTAAACATTGGTTCAGAAGCCATCAAAGGCAGTGAAGCAGTAAAAAAAGCTGCTCAATTACTAGAAGATAGTGATCTTAACTATGTTGGCTTTGTAGAAGGCACTAACATGTATCAAGGTGTGGCAGATGTTGTGGTCTGTGATGGTTTTGTTGGTAATGTTGCACTCAAATGTAGTGAAGGCGTTGCTAGCATGCTTATTCGCACCATTAAACGAGCCTTTACCGATGGTTGGTATGCGCGTTTTGCTGCCTTTATTGCATTGCCTGTATTGAAGAAAATTGCTGCGCGTGCTGAGCCAAGCCAGTATAACGGTGCTACCTTTTTAGGGTTAAATGGCATTGTTATCAAGAGCCATGGAAATGCTGAAAAAGATAGTTATAAACATGCTATTTTAGAAGCAATTGTTGAAGTTACTCATAATATTCCTGAGCGTATTCGCGTTGAAGTAGAGAAAACCTTAGGAGCCCGTAAGAGAGCACAAAATGTATAGTCGTATCTGTGGTACTGGTAGCTATTTACCTAAAAAGGTAATGAGCAATGATGATTGGGAAAAGCGTGTTGAAACATCCTCAGAATGGATCTTAGACAGAACAGGAATACAATCTCGTCATATTGCTTCCTCTCATGAAACCAGTGCATACATGGGGACGCAAGCTGCTAAACGTGCACTTGAGGCTGCTGGAAAGTCTGCTCAAGAGATAGATATGATCATTGTGGCAACCGGCGCTTCCGATAAAATTTTTCCTTCTACAGCATGTTTCATCCAAAAACAACTTGGTATTACGCACAATTGTCCTGCTTTTGATGTGCAGGCAGCTTGTACCGGATTTATTTATGCATTGAGTATTGCTGATCAATTTATAAAAACAGGACAAATCAAATGTGCCTTAGTTGTAGGTGCAGAAATGATGAGCCGTCTCATTAATTGGTCTGATAGAAGCACCTGTGTTTTATTTGGCGATGGTGCTGGCTGTGTCTTACTAGAAGGCAGTGAAGAACCAGGCATTTTATCAACCTATTTGTATGCAGATGGTAATCAAGATGAGATATTGTCTGTTGATAACATACAATTAGCCGATCATACGGGCATGATGCCTGACGTTGAAAAAACAGATACTCCGAGTTTACCTATTTCTGATTTTTACCCTTATGTAAAAATGGATGGTAAAAAAGTTTTTAAAGTTGCTGTAACCCGTTTGGGCGAGTTGGTAGAAGAAATTAAAACCAAACACCAATTGGGAGAGCATGATATTGATTGGCTTGTTCCGCATCAGGCAAATATTCGTATCATTAAAGCAACTGCCGACAAGTTAGGCGTGCCTTTAGAGAAGGTGATTCTAACGGTGGGTGAGCACAGCAATACTTCTAGCGCCTCTATTCCGCTTGCTTTAGATGTGGCAGTGAGAGATGGCCGTATTAAACGAGGTCAAACACTCTTATGTGAAGCTTTTGGCGCAGGTTTGACGTGGGGTTCGGCTTTAATTAAGTTTTAGTACTCTTCCCATTTTGCTTTTATGCTTGCTAAGTATCGTTTCTTTTGATGAGCGAAGCGAATCACAGCCCCTCTACCAATTTTGGGAGAGGGGGGCTGAAAGCCGGGTGAGGGTTGAAGTACAAACAATCAATAATAGTTTAAGAGAATTTCTCTAAAATTTGAAAAAATAGTATTACATCAAATTATTTAACCCTCACCCGCCCGTTGGGCACCCTCTCCCAAAATTGGTAGAGGGGGAAAATGTTCGCTGCGCGAACAGTGAGTAAAATCATCAGCAATGAATGAGGTAATCATGAAATCAAATTTTGCCTTTGTTTTCCCTGGGCAAGGCTCGCAAAAAATGGGCATGCTAAAGACTTTTGAAGAAGTGTCTTTGGTTAAGCAATGCTTTGAAGAAGCCAGTGATGTTTTAGGTCAAGATCTATGGGATTTATCTCAGAATGGCCCAGAAGATACGCTGAATGATACTCAATGGACACAACCCTTGTTATTAACCGCCTCTGTTGCATTATGGCGATTATGGCAAGAGCGCACTGGCTTAATTCCACAATTTATGGCTGGTCATAGTTTGGGCGAATATAGTGCTTTGGTATGCGCAGGTTCTTTGCCTTTTTCTCAAGCGGTTGCTCTTGTACAAAAGCGTGGTCAATTAATGCAAGCAGCTGTACCACAAGGCCAAGGGGCTATGGCAGCTATATTGGGTATGTCTGCAGCAGATGTTGTTGCACTTTGTAAACAAATCACAATAGGCGTATGTGAAGCCGTCAATTTTAATTCGCCAGAACAAACCGTTGTTGCTGGTGAAAAACATGCCGTTGATGCCTTGATTCTCTTGGCAAAATCGCAAGGTGCCAAAAGAGCATTAGCACTCCCTGTTTCTGTTCCTTCACATTGCCAACTGATGAAGCCAGCGGCAGAACAGCTACTAGAGTATATGCAGTCTGAAGCAATTACTTTGACAATACCCAAAATTACCTTACTTCATAACGTGGATGTGCAATCTCATAAGACGCAAGAGGCTATTCAAACGGCATTAGTCAAACAATTATATCAACCTGTAAGATGGGTAGAATCAATTGAGGCTTTAGTAAAAGAAGGTGTACATACCTTTGTTGAATGTGGTCCAGGCAAAGTACTGGGAGGGTTGATTAAGCGCATTGACACTAATGTGCAAAGTCTTTCTTTAGAAACCATTCCTTTATTTGAAGAAGCACAAAATCATTTATCGTAGTCTTTGCACATGCTTTTTCGAGAAGGGCTTGAAGCCTACTCAAAAAACCATGTGCTGTGGCTATAACTATAATATAAGCGAGATAATCTTATGTGGCAGTTATCCTCTTTAGAAGGGAAAGTAGCATTTGTAAGTGGTGCTAGTCGTGGTATTGGTCAATCCATCGCATTGATATTAGGTAAAATGGGAGCAACTGTTATTGGGAGCGCAACCACGCCAGAAGGTGCTGCAAAAATTTCAGCCTATTTAGAGCAAAATGGTTTAAAGGGCTATGGTGTAGCCTTGGATGTAGATAATGCAGAAGCTATCCAAGAAACCATTAAAAAAGTTACAACGGAGCTTGGACCTGTTCAAATATTGATTAACAACGCAGGTATTACACGTGATAACTTATTAATGCGCATGAAAGATGAAGAATGGGAGGCTACCCTAAGAACCAATTTGACGGGGGTTTACCAACTGACCAAAGCGTGTTTGCGTGGTATGATTAAAGCAAAGTGGGGGCGCATTATTTCCATCAGTTCCGTTGTTGGTGTGATGGGCAACCCAGGTCAAGCAAATTATGCTGCGACTAAAGCAGGTGTCATTGCTTTTTCAAAATCATTGGCGAAAGAGGTTGGATCTAGGGATATTACCGTCAATGTGGTTGCACCTGGTTTTATTCAAACAGATATGACCGATCAATTAACAGAGGCTCAACAGCAAGCACTTTTACAGGCGATTCCATTAGGTCGCTGGGGGCAGGTGGAAGAAGTTGCTAATTGTGTAGGCTTTTTAGCTTCTGATCAGGCACGTTACATAACAGGAGAAACTTTGCACGTGAATGGTGGTATGCTCATGGATTGATATAGTTAATTAACTATATCGACGATTGCAACTAGCGTGGTTTGCATAATTCTGCTAGGATTTGCCCTCATTATTGTGCAAACAAGTTTTCTTAAGAAGTGTTTGTTTTGTAACTTATTTTTGGAGCGTAGTTAACTATGGCTGGGGAACAAGAAGTTATGACTAGTATTGAAGAGCGAGTCACAGATATCATTGTTGAACAATTAGGCCTTGAGCGTGATAAAGTTCAACCAGAATCAAAGTTCGTGGATGATTTAGGCGCAGATTCATTAGATACCGTTGAGATGGTGATGGCGCTGGAAGATGAATTCAAAATTGAAATTCCAGATGAAGAAGCAGAAAAAATCACCACCTTGCGTGATGCAATTCGTTATATTGAAGAGCACCTTAAAAAATCCTCATAAGTTAATTTAAAGACGAGAAGCTGTTGTAATAGGCAGCTTTTTTCTTTTTCATCAATCAGAGGAACGAATGACTAGAATGCGACGCGTTGTTGTAACCGGATTAGGAATTATATCGCCTGTAGGCAATGAAGTAGAAACTGCTTGGCGCGCTATCTTAGCGGGAAAAAGTGGTATTGGTCTTATTGATACTCTCGATGTGTCTGAATTCAGCGCTCGTATCGGTGGCCTTGTGCGTGGTTTCGATCCATTAAATTATGGCATCTCTATTAAAGATGCTCGTAAGATGGATGACTTTGTACAATATGGATATGCTGCGGCAGTTCGAGCTATTGAAGATGCTGGACTCACGCAACCTGAAAACCCTGAACGATGCGGTGTTTCTCTGGGTTCTGGTATTGGTGGTCTTGGTTTTATTGAAAAAAGCTATGATGTTTACCGCGATTCTGGTCCTCGTCGTATTTCTCCTTTCTTTATTCCTGGTGCGATTATTAACATTACCTCTGGTCATGTGTCTATTCGCTTTGGATTTAAAGGTCCTAACTTAGCCATTGCAACAGCATGTTCTACAGGCTGTCATAGTGTGGGTATTGCTGCACGCTGTATTGCCTATGGTGATGCGGATGTTATGGTTGCGGGTGGATCTGAAAAAGCGAGCACACCACTCGGTTTAGGTGGGTTTGCCGCTGCACGTGCACTCTCTACAAACAATGATAATCCAGAACAAGCCAGTAGGCCTTGGGATAAAAACCGCGATGGTTTTGTTCTAGGTGATGGCGCAGGTGCAATTGTTTTAGAAGAGTATGAGCATGCTAAAAAGCGTGGTGCTACGATTTATGCTGAACTGGCTGGTTTTGGTATGAGTGGTTCTGCACACCATATTACCCAAACTTCAGAAGGCGGTGTGGGTGAAGCTCAAGCAATGACGATTGCGCTTAAAGATGCGAACATCTCACCTGAGCAAGTAGATTATGTAAATGCACATGCAACTTCAACCCATGTTGGGGATATTAGTGAAACTCTTGCGATTAAAGTTGCATTGGGAGATCACGCTAAAAAGGTAGCTATCAGCTCAACCAAATCTATGACAGGCCATTTATTAGGTGCTGCAGGTGTAGTAGAGGCTATTTTTTCAATTCTGGCCTTGCGTGATCAAGTTGTTCCTCCAACAATTAATCTTGATGAGCCTGATCCTGAATGTGATTTAGATTACGTTCCCCATCATGCGAGAGAGAGGAAAGTTGAAGTAACCATGTCTAATTCATTCGGCTTTGGCGGAACGAATGGAGCATTGGTATTCCGACGCATTTAGCTTTTTAGCGAATGGGGAAATAGATCGTATTCAAAGCAATTCTCTTTTTTATGATAGAGGATTGCACTATGGTGATGGTGTCTTTGAAACCATCACTATCCGAAATATAGATTTTCTACAACAACATCCTTTCTACAATTATCACCTTCAGCGTTTAAAACTTGGTTTAGAAAAGCTCTTTTTTCCTGATATAGATTTTGAAGTCTTGCTAAACGAAGTAAATGCCTTTATTGCAAAAGCAAATCGCATTCAGGCAATTTGGGTCTTAAAGCTCATAATTACACGTGGGCAGGGGGCTAGAGGTTATAGACCTCATGATTATTCACAGCCTAATGTTATATTGCTACAACGTAACTATCCCATTTATCCAGAAACTTTCAGCACAGACGGCATAGATGTTGAGTGGAGCAATATTGTATTGCCTATTGATCCTCAATTAGCAGGTATTAAGCATTTAAATCGTTTATCTCAAGTGCTTGCAAGTATTGGGGCTTCCAGTACATGTCAGGAAGTTTTATTGTGCAATGCAAGGGGTAACGTGATTGAAGGCAGCAAAAGTAATATATTTGTTGTCATTAATGACCAGGTTTTTACACCCTGTTTAAAAGACAGTGGTGTGCGCGGTGTCATGCGAGCTTATTTGCTGAATTGTCTGAAAACAAAAGGATATTTTGTAGAAGAGCGGCTCTTATTTGCCAGTGATTTGGCAAAGGCCGAAGAAATTTTTGTGTGTAATAGTATAATAGGTATTTGGCCTATTCGAAGGCTGCTGCATCAAACTTACAGGGTTGGTAGTTTAACTAAAATGCTTCAAACAACGCTCAAACAGGAAACCTATTTTGCTACCTAAGATCACTGCAATTTGTCTTACTATTATTGTGAGCCTGTGCTTGGCTACCTATATAGAGCTGAGATTTGCGCATGCGCCACTGATGTTGGGAAATGTAGAGCATACACTCAATATTAAGCGAGGTATGAGCGTAAAAAGTGTGGCAGCATTATTAAAAGAAAAAAACATACTTAGTGGAATTCAATCTAAGCAGTTCTTGTTATGGGTAAAAGTAAACAAAGCGGATAAAAAATTAAAAGCAGGCACTTATCTATTATCAGGCAAATTAACCCCTGATCAATTAATGAATAAATTAATCATAGGCGATGTTGCACAATATGCTATTACGATTATTGAAGGCCAAACGGTTTCAGATTTTTTGGAAAAATTAAAGCAGCATCCAGCCATTTTTCAAACGGTTGAAAAGCTAAATGAAAAAGAAATCCTTGCTTTATTAGAGGCACCTTATCCCTATTTAGAAGGTATTTTTTTCCCGGATACATATTATTTTCCTGCTCAGACTCAGGATATAACCCTATTAAAATTAGCTTATCAGACAATGCAGCGCCATTTAACAAAGGCATGGGAGAAACGCGCTGAAACGCTTGCAGTCCATACACCATATGAAGCGCTGATTTTGGCATCTATTATCGAAAAAGAAGGCCAGCTTAGTGTGGAGCGTCCCCTTATTTCTGGTGTCTTTCATCGACGTTTGGCTAAAAAAATGCGTTTACAAGCCGATCCTACAGTGTTGTATGCTTTAGGTAATAAAACCAAAAATATTACAAAAGCAGATTTGAAAATGGATAATCCCTTTAATACTTATGTCTATCCTCATTTGCCACCGTCGCCTATTGCTTTGCCAGGATTAGATGCTATTGAAGCTGCTTTGCATCCAGATGACAGCGAAGCTTTGTATTTTGTAGCTAAAGGAGATGGTTCACACTATTTTTCTGCAAATCTGAATGAACATAATAAAGCTGTACAAAAATACCAATTACAGCAACCAGTGCAAGGAGTATTAAGTGAGTAAGGCTCAGGCTGCTAAATTTATTTCACTAGAAGGTATTGAAGGTGTGGGGAAATCCACCAACATGGATTACCTAGCATCACTTTTGACAAAGTATAAAAAAGATTTTATACGCACAAGAGAGCCGGGTGGAACACAGATTGCAGAAGCAATTCGCCATATTCTATTGCACACAAAAGATGAAATACTATTTCCCAAAACAGAAATTTTATTATTGTATGCTGGAAGATATCAGCATGTGAATCATGTGATTAAGCCTGCACTTGAAAACAATCAATGGGTTTTGTGCGATAGATTTTTAGATGCAACCCTGGCCTATCAAGGCGGAGGCAGACAACAACCCCTAGAGTCTATTTTGCAGCTCAATGATTGGGTCTTGGGGGATTTTAAACCAAATTATACCATTATCTTAGATGCACCTGTTGAAGTTGCATTAAAGCGTATACAAAGACGTAAAAACTTAGATCGCTTTGAAAAAGAAGAAGTTAGCTTTTTTGCACGTATTCGAAATCAATATTTAGCGCTTGCCGAAAGAGAGCCAGATCGTTTTAGAATCGTTGATGCAAGTCAGAACTTACACGCAGTACATGAGCAGTTAGAGGTCATTGTGCGTGAAATAATGCAGACAGAATAATATGGATAATATTGCACAATCACATCAGATACCAAAATTATTGCAGCCCTTTATGCAGCATGCACAGTCAAATACCTTGCATCATGCTTTGTTATTTTATGGCGCTGAAAAACAAAGTAAATTGGCGTCTGCAAAGTGTTTTGCACAGTATTTATTGTGCTCAAATAAAAGTCAAAATGGCTATTGTGGTGTGTGCAAGAGCTGCTATTCATTTCAACGGAGTTTAGAGAGTACTGATAATACACATCCAGATTGCTTTTGTTTGGGCGAAGATGAAGATGCCTCTGTTGGTATTGATGACATGCGTGAGATTATAAATTTTTTAAGTTTGACCCCACATTATGGGCAAAAGAAAATTGTCATTATAAACAGAGCCGATAAATTAAATCGTGCCTCACAAAATGCGATATTAAAAATTCTAGAAGAACCGCCTTCTTATGGTTCTTTTATTCTGATTGCTGAGAATACAAAATTATTATTGCCGACCATACTTAGCCGTTGTCTCCAGTATCGATTTAAAGAACCTTCTTTTCAAGAGAGTATTGCTGAATTAAAAGCGCAGCTTGCAGGTGAGCAATATGATGAGCAAACACTCAAAGCAGTACACACTCTTGCAAATGGCAATGCTGAAAAAGCAAAAACGTGGCTAACTTCGCCTGTGTGGCAGAACAAAGATGCTATTTTAGAGCGCTTTGTCTTTGGGCAGGTCTCAAAGGAAGTTGCGTTGCAGCAAATTTTGTCACAGCATGCCTTGGAGGCTCTATACTTAATATATTATGGGGTGAGTGACCTTATTAAATATATTAATAACCAGCAGACTGAACATATATACATTCTTAATGTAAGGCAATTACAATCCAGCGCTGGTAAATATACGCAAATAAATTGTTTTAGATATTTGAGACAGGTACAACAGGCTATTCAAGTAGTACAGGAAATAGCCGGTATTAATAAGTTGTTATTGTTTCAGAACTTGTATAATTGGAAGTGTATGGAGGGGTAAATGAGTGCTGAAGAAGCTATCAGCGATATGGACAAGAAGCCTCGTCCAGGCATGCTCTCTCTTACTATCAGAGATAAGTATGTATTGTATGCAAGCTATATGCCCTTCATAAAAGGAGGGGGATTATTTATTCCAACGACTAAGCCCTATGAAATGGGTGATGAAGTCTTCATGATTCTGAATTTAATGGAAGAAACAGAAAAATTATCTGTTTCTGGTAAAGTTGTTTGGATTACGCCCAATGGTTCACAAGGCAATAAAGCCAGCGGCATTGGTGTACAATTCAAAGATGATGAAAGTACAAATATTCGCAATAAAATAGAAACTTATTTAGCTGGGTTGTTACAGTCCGATCGCTCAACACATACAATGTAGAAGCTGCCTCAAAAATGCCATTTTTCGTTGATCCTTCGTTGCAGATTCTTTTGTGCTGCTCATTTACATCTGTGTAAACTGCGCTGCTCAAAGAATCTGCGTCTTGGCTGAACGAAAAATTACTATTTTTGAGACAGCTTTTAGTCTTCTCACATGAGCTTTTGAGATTTGAAGCCTCCCTAACATTGCGCCCTTACGGATAAAATTCGCGTACAAAGATTATAACAATAAGATGTGAAATAAATATGATGCTCGTTGATTCCCATTGCCACTTAAATATGCTTAATTTATCAGAGTTTGATAATAATTTAGATAATGTAATCTTAGCGGCAAAAAATGCAGGTGTGACGCATTTTCTTTGTGTTTCTGTGACTTTAGATGACCATGTGGCCTTAAGTAGGATATCAGAAAGCTATGATAACGTGAGTATTTCAACGGGGTTGCATCCTAATGAATTACCACAGCAATCTTTAGATGTGGAAAGGCTGACTGCATATGCGGCGCATCCCAAAATTGTAGCCATTGGTGAGACAGGTTTAGATTATTTTCGCAGTGAAGGTGATTTAGCGTGGCAACAAGAACGTTTTTGTCAGCATATAGAAGTTGCAAAAAAATTAAAAAAACCACTTATTATCCATACACGAGAAGCTAAAGCAGATACCATTGAGATTATGAAGCGTGAAGCGGCAGATGAAGCATCCGGCGTGATGCACTGTTTCACAGAAGATTGGGAAATGGCAAAAAAAGCACTCGATTTAAATTTTTATATTTCTTTCTCTGGTATCGTGACTTTCAAAACCGCACATATTTTACAAGAGGTTGCAAAGAAAGTGCCGCTCGATCGGATGCTGGTTGAAACTGATTGCCCTTATCTTGCCCCTATACCACATCGTGGAAAGATGAATCAGCCTGCTTATGTAAAACATGTTGCTGAATTTATTGCTCAATTGCGTAATACATCCTTTGAGGAAATAGCACAGGCAACTACTGAAAATTATTTTCGTTTATTTAATGCGCAGAAAAGCTAGATGTTGTTGACATTTTAGTAATCTACTTACTTACGCTACGTCTCGCGGCTTGTCCCTGTCTCTTAGTCACATTTTTGATTAAGCTACAGAGTTATATTTTTAACAGAACTCTCGATGAGCGTAGCGAATAAAAAATCCCACTTTTTGAAGGGGGACGCGCACTGACAAGTGCGCAAGGGGGATTTATGCTGGGAGGCTAAGTGCAAAAAGCTAAATCCCTCTGCTCGTCACAGCTACGCTGCACGAGCGTCTCCCTTTACAAAAAGTGAGAACATGTTCGCTTTGCGAACGAAGAATAGGCTGCAATCTTCTATATCAAACCCCAGAAATTCTATTAAAAACTAATGTTACAGCGTACTAGAGATAGGTTGATTAGAAATCAATTCAATATTCGCTTTGGCTGTTTGTCCATTGGCATCAATCAGTGTGATTGTATAATAGCCATTCTTTTCTGGCATCCAAAATTCTTTTTGTTTCCATGTACCTATATATAAAGGCTTGCCATCAATCAACCAAGTATAGGGGCGTTTTCCACCTGTGACGTGAAGAGGGATAGGCTTGTATTGGGAGGTCTGTTTTTCAAGCTCAACAACCGTATCATCAACCGGGAAAATAAGTGTGGGAACGATTTTATGTACACTTTTCTGATCAGATATATTTTGTGATGATTTTTTGAGTGTCATGGTAGCAGGGGGAAATTTTTGTAAAACAGGTATTTCTTTTTCTGGCAATACGGCTACAATTTTTTGAAACAAAGGTACAACAAGATCTCTTGCTAACAATGGACTCATCGGTGAGCCATCTGGGATACCCGTCCAAATGCCAATAACATATTGTTGATCATAAGCAATCACCCAAGTGTCACGATATCCATAAGAGGTTCCTGTTTTTAAGGAAAAATGGCGATTACTTTCTAAATCTACTTTTAAAATATTAGTGACTTGTTTTGCTGCATGCTCAGAAAAAAGAGAGTGTTCTGCTTTGGATATCTCTGTATCAAGATAAGAAAGAGGCATTACTTTTCCATCACGCGCTAACGCGCTGTATAAGCTAACGAGTTGTTCCAAAGAAAGACCTAATCCACCTAAAGCGATGGCGAGGCTTGGGCTTTCAAAAGAGCGGGGTAATTGTGGCGTTACCCCAGCTTCTTTTAAAAGACTTAAAAACCGCATAACACCTATTCTATTTAATAAATCAACAACAGGTATATTTAAAGATAGAGCAAGTGCTTCTTCTGCTTTTACAACACCTTGTATATTTTTATCAAAATTTCTTGGGTAGTATGCGCCAAAACGTCGTCGTTCATCTAATAAATAGCTTTCTGGCTTAATCATACCTAAATCAAAACCTAATCCAAAAATAAAGGGCTTCAAGGTAGAGCCAGGTGAACGAAAAGCACAAATATAATCAACAAAGCCATGATTATTTTCATTATAAAAATTACGTGAGGCAATATAAACAATGGGTTTGTTTTTTCTGTGCTCTACAATAAAAATAGCGGTATTGCTTTGAGAGGGCAAAGATCGCTGATAGCGAGAGAGTAAAAACTCAACCTTTTTTTGCAGATTGAGATCTATGGTTGTATGAATTTTTATGTCGTTTGGATATTGTTTTTTTAATCGCCAAGCAAGATGTGGTATCTCGCGTGGGAATTTTCTTTTATTGCTCGGTAAGTCTGCTAATGTATAAATTTTAATTTTTTCTTCATCGATCAGATGTTTTTTTGCCATAAACGCTAATAATGTGTTGCGTGCAAGATATGCGCGTTCAGGATAATGAATGGGATGAAGGCGTGTGGGTGATTGCACAAGTGCCACTAAGAGCGCAATTTCACTCGGTGAGAGTTGCTTCGCTGATTTTTGAAAATAAGCCATCGTTGCCGCATGAACACCCTCAATGTTTCCACCAAAGGGAGCCAAAGTCATATAGATATTTAGAATTTCCTTTTTAGAAAAATGCCATTCTAATTGTAAAGCACGAAAGCATTCTATAAGCTTTGAAATGATTTTTCTGTCTCTAGGCTCTAAGAGTCTTGCTGTTTGCATACTAATGGTGGAGCCGCCAGAAATAACATGTCCATATCGGATTCTTTGATAAGCCGCTCGAAGCAATGCAAAGGGATTAATACCTGGGTGTGAAAAGAAATATTTATCTTCTCTTTCCAACAATGTTTTGAGGTAGAGTGGATCTACCTCTTCAACAGTGGTGCGAATGCGTAGCTTTTCATCCTGACTGTGAAAGATATGAATGGGGGTATTTTGAGCATAAATCAAGGTTGAAACATCATCAAATCTTTTTGTGTTTAAGGGATAGATGCTATCCACTAGCAAAAATCCCACAAAACTACTTATGCCCAAAAGAGTGCCCCAAGCGAATATTTTAAAAATATTTTTATTCATATTACTTAGAATAAATATGTATTTTTTCTGCTTCTCCATAAGCGAAAAACTGTGGTTGATACATGGCCTCTACAAAAGTAGGTGGATAATTAAAAGTACCTGCGCTAACCGCACGCACCATATAGGCTACCGTAAAATCATTTTGTCTAGCCAACTCAAAGGCTGCCATAAACCTATCATCTCGGCTTTCTATACGGCTTGCTTGTGACATTGATCCTAACCATGGAAATTGCTCTGCGAGATCGGACAGAGTAGTCTGCTCAATTTCAAAACCGGGCGGCAAAAGATCAACCAGTAATACATGGTGTAGTGTATTGTTACTGCGTTGACCTTTGATTTTCACAATATACAAATCGCCAGATTTCATTTTCTCTAAATCAGCATATTGTCCTTCTAAGGTGTAGACAGAACGTTGTAATGCAAAACCCGATTGTGGTAGTGCTTTGACATCTATCGGTTCCCCTTGCTGAGAGAGCGCATAATAGACGGGTGTGTCACCTGTATTTTGTAAAATAGGTGCTTGCTTTAATGCCTTATAATCAAAGTTAAGTATTTGGGGTTGTACACCATCTAAGGTTTTATTGTTAAGGCTTAGATAATATTTTTTACGGGCATCTTTTAAGGCAAAATCTGCACGTATCAACCAAGCTTTTTCTTGCGTGCTTAGAAAATATGATAAGCGTGCTTTATCTACAAGTGATTGTAAGAGGGGATAAAGCTTTTCATTATTTTGAGTGGTTTCGGCAATTAAAGTGACTAAGATAGCATTATCTCGCAGCTCAGAGCCAAAGCTAAGGAAATCAGAGTCATTTTGAGTATCAATAGTGTTGATTGCCTTATCAAACCAAAGTGTTGCATTTTGTGCATCACCATAGTGTGCAAATGCAGCACCAATAAAGGCCAAATCACGACGGCGTATAATGTCTTTCTGATGACTATCTGCAAAGAAGCGTAAGCTTCGTAATGAGCTTTGATTTTCTTTTGCAAGAATATAATGTGCATAGGCAGCAATAGATATATTGGCAGATTGGTGCTCGGTAGATGGATTTATGGAACGTTGTTCCATCTCTTTGAGCCAATGATCTACACTTTGTATCAATGCCAAAGGAACAGCATGGCCTGCTTGCTTCATGCTATGCAGCAAATCAGCAGTATAGAGGCTAAGCCAGGGTTCCGTTTGTCCATTGTGAGACCATAATGAAAATGAACCATCAATTTTTTGTAGGGTTGTCAGCTGGTTAAAGCCTTTTTGAATCGCTTCATTAGAAGGATTGGAGCTTAACAAAGTTGCAAATAAACGGCTAGTGGTTTGCTCAAGACAATAATAAGGATATTGCAACAAATCTTGAATCAGTTGTGCACTACCGAGTTCGGGTAGCGAGCCAATGGATAAAGAAAGGTTGCTACTGTTTTCTTGAAAATTATGGAGTAATTTTTCATCAAGCGTTAGAGAAGATTTTGCCTCAATCTTTCCATATGCTTGTAAAGATATGGGCTGTATTGTAGGTCGTACAGATAATTCCCATTGACGTTTATAAGCAAAATCTTTTGAGTCTGTTAAGAACAGTTCAATTTTCTTTATACCTGTGGTTTCTGCTTTTAGGATGAAGGGTATACGGAGTTCTTGTCCTTTTTGTAAATGGATTTTCTGCGTCACTTTGTCTTTTGCAGACTGAAGCGTCAGTGAATAGTCGCCTTCAGGCGCTTCTACGTTTTTGAGAACCAAAGGTATTTTTGCATTGTCATGAGGTGCAAGGAAACGAGGGAGTACCAGATAGGCATCGATAGGATCTTGAACAGAGAGACTGCTCTGTGCATGCCCCACACCTTGTTCATCCCAAGCAACAGCCATAACACGTAGTTTGCCTGTATATTCAGGTAAAGTGAAGGGAATATGAATTGCTTCGTTTTCTTTTGCTTCGATAATACCTGAAAAAAGTGATACTACTTTATAGCTACGTGCAGGCAATTGGGTCAATGCGCGTTTCAGAATAGACTCTCCACCCCCCACTTCGAAAGAGCCTGGGCGTGCACCATAGGGATTAATCAAATGACCATAACTGTCACGCAATGCATAGTTCAAATTCTTTTGAGAAAAGAAATATTGGTAGGGCTTAGGTGTTTTATAATCTGTTAGAGAAAGTGTGCCTTCATCAACCAGCGCGACAGCAACGTTTAGATGTTTGTGTGCTTTGCTTGCTTTGACAAGAATATCAACTGTCTTTGTAGAGTTGACCACCGTTGGATGTTCTAAAGACAGTTCAATTTCGTGTTTTTCTTTAAATTGTTTATTGGGTACCCAGGAAACACCAATTGCCCGTTTGGGCATTTGTGAGGATTGATCATCACTGCCTCTATAGACGGTTGCAATTAAATAATTGCCAGGTGTTGCACGGAGTGCTTTGGGAATAGAGAGCTCAAGATTGATTCCTTTTGAGCCAATTTTCCCTGTGTGTATCGGTTTAAAGTTATCTCCAGCCCATGCAACAAAAAGTTGGCCTTCAAAAGGGCTTTTAATGTAAATATTTGCTTTATTGCGCGCATTTATTTCGTTGTCCTCGGAGAAGCTAACTTCGAGTGTATCCGGCCTGTCTGGCGCTTCTTCTGAAAAATGCCAGCCTGCCGAAAAACGAAAGCTGGTTGCGATACCTGTTTTCTCATCTAATACTTCAAGTCGATAGGGGCCATATTTAACAGGTATTGTAAATGCCAAGGGTGCTTTATTGTCTAATTGGAAAGTGCCATTGGCAACGACGTTGTCGCGAATAACGACTTCATATTGCCAATGGGTACCCGCACGAAACCAAACATAGTCATGCTGTTCTTCATACAGGGTATAGCGTAATGATTGTGTGGATTGTAATTCACCTTTTTGATTAAGCGCGATAATATTAAATTTTGCATTGCTATTACTGCTGATTGAGTTATCTTTAAACTGAGGTTCAATACCAATAATATAGGGCTGATGCCAAAAAAGAGTAGTTTGTTTGCTGCTTTGACCACGCCCACCGATTTCAAAAACAGTGGTTGTTGTTTCTAATTGCAAAGGGTGACTTGTTTGTGGTTCAAGATCAACTTTGGTAATAATTGAAGCTTTTCCTTGTTCATCGGTAACAGTATCTAAATGCTTGAATCTTTGTGCGCTCCATTCTTCTTCTATCAAGCCAAAGTGATAGGTTTTCCATTTTGAAAAGGGCTTTGGCATAGGAATGAGCTTGGATTCAGCCGTTACTTTTAGATTTGCACCTGGCGCACCAAAATAATATTGAGCATTGACCACTAAGTTATTACTTTGTTGTGGAACGATACTATTTAAAGTAGAAGAGGTTTTAACCTCTATACGAGGCGGTACAAAATCGTTAACCTCAAATGAAGTATGTGCAAGTTCGTTGCTAGTAGGATCGAGATAAATAGCGGTAGTCCATGTGCCTGTTTGCGCTGCATGATTGATAGCATAATCGAATGTATAGCTTCCATTGCCCCTATCTTGTAAAAGAGATTCTTGTGCAATAACGCCATCGGGTCTAAATATTTTAAGTGTTATGGGTAGCTTTGTCGTTGCTTGGCCTTTATTGTCACGTAGTAAGCATAGATGGTGGATTGTTTCACCCGGTCTATAGATACCGCGTTCGGTAAAGAGATAGGCATCTATTGTCCCCTGATGGTTGCGGCCTTGTGCACTTCTATCACTGAGATCAAAGGCTTCATCTCTTAAATTAAGCACTGTAAATTGTTGATCTTTCTGAGTGGCAGTTAAGAAAGCAGGTCGATTGCCACCTTTGCCATTGAGTATTTCGGCTGTAAAAACAGCATGACCTTCTTTATCCGTGGTCATTTTGTGAAGCTCACGATTATTGCGTGAGATTAAACGAATACTCACATCTGGTAGTGTTTTTGCATTGCTGAGTGAACGCGCAAAAACATGTAAACCATCAGGGCCATGATAAGTGCTCAAACCAATATCGCTAATGACAAGGGCTTGTGATGCAAATTCATCAGGATCGTAACTATCTTCAGTCGTGCGTGCTTCAACTAAATATACGCCTGCTTGTAATTTTTTACCCATCATTTTATCAATAGGGAGGCCTGAGATAGCCGTTTTGTCCGTTTCACTGTCAAAGCGATAAGTACCTTGCCAAACAATTTCACCTTCTTCTTCTGCGATGTTGTCAGCATCCCATCTGGAAAGCTGATTGGCAAACCAGTTTGTTTGAATGCTTTGAATATTACGCTCTGGAATATGAATAATTTTTAGTTTTACTTCAGAAACATTCACTGCAACCAAGGGCACTATTTGAGGTGCGCCACTTGCTAATATATAACCCTTTTCACGAAAGCGGATGGCAGATTTTCGATGTGGAATATAGAGATTAAGTGATTGGTCTTTGAGCAAGCTAGTCCCTGACTCACTGGGAAAGCCTGCTTTGAGTGTAAGCCTATAATTTTCTCCAAAGTTTAAGCCTTCAACGCAAAGTTGTTTGCCTCGAGCAATAACACCCAGATCTTTTACCTTAGGCGTTATGGAAATGTAGTCTTCATAATGAAAATTTCTGCTTTTAAGTAGTGGATAAGTCCAAGTAAGGCAAGCACTGGCAATATCCGTTCGTTGAGGAATATCAAGCTGATAAGCTGCAAATTCTGTAGGATAGTTTTTTATTAAGGCGCTAATATGTGCTTCAATATTGGCTTGGCTGGCTAAATTGAGCGCGGTTTCACGTAGTTGAGTAAATTGTAATTTGGTTTGAGATGCTAGCCAATATAATGCTGCTTTATCCAATGAGGTTTGGATATTTTGATGGGCTTTAATGAAGGCTGTTTGTAATAGCTCATCATAATTTTGATAAGTATCATATTCTTGTAGCCCTATCAGTGATTTGCACAACAAAAACCAAGTTTGAAAATCTGTATTATTATCAGCTAACACTTGATACAAAGCATAACGACTGCCATACCAATCTTGAGCATCAAAGGATTGTTTAGCACGTACTTTTCTCTCTATTTTTTCAAGATGTGTTGAGGCAGCACTTATTCCATTTTTAATATGCTTTTGATAGTACGTATCTGCTTGTTTAAGCAATTCTGGTGAGGCAAAAGCTTCTGTTGTTGCTTGTGCAATAGTATTAGAGGCGTAGATAAACAGAAAAATAAAGGAAATAAAGAAATTAGATAAGCATGAATGATGCATGTACTCTTCCCATTTTGAATTTATGCTGCGTTGCCTACGCTCATTCATTCCAGCCATGCTCCAGAGCGTGCATTTTTAGGGCTGTGCTCGCTTGGTGTCTTGCCTAAATTCAAACTGGTTTGATTGCCGTGTGGGCTATTCTTGAAAAATGATGGCTATTTTTATCATATATTTTTTTAAAAACAAAGACAGTTCTAATATTTTTAAATTTCTTGGCGATAGCAAAGAATCTTAGATGTGTGTCTTGTGAAGAATAGGTTATTTGTCTGGTTTTATATTGGTTTGTGTAGGAGAGCAATCTATTCTTTTGTTACATAGAATAGATTGCTTTTGATGCTTACCTTTAGAAATTTGGACGCATGCCTTGCGTATTTTCTTTAGGTTGTTCGTCTTTAGGTTGTTGATAGCTTAAAAATTTTTCTTTTAAGCTTTGAATGTTTTGGGGCGCTGATGCCTTCATGAAGACAAGTATAGGCACTACCTCTTCGATATCTGATACTGGTGATGTAACTGCACTTTGTTGTGCCGAAGCATTTTTGAGTTTTAAGATTTCTTCTTGTGCAGCGGCTAATTGCATTTCCAAGTTTTTAATACGATCTTCGTTTTGTTTTTCTTGCTCTTTTGCATTTAATGTCAAGATTTCGTTGTTGGCTTGAAGCATTCTCATTTGAAGCATTTGCTGATTGATGGTTTCTCGATGGGTTTCATTTTCCTCGGTTAATTGGCGTTTTTCATGAGATAATTTGTTATTGAGTGAAGAGATATGTTTTATCCCCTGAAAAAGATTTTTGTTTTCTTCCTGAAGCGTTGTGTTTTTATTTTTTTCTTGTTCTAAAGATGAGCATAAAGATTGTTTGTCTGATATTAATATTTTGTTTTGTTGATGATACAGCCTTTGGCTATATTCTGCGTGACCTAAACGTGCGTTTAAATCAGCGTTTGCTTGTTTAGTTTGTTCGAAGTCCGTCAAAAGACTCAAGAGTATATTTGCTGTTTCCAGTGTGCTCTGTATTTCACCAATGCTCGGCAAGCTGAAAGGTAGCATAGTATTCTGGCTCATTGGCGGTGTTGAGTGCTGTTGCTGATGGGGCGTTGACGCTCTTATTGCGTGAGTATGTTCTTGAGAATAAATTGGGTGTGCAATGCCAATATGTCTTGATGTTGTGTTGCTGGGAATCATTGGTTCAGTTTGCAGGTATGGGGTTTCTACTCTAAATGAGTCAATCATATGCCTTGGTGGCATCTGATTAGACGTTGTTTGTTGATACCTTGTATCTGTTAATTTAAATGAATTAAGCATGGTATACCTAAGTTTATAGTTAGAAGATAGACATGCATTATAATCAGCGTTGATGTAAGTATTCAACTCATGCGTTTGTAAGCTTTTGGCTATTTTTTATTATATGAATGACTTAAATTTGCACAGCGCGACTTTTAAGCTTTGTTGTTCTTCTTCGCTTAAAGCCTGCTGTGGTAGTCTCGGAGGGCCACAATCTATGCCTTTTAGTTTTAGAATTTCCTTTTCGAGCATAATATCAGAGCCAAAAGCATCGCCTAAGGCCATAATTTGATGATGTGTTAATTGCAAAGATCTTGCTGTTTCAATGTGATTGGCATTAAACTCAGAGATGAGTTTAGACATGAGTTTAGCTAAGATATTATAAGTGCTACCCATAAATCCTTCGCCACCACACGCCAAAGCAGCGATGAGCTGTTTATCATTGCCCGCTAAGATATTATATTTTTTATTCTGATAATGAATACATTGCATATAGTCGTACATATTGGTATCAGAAAATTTTGCACCAACTACATTATGAATTTTTTGTCTTTCAATTTCTTGTAAAATAGCAAGCAATGAAAAGGAAAAATTTGTTTTTTGTGGATAGTGATAATAATAACAAGGCATATTAGGCACAGAGTCAGCAATCTGTTTTACAATGGCAACAAGTAAGTGAATAGTCGTCGCTTTAAAATAGGTGGGAGGCATGATTAATATGCCATCAAGCTTTAGACTTTGAGCCAACAGCGCTAATTCAATAGCCGTATGAACGCTTTGATCGCTTACATTGAAATAAATCTTGAATGAAGGTTTTTTTAAAATTGACCAGCTTTGAATTAAGTTTTGTCTTTCTATTTGAGTTAGCTTGAAATTTTCGCCTGTTGTGCCCGCCACTAATACCTGATGAATACCTTGCTGGATTAAATAGTCTGCTTGTGCTTCAACCATTGAGAGATTGAGTACTTTAGCATCCTTGCTAAATGGCGTATGCACTGCTGCAACCAGCCCTTTTATACGTTGATGTGAAAGCATTACAGTATTGCTCTAATGGAATAATCAATAGCCTAGTATAGATCTGAGCTGTGTTGATTGATAGAGGGGTTTTTGCTGAACAGGCTGTAAGAACGGGCTTTGCAATGCCATAGGTTGGTAGGCTCTCAAAAATGTATTGGGTTGATGCATTTGTTGCGCAAGCACTTGTTTTTGGTGTGATTGATGTAAAGCATATTCAAGCTCTGGTTTATTGGGATAATTTTGATTTTGTTGCCATCCAGGTAGTGCAAAAAACAAATAGTGATTGCTGTGGCTAAATTGGAGTAAAGATTTTTCATGATCAGTACTATTGTGCCAAAAAATTTCTTGCATAGTATAAGTTTTTCCAAAACCACTTACTTTAAAATTGTGATACAAGAGGAAGCCTAACAATTTTTTTGCATAAGAGCCATGCAGTGTGGATTCGTATTTTGCTTCTTTTATCAAATGAAACATGAGTGCATCTAGCATATTGGCTACGATTTGATGATGTTGTGGATTATTGGGATCCATTGTTCGAGCGTATTGCGAAAATTGAGATACTAATGCTTTAAGAGACGTAGAGGCAATGGGTCGGTTATCATCTTGCATATAGTGTTCTTCTAGGTTTTCCATGAACGCAATATAACCTTCTAGCGCATAAGAGAAGAGGCGAAAATCAAGCACAATATGATTAAAGCAATATTGCAATTCCCATTGATATTGTTGTTGGCGCAGTTGATATTCCTGTTCTCTTTTTTTTCTTTCTTGTTCCTTTAAGATCTTTTTGTTCTCTTTTTCCGTTACAATTTGTTGCCAATGTTGTTTTAGAATATCCATGCTTGGATATTTTTGCTGTGCTTGCCATTCAGATGAGAGAAAATCATATTTTTTATCAGGGACTGTATGCCATCTATAGTAAGAGCCAGTTTTAAAATAGTGTGCTTCGTGTTGTGGTAGTTTTTTGTAGACAAGGTCTTCCAAGCTTATTCGCGTGTTGTCGCTCAGTCGAATTTGAAAATTATTATGTAGTAAAAAACCTAGTAAATATTCTGCATGTGCTTTTTCTGAACTAGGGGACCAATAGTTTCCTCGTGCCGAATTCACTAAACAGGCGATAAATTTATCGAATTCTTGGTTTGAGTCATAATAAGATTTCATTTTTTTTGAATGCAAAGATGAATCCAATCTTCTGAAATGAGTAGAAACGATTTCTGGTAGTTGAATGTAGCTTGTTTTTCTATCACCTGAACGCCAATAGTGATAAAGGTATTTACCCTGTACAAGTGATTTGATGATATTCACAAATTGTGAAGGTGAAATTTCATTTTGCAGATTGCTGCTTGGCATTTGTATTCCCCAATTTATTGTTTTATTTAGGAAGGCGACTATATTGAGGTGATATACTCATGTCAATTATTTTCCGATGAATGAGAGGGGAAAATGGTTAATTGAAATATATATTTAACTAAATACTAATATGTACTTTATTGTGGGTGCCCTATATTTCGCCTTTCTTGTCATACCAGAAATTAGAAATAAATATGTGGATGTCCCTATTGTTCCAATTGTTTAGTGGGTTGTGGATACTCGCTATTTAATAGAGAATGTTTAAGTTAAAACGGTGATGTTGAGGGAATATAAGGATGAAATATAGGAAGGGACTCATTGTATCCGCATTGCTTATAACTATGTTAGTTAATAATCATAGTTTGTGTGCGCAACAAATCATTCAGTTACCATTGTCAAATGACGCCTTCAGTATAAATACCACGCTTGCAAGTCAAGGTAATGCAAAAGCACAATTTGATTTAGCCGAATACTATTTATCCAAAACAGATACACAAAGCCGAGCGGCTGCCATTAAATGGTTAACTTTGTCTGCAGAACAAAACTATGTTCAAGCGCAGTTGAAAATCGCGCAACTTTATATGAGCAGCAAAGTTGTAAAGCCCGATATCAAAAAAGCAGCACACTGGTATTTAAAAGCAGCAGAATTGGGTTCAACGCAAGCACAAATAGCCATTGCCGATTTATATTGCCAAGGAAGAGGGGTTAATGCAGATATTAATCAAGCCTTGTATTGGTATGAGCAAGCCAGCAGTAAAAAAGATATTGAAGCTGATTTCAAATTAGGCGTACTTTACAGTAAAAATAAGTGGGGAAAGCAAGATTTCCATAAAGCATACCAACATTTTAAAGTCGCGGCAGATAATCAACATTTGGAAGCACAGCTGCGAATGGCATATTTATATGAAAAAGGTTTGGGTGTAGAGAAAAGCGATCGACAAGCTTTTAAGTGGTATGAAAAAGCTGCACAAAAAAATCATCCACGTGCTCAATATAAGGTTGGTTTGGCTTATATGCATGGGATGGGCGTTAAAAAAGATATTCCACATGCCATCGCATGGTTAGAGGTTGCTGCATCTCAAGGCTCACGCTTGAGTGATATATACCAGAAGAAATTAAAACACCATGTTTCAGAAGCGCAATTGGTAAAAGCCAGAGCAGATATTATGAACTTTATCCATCAAGTATAGTCATTATCACTTCGCATCATTTTTTTATCATTGTATGTATCATCTATTGATAAGGATAAGCATTGGACGTTGATCTACATTTTCAAAGAATAGAAGCATTGAACTGGCAAGGCCGTATTGAAACAGAAGCCTCGCAACGAATATATCAAAAAATAACAATACTGAATGAATCTGTTTCACAGGTAGAAGCCTTGAATCATGCATTATGCATATTAGGATTTTGTACTGACATTGGTGTGATACGCAACCAAGGTAGGCCGGGTGCTAAAGATGCACCCAATGCTATTCGTAAAATATTAGGCAATATGCCCTATCATCCCCTTCAGCTTGATTCTACAATTCAAATTTGCGATTTAGGAAACATTATTTGTCCAGATGATGATTTAGAAAAAGCACAGCGTCGCGTTGCAGAAGAAATAAGAACCATTCGTCAAAAAAATGGCTTTAGTTTTGTATTAGGGGGCGGTCATGAAATTGCTTGGGCACATTATCAGGGATTACAAGATTTAAGTTATGATGAAGATTTTGCAATTGTTAATTTTGATGCGCATTTCGATATGCGTCCCCAAATAAATGCTAAGGCTAATTCTGGTACTGCATTTTTGCAAATTGCAAGAGAACGTCAACAACAAAACTTGCCGTTTCATTATTATTGCATTGGTATACGTCAACAGGCGAATACAGCATCGCTGTATGAAACAGCTGATGTATGGAACGTAAATTATTTGCATTGCGATGATATTTATGAACATCCTAAAAGATTAGAGTTATTCATCGATGCCATTCTTGCTAAACATAGAAAAATATATTTGACTGTTTGTATGGATGTATTTTCTGCAAGTGTTGCTCCAGGTGTGAGCGCAAGTTTTCCTCATGGATTGATGCCTTGGCATGTACTGCCAGCACTTGATAAATTGGCACATAGCCAACAAGTGATTGCCTTTGATATTGCAGAATATGCACCAAACTTAGATCATGATCATATTACCGCTAAACTCGCTGCATTAATCGCTGCCAATTTTATTAATATTTACAGTAGATAATATATGCCAAATACCTTATTCAAGATATGGTCAAATGCCAAAATATTTCTGATGACAGATAATGAGCAGCATCATTTCATTGAAAGCGGCGCTGTGGTTACTCACGATAAAAGCATTGTGTGGGTAGGAAATATGAGTGATTTGCCAGCACAATACCTTCATAATCATTCTGCACATTATGATGTAGAGGGTAAAGTGATAACACCTGGACTTATTGATTGTCATACGCATGTTGTTTATGGTGGGAATCGTGCGAATGAATTTTCTTTAAAATTACAAGGCATCTCCTATGAGGAAATTTTATTAAAAGGTGGTGGGATACACGCAACGGTAAATGCAACACGTGCTCTTTCTGAAACGGAGTTGATGCAACAATCACTGAAGCGCGTCAAACAATTTGTGGCTGAGGGGGTTACCAGTTTGGAGATCAAATCTGGGTATGGACTTGATTATCAAACAGAGCGAAAAATGCTGCGTGTAGCACGTGAAATTGGCAAATTACTTTCTTTAAATGTGTCCACTACATTCTTAGGCGCACATGTTCTGCCGCGCGAATATACAAATAAAAAAGCATATTTAGAATATTTAGTAGTGGAAGTGTTGCCAAATTTGGTGAAAGAAAATCTTGTCGATGCGGTAGATGCTTTCTGCGATAAAATTGCCTTTGGTACAGAAGAATTGGAAAATTTATTCTCTAAGGCAAGGGACTTGTCTTTAAATCTTAAGTTGCATAGCGATCAGCTCACAAATTCCAAAGGCGCAAATTTAGCGGGGCGTTTTCAGGCATGGTCAGTAGATCATTTAGAATATATTGATGAAGCGAGTATTCAAGTCTTAGCAAACAGTAACACGGTTGCTGTTTTATTGCCGGGTGCTTATTATTATTTGCAAGAAAGGCAAAAGCCACCTGTAGATTTATTGCGAAAACATAAGGTTCCCATTGCAATCGCAACGGATTGCAACCCTGGCTCTTCTCCCTGTCTTTCATTATTAACTATTTTAAATATGGCCTGTGTTTTGTTTAGACTGACGCCTTTTGAAGCATTCAAGGCGGTCACAAGAAATGCAGCGCAAGCTTTAGGAAGGTCGGATAAAAAAGGACAAATTAAAGTTGGGTTTGATGCAGATTTTGTAGTATGGGATATCAATCAT
>JBFWLB010000024.1:0-37195 GCA_050252335.1 Candidatus Berkiella sp. | reverse complement strand
ATTATGAGACAGTTACAGGGACAAATTAGCTTAGATAAGTAGGGAACAAATGAGTGATTTATTAGGGATTGCTTCCTCAGGTTTACAGGCTATACAAAAAGCTTTAAATACAACGTCTCATAATATTAGTAATGTGAATACGCCGGGATACAGTCGGCAAGTTGAGACTTTTGTCGCGCGTCCGGCTGACAAAATAGGTTCTGGATATATTGGAACGGGTGTATCTGCCTTATCTACACGTCGAATTGTAGATCAATTTACAATTGATGTACTTCGTACTCAGACGAGTAATGCCAATGAGCTAGAAACACTTTCAAATTTATTAGGTGAATTAGATGGTCTTTTAGCAGATCCAAATACAGGGGTTGTGCAAGGGTTTAATAATTTCTTTTTAAGTCTTCAAGATCTGAATAATACACCGAACTCAATTCCTGCACGACAGCTTTTTATCTCTCAAGTGAATATGCTTGCAGGTAGATTTAATGATGTTTATGGGCAACTTCAATCTCAGCTTGCAGGAACCGATCAGAAAATTGGCTTTATTACGACAGAAATAAATTCCCTGGCTCAGAATATTGCAGGGCTTAATGCACAGATTGGTGGCAATAGCGCTTCTGGTCAGCCTAATGATCTTTTGGATCAACGAGATCAGTTATTATCTGAATTATCAAAATATGTGAGTGTTTCAAGTATACAAGATACGGATGGATCAATAAATGTATTTATTGGTAATGGGTTGCCGCTTGTGATGGGCGGTGTGGCAAGTACTTTGGGTACGCAGCTTAACAATATCGACCCATCCAAAAAAGACATAGTGTTAACGACGCCTTATTCAAACCAGATTATTACAAATAATATATCCGGTGGCCAAATGGGTGCTCTCTTATCAATGAGAGACTCTGTTTTAACGACAACCATTAATGCAATGGGACGTTTAGCCATTACCATTGCGAGCGCCATGAATGATCAGCATAGCTTGGGTATTGATTTAAATGGTGCTCAAGGTGGACTTATATTTTCTGATGTTAATTCAGTGGATGCCATTAGAAATAGAAGTGTAGCGAGCACTAGTAATACAGGTAATGCAATTTTAAATGTTTCGATTAATGATATTAATGAGCCATCGAAACCGCCCTATGAAGTGTTTTCCTCTGATACAAATATTATTGATACTTCATCTTTGCTGAGCTTGCAAAATGGAAATATGATAGTTAATGGTATTTCAATAAGAGCCGCGACGATGGCGGATGATAGTGTATCAAGTGCTGGGAATATGGGAAGTGCCATTGCAATCGCTGCTGCGATTAATTCACGTGCTACACAGCATGGCGTGACAGCTACAGCGCAACCAAATGTGGTCTACTTAGGGCAATTTACAGCTGGCGCATTTGCTGCAGGAGATTTTAGCATCAATGGTGTGAATATTGTCACAACAGGAGCAGATGAAGCCACATTACTCCAAGATATTAATGCACTGAGTGCTCAAACGGGGGTGCGTGCTATTGGAGATGGAAATTCAAATATTACATTAATTGCACAAGATGGTAGAAATATTCAGCTTAACAGTGATGTAGGAACGCCTGTTGCAACTTTTGCAAATTTTGATACAAGCAGTGCAACAGCACTTGATAAAATTCAGCGGGCGAGTGTGGCGCTGTCATCCACTCAATCTATGAAAATTACGGGTAATAATTTATCTTCAATTGGTTTTAGTAGTGGGACAACGCCCATTGAAAATTCAGGTTTAACGCTCGATAACTATAGTTTGTCATTTGATGGCACATTTTATACATTAAGACGTCAATTTGATGATTCAGTTGTTGTGCAATCTATTTCTTCCGCAATTAAAGTGGATGGTATGACTATTTCTATTGAATCAGGATCTATGAATATTGGCGATAGCTTTGCTATCTTGCCAACTAGAAATGCAGCTTTAGAAATAAAAGCAATCATTAAAGATCCTAAGCAACTTGCATTGGCTTATCCTGTTGCAACCTCAGCCTCTTTAAACAATACTGGCACAGGAATAATGAAGGTGAGTAATGTCGTAGATACTTCAGGCATGCCTGTTTCTACCTCATCTAGATTAGGAAATGCATTTCAAACAGCCAAACAATTAAGTCCACCTATTCAAATTGAATTTATCTCTGATACTGTTTTTAGAGTTTATAATGTTGGGAATGGTTTTCCTGGTGTGCAAATTGGCCCCGATCAAATCTATGATCCTGCTTCGGGCACACATGAGGTTTTTCCCATCAGTGGTGTTGTGGATAATGCTTTACCTGGCCCTAACTCTACTTATGTCTATGATCCTGGCTATAGAATATCATTAGAAGGCGTTCCCAAAACAGGTGATATTTTTAGCATTGGTTTTAATCAAGATGGTAGTGGTGATAATCGTAATAGTATTGAAATGTTGGGAATACAGCTCGATAAGCTTATTAACGGTGGTCATGCAACTTTGCAAGATAGTCTCTCACAATCGGTGAGCGATATTGCATCTCAGGCTAGCCAAGCATCAACCAATTCTGAAGCCAGCAAGAGTTTTTTAGATGCATTAGAAACAAGAAGAAATAATATATCAGGCGTAAACTTAGAAGAAGAGGCGGCTAACCTGTTGAGGTTTGAGCAGAGTTATCAAGCCATTGCACAATTATTTTCTGTTGCTCGTAGTCTTTTTGATACCTTAATTGGAGCTTTTAGTAGATAAATGAGAATTTCAAGCGTAGAATATTTTCAAAGAAGTGTAGAGGGAATGTTGAATCAGCAATCCAAGCTGAGTGAACTTCAATTGAAAGCATCTTTGGGTAAAAAGATTGTAAAGCCATCAGACGATCCCATTGGTGCATCTCGCTCATTGCAATTAAGGCAAGATATATTGAGAATTGATCAATATAGTAAAAATTCCAATGCCGCTAAATCAAGTCTTGAATTTGAAGAGTCAGTCTTGCAAAGTGTTGTAAATAATTATCATAGATTGAAAGAGTTAGCAATTTCAGCAAATAATGGCTCGTTATCAAGTACTGAGCGTGATGCTATTTCAAATGAAATGCAAGTTATTTTAAGTGATGTGGAGTCACTGGCAAACTCTAAAAATGGTAATGGTGAATATATTTTTTCGGGTTTCAAAACACTGACACAGGCAGTGTCTAAATCCTTGTCAGGTGATTATGTTTTTCAAGGCGATGAAGGGCAAAGAACAATACAATTGAATGATGCAAGTTTTATTGAGTCAAATGATACAGGCAAGGCGCTCTTTTTTAACTTGGCAACTTCTTCATTGGCATTAAATACAAGCCGTGGTATTGCTTCTATTACTACAGCAAGTTCAGGTTTAGTCAATGTTGGCACTTTGCCATCCTTAGATACTGGCGATTTAATGATTAATAATATTGCCATATCTTCCGCAATTTCTGATGGTCTTTCTTCTGCAGATGCAGCACGCAGCGGTATTGCCATAGCGAATGCCATTAATGCAAGTTATTCAGAGCATGGGGTTCATGCAATTGTTAATGAGAATATGGTAAATTTGGGCACTTTTAACAATCAGCCGATTAGTGCTGGGCAGTTTGTATTAAATGGTGTGACAATCACAGATACAACAGGCACAGAAGCCTCTTTGATGAATAGTATTAATAATCAAAGTGAGGCAACAGGGGTTGTTGCAACTCAACCGGGTGGTATGGGTACTGCCATTATCTTAGTGGCGGGGGATGGTAGAAATATTCAGCTTCAAACAGCCGGTGGTGCTGCTGCGAGTTTCAGCAATTTTGATTTGAGTGCAGGTTCTTTGAATCAAGTCTCAAGAGCAACAGTTACATTACGCAGTAATCAGAGTATTAATATACAAGGTGCATTGCCCAGCGACATTGGATTAAGTGCTGGAACTATTAATACCTCAACCAATGGTGGCAATGCTGTTTTCAGTGCTGCAAAAGTAGTTGGTGTACCACCCAATCTTAATGAGACCTATTCTATTATCTTCAATGCAGGTGGCACATCCTTTGACATTGTGGCGGATTCAAATCCAAATCAGCCATTATTGGGCTATGATGATATAACATACATTCCAGGCCAAGAAATTGAATTTAATGGCTTAAGATTATCGATTACAGGAGCGCCAAATGCTGGTGATGTTTTTAATGTGGAAGTCAAACAGTTATCAACGCAAGATATCTTCACAAGCACCCAAAATATTTCGAGAAATATTAAAGTATTGGGCAATGATCCGTCTCGATTAGATTATGAGATTGGTGTTTTTCTTAACAGTTTAGAAAGTGCAGAATCTGCACTGAATAATGTGAGAGCGCAGATTGGTGCTCGATTAAATGTAATTGATTCATTAAATCAAAATAATGATAACATTAAATTTATCGCTCAAGAGGCATTGAGCAAGATTGAGGACTTGGATTACGCAGAAGCGGTATCACTTTTATCACAGATGACACTATCCCTTCAAATATCTCAGCAAACATTTGTACGTATTCAATCCCTGTCATTGTTTAATTTTTTGTAAATTTACATTTCCCTTTCTCAGTAGCGGATAACGTAGTTGTTGTCTATGTCTTTGCTGTATATCTATGCATTTTATTTTAATATTTTAAATGAATAAATTTTTCATAAATCTCTAAACCTTTAAAAAAATGTGTCGATACTATGGGCTGGGAGCGGTAAATATAGCTGATTTTGGGTGTATATCCGCTAAGGTTATTAAAGCAGCAATGCTTTTTTTAGGAGCAATTATAATGGCACAGGTTATTAATACGAACTTAGCATCATTAAACGCGCAAAAGAACTTGTCGCGTTCTGGTGAGGCATTATCAACGTCTTTACAAAGACTGTCATCAGGCTTACGCATTAACAGCGCAAAAGATGATGCTGCAGGACTTGCAATTAGTACCCGTTTTACATCACAAATTAAAGGTTTAACACAAGCATCTCGTAATGCGAATGACGCTATTTCTTTGTCGCAAGTATCTGAAGGTGCTTTGCAAGAAGTAACGAATATTTTACAGCGTATGAGAGAGTTGGCTATTCAATCAGCCAACGGTACAAACTCTGCCTCCGATCGTGCAGCTTTGCAAGATGAAACCAATCAATTGAAACAAGAGATGTCTCGTGTTGCAAACACCACAACATTCAACGGTTTGAAAATTTTAAATGGTGATTTACAGAATGCACTTTTCCATGTCGGTGCTGAAGCAAATCAAACTATTTCAGTATCTATTAGAGATACGCGTTCTACAGCATTAGGTACGAACTCTGTAAAAACAAACAACGCACAAGGTCTAGAGGGTGCAACCCATAAAGAATTATATGTGGGGGTTGCAGGTGGTGCAGGTGGTGCTGCATTGGGTGCTGAAGTGGGTGCTGGACAAGCAAATGCTACAACCAATGGTTATAGTGTATCTAATTTTACCATCACAAATGTGAACAGTGCAGGTGTATCAACAACCCAAAGCGTTGCTGTGGCAGCAAATGATCAAGCAAATGTGATTGCGACGAATCTGAGTGCTGCAACGGGTGTTGAGGCGCGTGGTTTTAACCAAGTAAGTGTTAGCAATTTAGGACCAATGGATGCAGCAACCAACATTACTTTAAATGGTCAAGTCATTTCTAGTGGTGCTACGACAACAGCTGACTCAATGGCAACAGCGATTAATGCAAACAGTACATTGCAAGGTAACGGTATCTATGCGGTTAGCAATGGTACAAGCTTAGATGTATTTGCCTTGGATGGCCGTGATTTAAGTTTTGCAAGCACCGCAGGTACGGGTGTATTTGATATGGTTGGTTTAGCTGGCGGCGCTGCGACAACCTTGGTTGCGACACAAGCAACAACTTTTGGTGGTAGAGTGGATATCTTGATGGACCAAGGCTATTCAGTATCTTCTAATGTGGACTCTATTATTAGCAATACCACTGCAACCACTGTAGCTGTAGGTAATGGTTCAATTAATGACCTCGTAAACAATACAACCAATACTGCAAACAATTTAAGTAATAACGTTGGTGCGCAAGTGTTGACGATTGTGGGTAGCACTGGTTCTGATACAGTTAATGTCTCTGCAGGACAAGCGGCTGATAGTATTGTTACTGCTGTAAATGCGATTGCAGGAACAACAGGGGTTACCGCTTCTGCCACAACTTCATTGACATTATCTGATTTATCAGCAGATGGTACAGTGTCTTTCAATTTATATGGTGATAATGCGACAGAAGCGGCTGTTGTTGCAACGGTTACAGCAGGTGATATGACCGCGCTTGTAAAATCAATTAATGATGTTGCTGGCTCCACTGGTATTACAGCTACAATTGGTAGCAGTAATGCTGAAGTTGTGTTAACACATAGTACTGGTAAAGACATTGCTATTGAGAATTTTAGGCATAGTGCTGCGGTAGATTATGCTGCACCTGATGTGACGGCTGTCTCTGGCACAGGTAGCACACAATCTGCTGCTGTTGAGCAATCCATTCGTGTTACAGGTAATGCGAGCAGCAATATTGGTGGGCAATCAGTATCACTCTTTGATGGTGGAGCAAGAACAAACTTTGATTCAACCGTTGTGGGTGGTGAAATATCTTTTAATTCATCAAGTGCTTTTAACGTAACCTCTGATATTTCTGGATCTGCTTCTACCGGCACATCATTGTTTGCTGGGGCTGTAGGTTCTGCAAACGCCTCTACTTTAAATGACGTTGGTCAGATTGATATTGGTACGCAAGCAGGCGCAAATGCTGCAATCGATGTTATCGATGGTGCCTTAGATCAGATCAGTGGTGTTCGTGCACAGTTAGGTGCTGTACAAAACAGATTTTCAAGTACTATTTCTAATATTGCAAATGGTATTGAAAATCTTGAAGCGGCAAGATCTCGTATTTTAGATGCAGATTTTGCACAAGAAACAGCAGCTTTAACTAAAGCACAAATCTTACAACAAGCTGGTATTGCAATTTTGTCTCAAGCAAATCAAGTACCTCAGAATGTGTTAGGTTTGTTACGATAATCATTGAAGAAAACGGGGGGAAACCCCCGTTTTTTTATTGGAAATGAATAATTATGACAGATGCTAAGAAACCCAATGCTTCAGAAAAATTACAAGAAAAATCGCGGAGAAAACTGTCGTCCCTCGGTAATTCTTTGCCGATTCTGCAAACAAAAAATAATAGGGAAAACGGGTCTGATTTCTTTAAGCTAGATATTTCTACAGAAGAGCCTAAAAATAAAAGCAGTAATGGAGAGATACAAATCAACCGATGTTATCAATTAGATATAGATAAAAATTCTGAAAAATCAAAGATAAGCATTTCTAATTATATAAACAATGAAATAATTCGTGAAATTGAGAATGTAGATTTTATTGATTTGGTCTATAAGTTGCATCGTTAATGTGTAAATACTTAAAGAGAAGAAAATGCTATGGCGGTCACAACATCGGGTCTAGGTTCTGGTATTGACATAAGACAGTTGGTCGATGACATGTTAGCTGCAGAAGGTAAAAGCAAATCAGCAAAATTTAATAGCGACGAGGCAAAAGTACTTTCTAAAATTACTGCCTATGGAACACTCAGAGGCGTATTGTCTGATTTTCAGAGTACATTGGCAAATCTAAAAAGCCCTACAAAATTCCAAGGTCGAATTGCAATTTCTGCGGATGAAAGTAAATATACAGCAACAGCAAGTGCTGTGGCTGCAAAGGGCAGTTATTCTGTAGAGGTTACGCAATTAGCAAAAAATCATAAGCTCAGCAGTGCAGCCTTTAGTAATCCTGATGAAACTGTAGGAACAGGTACCTTAAAGTTTAAAGTTGGTACTGTTGAGCATAGCTTTTCGATCACGAGTGCTGATCAATCACTTAAAGGTATCGTTAAGCGTATCAATGAGACTTCGACAACAACAGGCATCAGTGCGACGATTGTCACCTCTGATGTGGGGTCGAAAATTATGTTCTCATCTAATGAAACAGGAGAAAATAAAATATTTACTGTTTCTGTTGTATCAGATGGAGATGGTGATAATACTGATAATTTAGGATTGTCGCGTTTAAGCTCAGATTATTTAGATATCACTCAAGGTGGCAGTGACTCAACAGTGATTATTGATGGTTCAATCGTTACCAGTTCAAGCAACACCGTAGAGAATGCAATTGATGGTGTCACTCTGACCTTGAAAGAAACAAATATCGCCGATCCCAAATTACTAACGGTCAATCTTGATAAAAATTCCGCAATTAATTCAATTCAGAGCTTTGTAAATAGTTACAATAAGATGATAGAAACCATTAATGGTCTTAAAAAGGTAGGTGTAGAAGGTGCTTTATCTTCCTCTGGTGATTTAGTGGGTGATGCAACTTTGAGAAATCTTGAAATACAAATTCGTCGAGAAATTTCTAGTGCAGTTTCTACGGGGCAAGGCGGTGTGAGTACACTTGCAGAAATGGGCATTACCAGTGATAGATATACTGGAAAATTAATAATTGATAACTCAAAATTAACAAGTGTTCTTGATACGCAGTTTGACAATGTGGGTACGCTTTTTGCCAAAGATGAAACAGGTGTTGCTATAAAATTAAATACGCTTTTTGATAATTATCTTAAAAGCTCCGGGATTTTAGAGTCAAAGACAACAGGCTTAAATTCAACCATAGCGGGCATTGATGAGAAAAGAGAGCGCTTAGAGCTACATTTACAGAATTTAGAAAAACGATTACTTTCTCAATTTATTGCAATGGATAGTATTGTTGCCAACTTGAAGTCAACCAGTGATTTTTTAAGTCAGCAGCTTTCAAGCTTACCCGATCCATTGGCTTACAAAAAATAACCCTTAGGAGTTTACCGTGAATCATGCGCATGCATTAAAAGCCTATCAATCCGTTTCTAATGAGTCTGAAAAATTAGAGACAGATCCCTATAAAATTATTGCGATACTTATGAATAATGCATTGTTGGCTTTAGATAACGCTAAAACAGCGATGCTAGCACATCATATAGAAGAAAAAGGTAGAAATATAAGCCTCGCAATTTCCTTGATTGATGGTCTCAATGCAAGCTTGGATACACAACAAGGAGAAATAGCAGAGAATCTTGCAAAATTATACGATTATATGATGCGTCGGTTGGTTGAGGCTAACCTGCATAATCAAGAATCTATCCTAGAGGAAATCAGAGGTCTTTTACTTGAAATAAAAGACAGTTGGGATGCAATTAATCCTCATGCATAGTTTTCGCGCTATAGTCTTCGCACATGAATTTTCAGGGCGCAATAAAGAAGATTCTCTCAAATCTCATGTACTGTGACTAAAACCATAATGGAGTCGTTATGCCTTCAACAGATCTTTATCAGCGATACAAAAAGAAGCTTGAGCAGATTAACGAGCAGATTGTAAAAGGCCCTGATTCTGTGACAGATGATATGCTCATCGCCTTTCATCGTGATTCCATAGAGTACGTATTAAATAATATGAATGTAAAGGGTGAGGATTTACAGTATATGCTCAGTCTTGTCGCCAATGTCTTACAATATGTTGAGCAAAGGAAGCAGAACATTGAAAATGATTTGTGCCAGATAAGAGCGGTAGGGAAAGCCAAGAGCAATTATCAAAAGCAAATGAAATAGATGTAAATGAGCAGCGCAAAAGGAGTGGCAACGAAGGATTAACGAAAAATAGCATTTTTGAGACTGCTTCTAATGAAGAATATTGCTCAACCTTCTGTAGGAGAATATCTCAGATTTCGCAATAGGGGTGGATTTTTCATAATCGCTGATTGTACAAAAAACGCAATTCTATTGAATAAAAAACTGCTATAGGTATATCAAATGCCAGTGATTTTCAAAAAATGTCAAAAATATTAGACTATTTTCGACAATAATTTGACATGTCTAGTGATTATTAGCTATTAATTAACTTAAGTGCAGTTAAGAATAATATTTACTCTGTAATTATATAGTATTAAATATAAATATAGTAATGACTCTATAATTCAATAGATTTAACGGATTCAATAATAGGATTGCGACGACATGGAAAGTTACACAGTGCAAGAACTCAGCGGTAACAGCAGTCAAATCTTAGAAATCAAAGCCATGATTCAAAAAGTGGCGCATACCGAGGTAAATGTCTTTATCACTGGCGAGTCCGGGACAGGTAAAGAAATTGCCGCGCGTTGCCTGCATATGATGTCAAACAGACGAAACAAGCCCTTTATTCCTGTCAATTGTGGTGCAATCCCTCATGAATTACTTGAGAGTGAGTTGTTTGGTCATGAGAAAGGTGCTTTTACAGGAGCTATCAGCACACGTAAAGGGCGCTTTGAATTAGCCGATGGAGGCACGATTTTTTTGGATGAGATTGGCGATATGCCACTTAACATGCAGGTTAAACTCTTACGAGTGATTCAGGAGCGTGTCTTTGAACGTATTGGTAGCAATCAATCTTTGAAGTCAAATGTACGGATCATTGCTGCAACGCACAGAAATTTAGAAGATGGTATTAAGCAAGGAGTCTTTCGTGAAGATCTATTTTATAGATTAAATGTGTTCCCCATTGAAATGCCTTCTTTGCGTTCAAGAAAAGAAGATGTGCCAATCATCATTAGCGATTTGATTAGCAGATTATCCAAAGAACTAAAATCAGAAATATCTTTAAGTAGTCAATGTGTTAAGCATTTACAAAATTGTGAATGGAAGGGTAATATTAGAGAATTATCCAATTTAATTGAGCGCTTATTTGTTCTTTATCCTAATCAAACTGTAGATGCAGGGCAATTACCAGAAAAATACAGAGGGCAAGTGCCTGGAAGAGAGCTTGAGAAAGGGATTGGCCATGTTTCTGAAGCCACGCAATCTAAAATTGAACAATTGAGTCAAACTGTTCTGGTGTCTTCTGCTTCTGTAAAGATAGATGACAGCATTGACTTAAAAGAAGTGCTTAATAATATTGAAAAAGCATATATTATAGATGCTTTGAATAAATCGAATGGGGTTGTTGCGCATGCTGCTAAATTGTTAAACATTAGACGTACAACCTTAGTTGAAAAAATTAGAAAATACCATTTGCTCAAAGATCAAGCGGCATAGTCGCTTTTGTATTATGACTTTGTTATTCCTTGGCGGTGCAAAGCGCCGCAGGCTCCCTTTGGAATCAAATTACCCTATGCACTCATCTTGTATTACAAGGTCTGACATACTTATTACTTTATACGTCCGTAGAGTGCATTCAGGGGACGTCATTGCGAGCGGAAGCCGTCTGTAATTGATTGAAAAAACACAGAAATACCACGGCTAAAGCAAAGCAATCCATCTTGAAATCTTTAAGAAGCGCGCTGTAAAAAAGACTTCAAGATAGATTGCCGCACAAAAGACGTTATGGTTTATCCCTTATTTCACCTTTTTTCAGCGTCTTTTGCTCGCAACGACAGAGCTAAGATACAAATTGCAAAAAATAAAATTGTTTTTCTCACCAGACCATTTCAAAGCTATTTATTTTTCTGCATAACTGTATATATATGCTTCTCCTTTCTTAAAACCACTTTTTATTTCCACACAAACTCGTCAAATGATTGACAAATATAAATAAATATTTTTCTAACCTTTTGAATAATAATGTTATTTTATTATGGCATCAAAATTGCTTTTAAAACAGTAATTATTTGAATGACGAAAATAGACATGTTAAATATAAAAAATAATAAACTAGCCATCAGCGAAACGGATATTTCCATTTTAAGTGAAATACCCTTAGCCATTATTCTTTTAAGGGCGGATGGTATTATTTATTATTGCAATCCAATGGCGCAAAATTTACTGGGCATTGAGCTTATCAACCGAAGCTGGATGACGGTGATTCAAGAATGTTTATCAAACATATCTGAGGGTGGGCATTTAATTACACTCAAAAATGATAAAAAAATATCGGTTGCAACCCAAGCCATTACAAAATTAAATCTTCAAGCGCTTGTTTTGTCTGATGTGACAGATATTAAAAGAGAATCTGATCAGGTGCATACCCTTAACAGCTTGCGTTCAATTAATCATATTTCATCGATATTAGCCCATCAACTTAAAACTCCCTTAACTACAGCCTTTGTATATCTCTCATCCTTAAAAAAACAATTAAAAGATAACAAAGATATTTTTTCTTTGATTGAAAAAGTAGGTTTGCAGCTAAACACCATTAAGTCATTAATTGAGACTGAATTAGCAATATTTAAAAGTAATGATATCAAAGTAGAAAAAATAAACTTGCAAACATTGCTTTTAGAATTGATATCTTCTTATAACGATACTTTCAAGACAATAAATATTTTTTATCACGCTGAATCTACTGACAATAATTTTGATATCTTGGGTAATAAGCTCTCTCTTTTAAGTGGGATACAAAATATTGTTGATAATGCCATAGAAGCAAGCCATACCAAAGGAAAAATCGATATAAAGCTCACTCAAGAGGGGCATTTTTTGGTGATAAAGGTGATTGATTATGGTGATGGTATTCGCGCAGATAATATTAAACAGATCGAAAAAACACATTTTACAACCAAAAAAAGTGGTTCTGGTTTAGGGATTCCTGTTGCAAAAGCAATATTTGAAGCGCATCAAGGAACACTGAGTTTCTCTAGTGATACGAATTATACCATTTTTTCTATTAATTTACCTAAAACGGCTAATATAAAATGAATAATAAAGTACTAATCATTGAAGATGATGCTGATTTGCTAGAGGCAATTTCATCTGGATTGACTTATGAAAAATATTCCGTTGAAACAGCTACAAATAGCGTTACAGCACTTGAAAAAATTCAAAGTAATCATTTTAATATGATTTTGTCCGATGTTCAGTTGCCCGATGAAAATGGGTTGGATTTCTTATCTGTGCTCAAAGAAAAAAATGTGCAAACGCCTATTATTTTTATGACCGCACATGCCACTGTTAAAGATGCTGTATATGCCTTGCAAAATGGTGCCAGTGATTATATCACTAAACCATTTGAACTGAATGAGTTAATTGAGAAAATGAGCACTAAAATTTTAGAGGATTCGGCTGAGAAATATAAAGAAAAACGTTCTGATCAAAAAATGGAAGATGTGTATCAGCTTGCGAAGCAAGTTGCACAGACAAATGCAAGTGTTCTTTTGAGCGGAGAAAGTGGAACAGGAAAAGAGGTGATTGCGCGATATATTTATGATAATTCCTCCAGAAACACAAAACCTTTTGTTGCTATAAATTGTGCAGCTATTCCTGATAATATGCTAGAGGCATTATTATTTGGTTATGAAAAAGGAGCATTCACAGGTGCGCATCAAGCCAGTGAGGGAAAATTTGAGCAAGCCAACGGCGGTACTTTATTATTAGATGAGGTAAGTGAAATGCCTCTCGGATTACAAGCTAAAATTCTGAGAGTTTTGCAAGAAAAAGAAGTTGAACGCTTGGGGAGTAAAAAAACAATTGCGCTTGACGTTAGGATTATTGCAACAACAAATAAAGATTTGAAATTAGCAGTTGCAAAAAATGAATTTAGAGGCGATCTGTATTTTAGATTAAATGTGTTCCCTATCAGTTTGCCGCCTCTTCGTAATAGAAAAAATGATATTATTCATTTTGCTTCTTATTTTGTTGAAAAATATAGTCAATCACAAATGTGTACCTTGAGCGATAGAGCATTGAATAAATTACTCGGCTATCGCTGGCCAGGCAATGTTCGGGAGCTAGAAAATGTGATTCAAAGAGCCTGCATTGTTTCTCAGTCTGATATTATTTTGCCAGAGCATATTTTTCTGGAAGAAATAGAGATGGAGCAAGATAATTCAGTGAAGTCTGTTGAATTATCTGAAACACTTGAGTCCACTGAGCATGAGGCCATTTTAGAAAATCTCAAAGCTTTAAATGGCAATCGCACAGAAACAGCAAAATTACTAGGTATTAGTCCTCGTACATTACGTTACAAGCTTGCAAAGATGAAGGAGCTTGGGTTTAGTATTCCAGGGAAGGAGTCTAAGAATGAATCAAATTGATGCGAGTGATTTATTAGCACGCATGAGAACTTTGGCTGATATGGCTCAACACAGCCCACGTATTGAGCCAGAGACTGTCAAAGAAAGTTCTTTTCATTCAATGTTTACAGACGCTGTAAACGGTGTTAATAATTTGTCTAAAGATGCAAATAATTTAGTATCTCGATTTGAGATGCATGATCCCAATGTGAATATCACAGAGGTGATGGTAGCGCTTCAAAAAGCCAATCTATCCTTTCAAGCAATGACACAAGTCCGCAATCAATTAGTCAATGCTTATAAAGATATAATGAATATGCCTATTTAATTAGGAGTGTATTGTGACTGAAGCTCAAGTATCAGAAGCAGCGCAAGGTTTTTATGAGCTATCACTTGTAAAGCAAGTGTTATTACTGGTAGGTATTTCTCTCAGTATTGCTGTGGGCGTATATGTCGTGTTTTGGTCACAAACACCAAATTTTGTTCCTGTTTATAATCAACTGGATAGCTTAAGCGCCGGTGAAGTAATGGATGCACTACAAAAAAGTGCGATTCCTCATAAGCTTGATTCTCAGACAGGTTTAGTGATGGTTGAGGCCTCAAAAATATTTGAGGCAAGAATAAAATTAGCTCAAAATGGTGTAACAGGAAATATGGGGGCTGGTCTTGAGATTTTAGACAAAGATGCAGGTCTTGGTACAAGTCAATTTATTGAAACCACACGCTATATCAGAGGATTACAAGGGGAGTTAGAGAGAACCATTTCCTCTATTCAAAATATTAAATCAGCACGCGTTCATTTAGCCATTCCTAAGCAAAGTGAATTTATCAGAAACAAAAAAAATCCAAGTGCCTCTGTTTTTGTAAATCTGTATGGTGGATATAATTTAGGCTCTGAGCAAATTGCAGCTATTACACATCTTGTCGCCTCAAGTATACAAGGATTGTCAACGAAGGATGTGACTGTTATCGATCAGAATGGCAATCTTTTATCCACTACGGGTAATGATAAAATTGCAAATGCCTCCAAAAATTTAGATTTTGCGAAAAAAATAGAAGAAATGTATTCCTCAAGAATTGAAGATTTAATTGAACCAATGGTAGGTATTGGTCAAATTAAAGCGAAAGTTACCGCTATTGTTGATTTTACCTCGCAAGAAGAAACTTCAGAAAACTTTAATCCTAAAGCTGCAGTTGTGAGAAGTGAGAGAACTTTAGAAATTTCAAAAGACGGTGGGGATTTTGTGGGTGGAGTTCCGGGCGCACTGTCTAATGAGCCGCCTGTTACTGGGCGTGCACCTGAAAGCGTAGACAATGAGAATAACCCAGAAGCAAATCAACCTAACACTAAGAAAGAAAACAAAAATCAAAAGCGACAAGCTACAAAAAATTATGAAATTGATAGAAAAATAACCCATCGTTCATCTGCCCCTGGTCGTGTAGAACGGTTGTCGGTTGCTGTTGTTATTGGCGATAAAGTAAGTTACGATTCAAAAGGGAAAATGGTGAAGACACCGCTTTCCGAAGAAGAAATGAAGAATGTTGAAAAGCTTGTTAAAGATGCAATAGGCTTTAGTGAAGAACGCAAAGATACTGTAACCATTATTAAATCAACCTTTGCAGAAAATGCACCGATTGAAGAGCTTGCGCCACCAACCTTGCTTGAAAAAACATGGTTTATGCCAATGCTTAAAAATATCATTGGCGGCATTGTTTTATTGATGCTTGTTTGTGTTGTATTACGCCCTATGTTTAAAAATCTCACTAAAGTTTCTGCACAAAAGAAAGAGATGTTAAAAAGAATTGCTTCAGAACAAAATTTTAATGAAGCAGCTAAAGGCGTGCAAGGTGCATCTCCCTCATTAATAAAGGTAAAAGATATTGTAAATGAAGATCCTAAAAGGGCAGCGCAAGTAATTAAAAAATGGGTTGAGGTAGAAAATGGCTGAGACAAAAGAACGCCCATCAATTGAGCGTGCGGCAATATTATTAATGATGTTAAGCCCTGCAGAAGCTTCGAAAGTGATGAAGTATTTATCGCCCAAACAAATACAAAGTTTGGGGCAAGTCATGACCAATTTGCAGGATGTTGATAAAGAAAGCATGCAGAAAATTGTATCTGATTTTATCGAGAAAGCGGAAAATCAAACACATCTGGGTATTGATAATGCTATTCATGTGAGAGAGGTCTTAGCCAATACTATTGGTGAAGATAAGGCGGATTCTATACTGGATGATGCCTTGATGCAAGCCAATAATAAAGGCTTAGAAAGCCTAAAATGGATGGATCCAAAATCTATTTTTGATTTCGTACAATACGAGCACCCACAAATACAAGCGATTGTTTTAAGTTATTTAGATCCTGATCAAGCGGCAGAAGTATTAATGTGTTTTGATGAGCAGGCACAGCTGGATTTGATTGTGCGTATTTCTAATCAAGAAAGTATCGACACAGAAGCAATATCTGATCTTAATGAAATTATCATCGATCAGTACGCCAATCGTCGCACTATTAAGCCGAAAATATTGGGGGGTGTTAAAAAAGCTGCCGACATTATGAATTATGTTGACACAAATGTAGAAGGTGAAATTTTTGATGCAATGAAAGACAAAAACAATGATTTGGCAATTGAGATTCAAGAATTAATGTTTGTTTTTGATAATATTAAAAATATTGATGATAAAGGTATACAAACTTTACTAAGAGAGATAAGTACAGATTCATTGGTTGTTGCTTTAAAAGGCGCTGATGCTTCTATTAAAGACAAAGTTATAAAAAATATGTCCAAACGTGCAGCAACATTGTTGTTAGACGATCTGGATGCAAAAGGCCCGGTAAAATTGAGTGAGGTGGAAAAAGCTCAAAAAGAAATATTGGCCATTGCCAAGAAATTGGGCGATGCTGGCGAAATTTCACTCGGTGGAAAAGGTGAGGAGTTTGTATAATGGACAAAGGAAAAAATATAAAAAATTGGTCGCTTCCAGAGCATACTTTTTCAGGCTCAAATAATATATCTCAAAATTACAGCAAAATAAGTCTGTCTACACCACAAAAAAAAGCGCTTGAGGAAATTGTAAAAAAAGAAAAAGAACAAGGCTATTTGGACGGTAAAAAACAAGGTTTGCAAGAGGTGTTGCCACAAAAAGCTGCGCTGTTACAGCTTATGAATGATATGAGTAATCATTTTAAAGTGCAAGAAGAAATGTTTGAGCAAAAATCGCTTTATATTATTAATGAAATCTGTAAAAAAGTGATTGCTGTTGAGTTGTCAACACATGAAACAGCATTGAAGTCTATTGTTCAAGAGGCATTGTCTTTTTATCAGGATAATATTAAAAAAATAATTATTGTCGCAAATAAAATGACGATTGATATGATGGCTCAAATAGATTTCTCTGGTTATGATATAAAGTTTATTGAGAATGATGGCTTTAACGATTTTCAGTTTAAATTAGACTCAAGCTCTCAGGTGATTGAGTTTGATGTTCAGAAAACCATCGCTAAGTTTTTTGAGCCAAATTTTGTTAAAACGGGAACCAGTAATGACTAATCAAATGATGGATATTGAAAAATATCTTAAGGCGAATGTTCAAGAGCCTCGTTTTTTACAGTATGGTAAAATTTTCAAAGCATCAAACTATCTCATTGAAGCAACAGGCTTGAATGCTAAAATTGGAACTTTATGCGAAATTGAAATTTCGCAATCAGAAAAAGCCCTCTTGGAGGTGGTTGGTTTTAAAGGTGATATTACTTATTTGATGGCTTATGAAGAACTAACAGGGCTTTCCCCTAATTTTGAAATCAAGCAATTAAATGAATTTAAAAAAAGCCCTATGGGATTTGGCTTGTTAGGCCGAGTGATAGATTCTTATGGCAGCCCCTTAGATGCTTTAGGAAAACTCAAAGATGTTATAAATATGCCTTTGTCTACGACAAAGATAAATCCATTAGAAAAAAGTAGAATTTCTGCGCCTTTAGATTTAGGTGTAAAAGCAATTAATGGTTTGCTCACAGTGGGGGAAGGACAACGTATCGGGCTAATGGCTGGTAGCGGTGTTGGCAAAAGCGTTTTAATGGGGATGATTGCGAAGTATTCAAAAGTAGATGTTATCGTTATTGCATTGATTGGTGAGCGTAGTCGTGAAGTAAAAGAGTTTATTGAAGATAATCTTGGCTCAGCTTTGAGCAAAACGGTAATGGTCGTTTCTTCTGCAGATAGCTCACCTTTGAACCGAATACAAGCAGCAGAATATGCGACTTCCATTGCAGAATATTTCAGAGATAACAATAAACGCGTATTATTTTTAATGGATTCTGTTTCAAGATATGCGCAAGCCATTCGTGAATTGGGATTAGCGCTGGGAGAGCCACCTACCACCAAAGGCTATCCTCCCTCTGTTTTTACAAAATTACCAAAATTGATTGAACGTGTGGGGAATGGAACACAAAAGGGGAGTTCTATCACTGCCATATATACAGTATTAGCTGAGTCTGACGATATTCAAGATCCTATTGTTGATTGTGCCAGAAGTATTCTAGACGGGCATATTGTGTTGTCTCGACGTCTTGTTGAGGTGGGGCATTTTCCGGCAATTGATATTGAACAATCTATCAGTCGAGTTATGAATAGTATTATTTCTCCAGAACATTTGCAAGCAGCACGTTTATTTAAACGTTATTATAGTCAATATATGAAACAAAAAGATTTTATTTCTTTGGGAGCATATCAAGCAGGCAGTGATCCTGAATTTGATAAAATTATCAAAAAGATGCCGGAGATCACAAAATTTTTGCAGCAGATGGTTGGTGAAAAATCAACCTTTGAAAATGATGTGCAAAATTTAAAAAACGTTATTAATGGCTAAAGAGTTATAAAATGAGTGTCATTGAAAAATATAAAAAGTTAAAAGCAATTTGGGATAGAAATCTTGGTTTTATTATTATTCGTGCACAAAATACATCCGCAAAAATTAGAGCAGAACATGAAAAAATTGCAGTGTTAGAATCCTACCTGTCTGAATATGCGATGCAAGGGAGTGAGAATCAATCACAGACAGCGCATAATTTAAAATTAAAACAAAATTTTAGCATGTATTTGCGTGCCAGCATTATTGATTTAGGTAATAATCTTAATAAACTTGAGCAAGAATTACAATATCATAATAAGCTTGTTGAAATGTTGCATTATAAGATATCTCAAATTGATAAATTGATAGATAGCGGAAATAAAGAAATTCAATATGAAAAATTAAAAATGGAATCTAAAAATATAGAAGAGCTTTTTAGAAACTATAGCCAAAACAGATAATTTTTAAATTAGATGGCGAGTGTTCGAGTAATAGGTATATACAAAATATATAACTATTGTGAGAGATAGGAAGTCAACCAAACCGACATTGTGCCCTTTACCTGTAAGAAACTTTATCTGTGAAGGGTATATATTACATATATCATACGTCATAAGGAAATGTCATATGCCTATATCAGCACATACTGAAAATAATGGTCGTCGATTGCGCATACTTGTTGAAGGACGCTTTGATTTCAGTCAATTACATCTTTTTAGAAATGCATATGAGCAAATAGAAGAAAAGCCAGATGATTATGTCGTAGATCTTAAAGCTTCCAATTATATTGATAGTTCTGCATTGGGTATGTTATTGGCTTTGAGAGATCATGCCGGTGGTGATACTGCCAGTATTAAAATTAGTAATTGCTCACCAGATATTTTAAAAATTTTTATGATCACAAAATTAAATGAATTGTTTACGATTGAATAAGCCAAAAATATCATTGACGATAATGACAATATGTTGACGTTCTTGGGTATAAGGCATTTTTATAAATGCGTTCTGGCACAGTCTTTGTATAGTAAGTAATATAGTCATGTGGTGATTGAGAATATGGAAAATAATTTATTAGCGCTACAACATAACAATACGCTTACAAGTGCTGGGGCAGCGTCCAAAAAAACAAATAATATCAATGGATTAGATAGGGACGGTGCTGAAGCTTCTGTCAGAAAAGATAATTCTTATAAAAATATACAGGAGCAAGCCAATCAATCCTCTGAGCAAAAGGCAAAGCCAAGAGGAAATAATTTGCCTAAAGATGCGGCAGCAAGTGGCAATAAGGCTATAGAAAAATCGTCTAATAACCAGGAAACAAAAACAGACACTACTGAAATAGATGAGAAAGTAGATTCAATACAGACAAATAACCAGCAAATAACACAAAAGGCAACAGACAAAGAGACGAGTGCTAAGAGCGATGAAATAGATGAAGATATTGAAATTAATGTACTTATTAATTCTGGAATGACGAGTGAAGTAATGCCGATTGTGATAGAGGATGAGTCTTCAGTATTTGTGAATACAAGTCTTTCGGTATCATCCACTGGGCTCGATCTGAGCAAGCCACCTGTAACTAATTTTTTATTGCAAGAAGCTCCAGAATCAATCAAAGCCTATGCTACGAATAATGTGGATGGCTTTAAGAATGCATCTGAGCTTCCTCGTTCGGTCGTGCAAGATGAGGTTGCATTAGTAAATATTGATGAAATACAAGAAGACAGCAAAGCGATGAATGCTAAGCTTGAAGTTGATGAAACAGACATTGAATCTGAAGCAGCTATTCATAAAAAACTTGTTAAAGAGCTTTCTTCAACAGCGTCTATAGATGATCTTGCAACACCAAAAGCAACTATTGCAGTTATTGAGAGTATTATTAAACCAGAATCTACAATGATTAAAGACAAAATGTCAGCTACAGATATTATGTCAAATACTCAAATTTCTGATGCAAAATTGATCACAAATACGCATACCAGTAAATTAACCTATATACCAGAGGCCAAGCCAGAAAATCCTTTATCTGATAAAATATTGCTCATGATGAATAAAAATGAGACCTCAGCAAAATTAATCATTGATCCACCAGAGCTAGGTGCTTTAGAAATCAAAATATCTCAGCATGAGGGCGCAACACACATTGTGTTTAATACACAATCCGTTGCCGCCAAAGAAGCCATTGAAGCGCAAATAAATGATTTAAGGAATATATTTGGTCAGGAAGGACTTAATCTTGGGAATGTGGGTGTATTTCATCAAAATGATCAAAATAATAATGAGCAAAATGCTAGCAGTAATGGTGGCTTTAGGCATGCGGCTGAAGATACAAGCAGTGAGAGCATTTCTTTGGTTAGGAATATAAAAGGTTTGATTGATTTGTATGCATAGGTGGTTTGGCCACTCTCTTTGTCAATAGAACCGCTATTGTTTTATTCGCTTTACAATTTATGTCAAATTTTTGACATCTAAAGTATAACTTCTTGAAATTACTGATTTAAATCTTGGTACGATCTTTGCTTTTCCTCTGTAAAGAAAAGCGAATTTATATTATTGCTGTAAGAATAATAAGCCAAGAGAAGAAAATCTATTATGAATGATGTCTTAAAGCAAGAAGAAATTGATGAACTGCTGAGCAAAGAGGATAGTGAATCGATAATGGATCAAGATCCAGCTTTTCCTCGAGAGTATGACTTTTCAATTCAGCCAGGGTTATTGCAGCATCGATTTTATAAGATTGAAAAGATTTACGAGCGCTTTATGAGAAAAGCCAAAGTGAGTCTTTTGACTATTATGAAAAAGACGATTGAATTAAATACGAAGCCAATGACGCTTGTAAATGGCAAGGATTTTTTAAGTGCATTGAGCGTCCCTACCAATATTAATATATTAAAGCTCAATCCCCTCAAAGGAAATGCAATCATTTGTTTTGATGCTTATCTAGTATATACCTTAGTTGAAAATTATTTTGGTGGAGATGGAAAAATCCAAGGTAATATCGAGAGACGAAACTTCACACTAACAGAATATAGAATCATTGATAGAGTTTTAAAGATAATTTTGCCAGATCTGAATGCTGCCTGGGAAGAAGTTCATAATGTTAAATATGAGACTTTTTCTAAAGAGTCTGATCCTAACATGATTACTTGGATACAGCCTCATGAGTTTTTCTTAATCAAAAAAATAAGAGTGGAATTAGAAGGTGGCGGGGGGGATATTACATTTGCATTGCCTGTCTCAATGCTCGATCCCATTAAATCAAAACTGGAAAATAATAGTGAAAGCACAGAAAAAATGCAAAACAATGATGCATGGATGGCAGCTTTGCAACATGAGATATTAGAAGCTTCTGTTGATATTGGTTGTATTTTAGCTAAGAAAAAAATCAAAATAAAAGATGTGGTTAATTTTAAGTCGGACGATATCATTCCTATTGAGATTTCAGATATAAGTCTTGTGAAAATAAATGGAATACCTGTTTACAATGTGAAATTTGGCACGCATGAAGGTAATTATGCAGTTAAAATCGTTGGGAAATTTGATAGAAAATAAGGTATACAATGACAGATGAAAATATAGATGCTTTAGATGTGGCAATAGACCCTTCAAGTCAAAACTCACCTTCTGGTGCACGATTTGAAGATTTAACCAATGAAAATAAAGACTCTAAAAACGATAATCCTGATTTAGACGTTATCATGGATATCCCTGTCAGTTTGTCATTGGAGGTTGGTAAGACCTCAATCAGCATTAGAAAACTATTAAATTTAAATCAAGGTTCCGTTATTGAGCTAGATCGCTTAGCGGGAGAGCCATTAGATGTCTTAGTCAATGGTACTTTGATAGCACATGCTGAGGTTGTTGTGGTCAATGATAAATTTGGATTGCGTTTAACCGATGTGATAAATGCAGAAGAGCGCATTCGCAAATTAAGTTAACAAGCCTTAATGGCCATGAGGGAAGAATGATTACAACCAGCCTTATGTCAAGTATCACGCTCGCACTTGCATTGATCGTTACTATGATTGTTGTATTTGGTTTTGTTGCGAAAAAGACTCAACTTTTAAAAAATTATCAATTTAAAGATCTAGAAATAATAGGTGGCACAAATGTGAGTAAAAAAACAAAAATAGTTTTAGTAAAGGTTTTAGATCAAAAAATTCTGCTTGGTGTTTCTGATAACGCAATTAATACGCTTCATGTATTCAATGACGATTTTAATAGCCAATTTATTGCAAAGGTGAATGAACATGAGAGTCATGAAAACCATGAAAGCAACAACTAAGCGTGTAATATTTACGTCAGGAATATTATTTCTGCCATCCATTTGCCTGGCTGGTCAGTTTGATCTTGAGTTATTAAAAGTTTTGCCTGGCGACGCGGGGGCACAGACTTATTCAGTAAATATTCAAATTTTAGCAATTATGACATTGCTGACGATGTTGCCAGCAATGGTGCTCATGATGACGTCTTTTACAAGAATTGTAATTGTATTGGCTATTTTGCGACAAGCTTTGGGTATGCCGCAAACACCAAGCAATCAGATTATTATAGGTCTTTCATTGTTTCTTTCTTTTTTTATTATGACGCCCATCATATCAGAAATTAATAACAATGTTTTGCAACCCTACATGAGCAATAAAATAGATCAGAAAACAGCATTAACCCAGGCCGCATTGCCTATCAAAAAATTTATGCTTGAACAAACCAGAGAAAATGATTTGCATCTTTTTCATGAGTTGTCTCGAACAAATGCACATTTAGAAGAGGATGCAGATAAAATACCTTTGTCAATTTTACTGCCTGCCTTTATTACATCAGAATTGAAGACAGCTTTTCAAATTGGTTTTATCATTTTTATTCCCTTTTTGATTATTGACTTGGTGGTAGCTAGCGTATTGATGTCCATGGGTATGATGATGATGTCACCACTAATTGTATCCTTACCTTTTAAATTAATGTTGTTTGTACTCGTGGATGGTTGGAATTTACTATTGGGAACGCTTGCCACAAGCTTTATCATAGGGGGATGAGATGGGCCCAGAATCCGTCATTGATTTATTCAGACAGGCATTGCTGATTATCATTTTACTTGTCAGCATTATTGTTATTCCAAGTTTGGTAACAGGTCTTATTGTCAGCATTTTTCAAGCCGCAACTCAAATTAATGAGCAATCACTGAGTTTTATTCCCAGATTGTTGGTTACTTTTTTGACACTTATTCTTGCTGCGCCTTGGTTATCTTCTATTATTACAGATTTTACACATTCAGTATTTGATATTATCCCGCAGTTGATAGGGTGACTGCTGTGTTTGCACCTTATGAATTAGATAACCTTATTTTTTATTTTGGATTACCCTTTGCACGTATTTCAGCGATGCTCATGGTTATGCCAATGTTGGGTGCTCAATTTGTCCCCAAACGCCTTAAATTGTTTCTCAGCCTTGCCATTAGTCTGATTGTGTTCCCTTTGTTGTATGATAATGCTCCGATTGCTCAGAATGCATTGACTTTCTTTCAATTGATTTATCTTCTGTTAGAGCAAATCATGATAGGGGTTATGATAGGTCTGTCTGTTCATGTTATTTTTCAAGCATTTGTGATGGCGGCTGGAATATGTGCCATGCAAATGGGGTTGGGGTTTGCCTCGATGATTGATCCTCAAAATGGTGTTTCCGTGCCTGCTTTAAGTCAATTTTATTTGATGATTGTGACATTACTCTTCTTGTCTATGAATGGGCATTTATTTCTAATACAAACGATTGTAGAAAGTTTTGATAAAATGCCTGTCTCTTTAGCAAGTAGCAAGTTTATTAACTTTAATGAAATGATTAGCTTGGGTAGTTGGATATTTTTAGGTGGCCTAAAAATTGCATTGCCTACTATAACAGCATTACTGATTGTAAATATGGCTATCGGTATTATGACAAAAGCTACACCACAACTTAATATCTTTTCTCTTGGTTTTCCTGTAACCATGATTCTCGGTATGGTTATCTTGTGGTTCACCTCAGTAACGTTGTTACCACAGTTTACAGAGATGTTTAATCAGCTCATTGAAAAAATCAATCAGTGGATGGTCTAAGTCATGTCTGAAGATTCACAAGAACGGACCGAAGAAGCCACCCCGAAGCGACAGCAAGAGTCCAAAGAGAAAGGGGTTGTTGCGCGTTCCAAAGATTTTAATACCATGTTGCTACTTATTTTCGCAGGAATAGGCTTTCTTTGTTTTGGAAACATGATTGCTGTTGATTGCTTAAAGATCTTTACAATTGCCTTTGGTGCAGAAGATATTAATGTGATGGAAACTCAGGCAATGTTTACGATATTGCGTGAGGCAGGGTTGCTTGGTATATCTGTTTTAGTACCTTTTTTAATACTCTGTGTTCTTGCTTGTTTTTTAGGGCCTTTGTTGGTGGGCAATATTAATCTATCAATTCAGAATGTAGGTTTAAAATTTGATAGACTTGACCCGATTAAAGGCTTGGGCAAAATTTTCTCTATGAAAAGTATGATGGAATTGGTCAAGTCTATTTTAAAACTTGTGCTGGTGAGCGCTTTCTGTGTTTTGTTGTTTTATATGTTTTTTGAAGAGATTTTGCACCTTTCTCAGCCAATGCTTACAAGCGCTATTGTCAAATTTTTTAATATTGTAGAGTTTTCTTTTTTTATATTATGTTCTTCTTTAGTTATTATTTCTATGATAGATGTGCCATTTCAAATATATGAGCATCATAAACAGATAAAGATGACCAAGCAAGAAGTAAAAGATGAGTTGAAAGAGTCAGATGTAAGGCCAGAAGTTAAGAATAAACTTTTGAAAATCCAAAGGGATATTTCTCGTCAACGAATGATGTCTAATGTGCCAGAAGCAGACGTCATTATCACCAATCCCACCCACTTTGCGGTTGCAATTAAATATGACGATAAAAAAATGAAAGCACCAAAACTACTAGCAAAAGGTGCGGATAATATTGCGGAAAAAATAAGACAAGTAGCAAAGCATCATGAAATTCCCATTGTACAAATCCCGATGCTATCGCGCGCTATTTATTACAATACAGAGATAGATCAAGAAATTCCGAGTCGGTTGTATGTGGCTTGTGCTCAAGTCTTAGCCTATGTTTATAAACTTAAAATGTTCAGAAAGGGTAAAGCTCCCAAACCTAAATTACCAACAAACATCAATGTGCCTAAAGATATGGTAAAGTAATATGCAACAAACGATAGCGGCCAACAATTATTTTAAATTTATAACAGGTATTGGTGTTGGTATTCCTGTATTCATCATTTTGCTTTTGTCAATGATGATTTTACCTTTGCCGCCTATTTTATTAGATATATTCTTTACTTTTAATATTACATTGTCGTTGATCGTGCTGTTGGCTTGTACTTATGCGTTACGGCCACTGGATTTTAGTATATTCCCCACTGTTTTGTTGGTAGCAACTTTATTACGTTTGGCATTAAACATTGCTTCTACACGTGTTGTGCTCTTAGAGGGGCATACAGGCACAGATGCGGTTGGTAAAGTCATTGAGGCTTTTGGCCATGTTGTGATTGGCGGAAATTATGCCGTTGGTATCGTTGTTTTTATGATTATCTTGATTATTAACTTTGTTGTAATCACAAAGGGTGGTGGCAGAATTTCTGAAGTAAGCGCCCGTTTTACCTTAGATTCTATGCCTGGTAAACAAATGGCCATTGATGCAGATTTAAATGCAGGTATTATTAATCAAGAGCAGGCTAAAGCACGACGTGATGAAGTTGCGCGTGAAGCTGATTTTTATGGCTCTATGGATGGTGCCAGTAAATTCGTGCGAGGCGATGCGATCGCAGGTGTTTTGATTTTAATTATTAATCTTTTGGGTGGATTTGCCATTGGCATTTTACAACATGATTTGTCGATGTCTGAGGCTGCTCGTATTTATACTTTACTGACAATTGGGGATGGCTTGGTGGCGCAAGTACCTTCTATTTTGTTGTCAACTGCTGCTGCGATCATGGTTACACGTGTTTCTGCAAGCCATGATGTTGGCGATCTTGTTAAACTTCAAGTCTTCTCTCATTACAAACCATTAGTAATTTCTGCCGTTGTTATGTTTATGTTGGGGATTATTCCGGGTATGCCTCATTTTGTCTTCATAACGGTCGCAGGTTTATTGGCAGGGGCGGCTTATTATTTATACCAGAAGACTTTAGAAAAAGAGGTGAAACAAGAGGAAGGAGTAACACTTTCTGAAAGAGAGGATAAAAAAGCAGAGCCAAAAGAAGTGAGTTGGGATGATGTTCAAAGTGTGGATCCTGTCAGCTTAGAAGTAGGTTATAAATTAATTTCTCTTGTTGATGAAAAAACGGGTGGAGAATTAATGCAAAAAATCAAGGGGGTTCGCAGAAAACTCTCTCAAGAGCTTGGTTTTCTGGTGCCCTCTGTTCATATTAGAGATGATTTGGCATTACAGCCATCGCAATATCGCATTTCATTAATGGGCGTTGTGATGGGAGAGTTTCAGGTGCATATGGATAAGGCGCTTGCCATCAGTTCAGGGAAGATATTTGGTAAAATTGATGGTATTGATTGCAAAGATCCTGCTTTTGGTCTGGATGCAGTATGGATTAATCCAAGCCTTAAAGAACAGGCGCAAACAAAAGGTTATACCGTTGTTGATACTGCAACAGTTATTGCAACGCATCTTAGTCAGATTGTTCAAGATCATGCCTATGAGCTGTTAGGTCATGATGAGGCGCAAAAAATTCTTGATAGATTAGCCAAACAATCACCAAAATTGGTTGAAGACCTCATTCCTGATAAATTGAATTTGTCGGCCTTGGTTAAAATTTTACAAAATTTATTGAGAGAACATGTTCCTATTCGTGACTCTAAAACAATTGTCGAAACATTGTCATCTTATGCCTCAAAGAGTCAAGATCCTGCCATTTTAACAGAGCAGGTTCGAGTAAAATTAGGTCGTATGATTGTGCAGCAACTAATTGGTCCTGCGAGTCAAATGCCTGTTATAACGCTTGACTCAAAGTTGGAACAGATATTGCAACAAGGTATTCAATCAGGAAAAGAGAACCCGGTGATAGAGCCTATGTTACTTAGCCAAGTGCAGCAAAAGTTAGTGGAGTTTTCGCGTAAACAAATTGCAATGGGTAATCCTGTGATTCTTTTGGCTGCCAATGAATTAAGGCCTGTTTTGTCTAAATTATTGCGCCCATCTATCAAAGAATTGTCTGTGCTGAGTTTTAATGAAGTACCAGATGATAAACAAATTAATGTTATATCTACATTAGGAAATAGCTAGTATGAGTAAATCTTTTCAAGTAAAAAGATTTGTTGCCGGTTCGATTTCAGAAGCGCTACATATGATTAAAAAAGAGCTGGGGGCAGAAGCTGTTATTTTATCTAATGAAACCATAGAGGGTAAGGTGCATGTTATTGCAGCACCTGGCGATCTTATGGATGACTCAACAGGCAATGCACAGCATGCGCATAAAACAGCCAATGCGCTGTCGCGCTTAAAAAAATCAAAGGAAGAAACGCCGACTGTGAACCCTTATTTTTTTAATCGTGTTGCAGGTTCTGATGATAGATTTAGTAGTGTGGTTCTAAAAAAATCATCTGCCATAGATAATATGGAGTCGATAGATGATTTTTCTTATTTGAACATAAAGAATGAAATTTTATCTATCAAAAAAATGATGACTTCTCACTATCATGCTCAGTATTGGGAGCAGTTTCAAAAAGACAATTTAATTCAAGCTATTGTTTATAAAAAATTGATATCTATTGGCTTTGAGGCTCAAACAATAGATTCTTTGGTTTCTCAGCTGCCAAATGATATTAGTTTTGATGAGGCCTGGATTTTTGTTTTAAATGCTGTTGTAAATAAAATTAAGTTGTACAAACAAAATAAATCAATCAAAAAATACAATATTATGGTGGGACCTTCTGGAGCTGGTAAAACCACAATGTTTGCAAAATTTTTAATGCAGAATGTTGATCCTCAGTTTCATGAGCAGATAGGGGTTATTTTTATTAACCAGAATAAACTGACCACTGTTCATGAGGCTAAAGCTTTTCATAATATTTTTAACTTACCTTGTTTTTATGTGGAGTCAATCACTGAGTTAGAAGAGGCGCTTGCCTTTTGTTCTGATAAAAAGCAAATATTCATTGATATGCCATCCCCCAATATGATGGATGATACCTGTAATGAATATTTGAATTATTTTAAGAAAATGAGTGATGATCTAAATTTATTTTATGTGATTCCCAGCTCTATTGGAGCGACTTATTTAAGAGCGCTTTTTGATTTAACCAAAGAAATGAATGTTTGTGCGCTTTCAATAACAAAAATTGATGAGCATCCAAACTATATTCCTTTGTTAGATTTTTCGCTACGTTTCGATGTGCCGATTGCTTATTTAAATTTGTCCTCTGTGATGACAGAGCCATTGATTGAAGCACATCGCTCCTCCCTTATTAAAGATTTACTGATTGTTGTTAATCAATATGCTTTAGACCAAATTTCCATTGATGAAAAAATGGCAACTTATTTCATGGAGAAATTTAATAATGAATCCGAATTACAAGCCGCTGCCTCATAAAAAGCAAGTAATCGCAATTACAGGTGGTAAGGGGGGTATAGGTAAAACAAACACAGCCATTAATTTGTCCATTGCTCAGGCGATGTTAGGGGAAAGAGTATTTTTGCTAGATGCAGATTTTGGATTGTCGAATATTGATGTTGCGCTTGGCTTAAAACCAACGCTCACTTTAAACGACGTAATTGATGCAAAGTGCGAATTGAATGATATTGTTCTCAAAGGGCCTTTTGGCGTAAATATTATTCCTGCGGCTTCTGGCATACAACGTCTTGTGCAATTACAACCATTAGAATATATGGGATTGATCGCTGGTTTTAATGCATTGAGCGATCAAGTGGATACTTTTATCATTGATACTGCGGCTGGTATTTCTGACATGGTTGTTAGATTTTCTTTAGCTGCAAATGAAATTATTATTGTGCTCTCAGATGAACCCACTTCGCTTACAGACGCCTACAGTTTAATCAAAATTTTAAATACAAAATATCAAATAAAAAGAATGAAAGTACTGGTGAATATGTCCAGTAGTTTGACTGAGTCTAAGGAAATCTTTGCTAAGCTAACAAATGTAGCTGACAAATATTTAAGTGTGTCATTACACTTTTTGGGATGGATTCCAAACGATGAATATGTAAAGCGCGCAATTAAGCAACAAAAATCATTAATGGAGTTATATCCAAGTTCGAAAGCAGCGCAGCATTTTAGAGAAATTGCTGCAAAGTTAATCGATACAAGAAAATCGCTTAATACGGATAGCAATCCGGCACAGCTGTTTTTAGAGGATATGATTAAGCCACTGAATTTTATAGAGGTAAATACATGAGTGGTGCAAAGGCGTATCAATTAGTTGACAATACAGGTTCTGATTTTGTTCGGCAGCATGCTCCCTTAGTAAAGAAGATCGCCCATCATCTTTTGGCGCGATTGCCGCAGAATATTCAAGTCGATGATTTAATACAAGCGGGAATGATTGGTCTTATCGAAGCGGCACGCAATTATGATCATACCAAAGGCGCAGCCTTTACAACCTATGCAGGTATTAGAATCAGAGGTGCGATGCTTGATGAAATTAGAAAAGAGGATTGGGCGCCACGCTCGGTTCATAAAAATATGAAGAAATTTGCGATTGCAATTCGTAGAATTGAAAATGAAACAGGCAGAGATGCAAAAGATGCTGACATTGCAAAGACGCTTAATATTTCTTTGGAAGAATATCATTCTGTCATACAAGATATGAATTGTGCAAAAATATTTGCATTTGATGATTTGGGTTTGAATGATGATTATTTGAGCCAACCATCAGGCCAAAGCCAAATTCCTAGCCCCTTAGATGGCCTTCAACAAGAAGATTTTAAAAATAAATTAGCATCAGAAGTTGCGCATCTTCCAAATAAAGAAAAACTTGTTTTAGCACTTTACTACGATGAAGAATTAAATTTGCGAGAGATTGGTGAAGTATTGGGTGTGAGTGAATCTAGGATTAGCCAAATTCACAGCCAAGCAATGGTACGACTACAGGCTAGACTCGATAAGTGGAAATAATTTTATACGGAAATAAGAGCATATGGATTCGCTCACGATTATAGGATTTATGCTTGGAGTCACTGCGATTTTAGCAGGACAATATATAGATGGTGGCCAACTTTCAGTGCTGCTCAATGTGCCCGCAATGATTATTGTGTTAGGCGGGACTTTTGGGGCAGTATTGTTAGAGTCACCTCATTTTGTATTTAAACGCGCTTTAGAAATCTTCCCTTGGGTTATTTTTCCACCTGATAAGCATTATTACAAAGATCTAAAAAACATCATACATTGGTCTATTTTAGCGCGCAATGAAGGACTGCTTAGTTTAGAGAGATTCTTAACAAGCGATGAAATATCTTCTTATACACGTCGTGGTTTACAACTCATCGTTGATGGGCACTCTTCTGAAGTCATCAGAGATATTATGGTGCATGAACTTGATGTTCGTGAGCTAAAAGATCTACAAGCTGCCAGAGTATTTGAAAGCATGGGAGGTTATAGCCCTACTATTGGCATTATTGGCGCGGTACTTGGACTTATTCATATTTTAGGAAGTTTAGATAAGCCTGAATTATTAGGGCCAGGCATTGCAGTGGCTTTTGTTGCCACGATTTATGGGGTTGCCTTTGCGAATATTTTTTGTATCCCCGTTGCTAAAAAATTAAAAAATCAGATTTTAAATAGAACCATTCAAAATTCTATGATCATGGAAGGGATTTGCGCGATTGCAAAAGGTGAGCATCCACAAGCGATTGAATACAAATTATTGAGTTATGTGAGCGAAGATAATGCAGCAGCGTAGAAGCCTTTCTAGCAAAATTGCACATGAGCCAGAGTCTCATGATCGCTGGGTTATTTCTTATGCAGATTTTATTACTTTACTCTTTGCTTTCTTTGTCACGATGTATGCATTGTCTGTTGTAAACGAGGGCAAGTACAGAATACTGGCTGATTCACTGGGGCTTGCTTTTTTAAATATTACACCTCTTGCCTACTCTGTAGAAGAAAATGAACAAAGCACTAGTAAAACGGTTAATCGTGCAGCTGAGCCAAATGGTCGATTAGGTTGGGGAGCATTGACACCTCATCTTTTTACAAAGCCAGCTTTTTTTGAATTAACCGATGCAATGCGCAGCAAGCTAGAAGGCAGTATCGATAAAAAATTAATGACGATTGAAGAAACAGAAAATTGGTTGGAGCTTACTTTGAATACAAGTGTGCTCTTTGCAACAGGGAGCGCAATCTTATTGCCAGACTCAGATAAAGTTTTATTACCACTTCGAGATATCCTATCGTCTTTTTCTTCTCCTATTCAAGTTGAAGGATTTTCAGATAATGTACCCATAGCAAATGAGTTGTTCCCTTCAAATTGGGAGTTATCCGCGGCACGTGCTGCTGCTGTTGCACGTCGATTTATAGAGTTAAAATTATCATCAGAGCGCTTTGTGGTTGTCGGTTATGGTTCTAATTTCCCTGTTGCGACTAATACAACGGCACTTGGTAGACAGCAAAATAGAAGGGTAGTACTTGTCATTGCTAAGAATGAACGCATGAAAAGATTGAGAGAGAAAACCTTTAAAGAGCCAGAGCCAGTTGTTATAGAAGAAGCAACAACACAAAAACATATACTGAATGCTCAACCTACAAAACAAGAAAAAACGACAAGCGGTATAACGCGTTATACCACTTTGCCAAGCAGGACTCCAAGTACCGTGAATATCACTGAAACCAAAACAAATTCACCCAAGGAATGATGCAATGGATGCAAGTACATTGGTGCCATATATTTTAGGGATTAGCTTTGTAACTACAACTGTAAGCATTGCTGTTTCATGTTGTGCTATTTATAGAGTGAATAAATATCGTACATTGATTGATGAAGTGAAATTGTATCAAGAGTTATCTGATAATAACTTTTCACAAGTTACGCAATCTTTAACCCCCATGGGTGAACGTATTCTAGAAGTAGAATCTAAAGTTTCAGGCTTTTCTGAAAAATTGACGAAGGTACAAAACTTATTCCAAAAATCTAAAGAGATGAGTCAAGGGCATTATCATCAAGCACGCAAGATGATTGAACTGGGTGGAGATGAAGAAACACTTATGCAGGATTGTGGTTTGACTAAAATTGAAGCGCAAATGATTCGTGTGTTACAGGCCAAAAAAGCATCTCTTTCTAAGTCTTAGTTGTAGAATGATTTTTATGAGTTGTGGATTGACCTAATATATTTTGGATTAAACCCTCACCAGGCTTTCAGCCGGCCTCTCCCAAAATGGTAGAGGCGTTATGATTCGCTGTGCTCATCTATGCTTCAATAATCTTACACATCATTGCTTTTTCTTCTGAGTAATGAGCGTAGCGAAATTTTTCCCTCTACCATTTTGGGAGAGGGAGTCCTGAAAGGACGGGTGAGGGTTTATAAAAATTCCAAAATTCATCTATTTCTTAAAACTTAAACAGATTAAATCTTGTAAATAATGTAAGAGCCGATTTTTCTAATTGTAGTGCCAATCTAGAAAGAAATTTATCAGACATTTTTTGTTTTTCTTGATAGCTGATTTCAAAGACTTGACGATCTTTCAAGGCTTCCATAATGAAGGCGTCGCTGGTTTGTATTTTATCAATGAGTTTCTTTTCTAGTGCAAGCATTGCATGCCAGTGCTCACCCGTTGCTACTTCTGTAATATCAAGCATCGGTCTATGTTTAGACACATAATCTTTGAAGATTTGGTGTGTTACTTCGATTTCCTCAACAAATTTATCTCGTTGTGTATCTGTATTTTCACCAAAAATAGTTAAAGTGCGTTTATATTGGCCTGCCGTATGTAGCTCATAATCAATATTATTTTTTTCTAATAAGCGATGGAAATTAGGCATTTGTCCGACAACACCTATGGAACCAATAATCGCAAAAGGAGAAGCAATTAATTCATTTGCAATACAAGCCATGAGATAACCGCCGCTGGCTGCACACTTATCAATCGCAATGGTTAGTTTTAATTGGTGATCACGTATTCTATGGACTTGTGATGCCGCATGGCCGTAGCTATGAACATAACCACCCGCGCTCTCTAAGATTAAAAGCACTTCATCACTTTTGTCGGCAGTGTCTATGATTGCGTTAATGCATTCCGTTAAAGCAAGGGTTTCTGAGGCTTTCACATCGCCATCAAAGCGCAGAACAAACAGTCTTGGTTTTTTGCTGCTTGATTTTTTTTCTTGCTTACTTTCTTCTTTCTCTCTCTTTTTTTCTTGTTTTTGCCAGGCTTTATAGTCTGCTTTAGAGAGGATTTCTGCTTGAACGCCATTTTTTATATCTTGAAATTTTTCATTCAAATTATTGATTGATAAAAGACCGTCTTCGACTCTGGGTTTTTGTGTCATAGAGATGACGCTTGCTAAAACAACAATAATTGCGAGAACAAAGGTAAGTGTTTTTGCGAAAAAGAGTCCATAGTTGCTTAAAAATTCAATCATCTAAATAACCTTAGTTTTTTGTCTAAACATATTTAATAGTGCGACCTTATTCTATAAAGGTTTGGCTGTGGATGCTATTCTGAAAGTGTTTTTTTACAAAGCGCTTTAGTTAAACGACTTTTTGCCTTCTTGCGCCTGTGATAAGATACTGTCTTTGCAATTGTATGCTTGAGTGTCATCTTACAATCTTAGTTCGTTCTTTGTTACTGCGATAAGATTAATGATAATTTTGCACCGAGCTTATCGTATATTTATCATGAATAAGCAAGTGAACTAAGTGAATTCTCCTTATTTGCTCAAAGTAGATAATCTGCAATACCAATTATTTCATAAAATAATTATTCAGCCACTCAGCTTTGTTTTTGCGCGTGGAAAATTATTACAAGTTATTGGCGCTAATGGTTCTGGTAAAAGCACTTTACTTAAATTATTAACGGGATTACTGCGTTTTGATGACGGAACAGTAAAGTGGTGCTTTGATGAAAGTAATCATTGTGACATTTATCAAGCGCAGCCATATCTAAGTTATGTTGGTCATCAAAATGGCCTAAAAAAAGATATGTCTGTTTTGGAGAACATTGAGCTTTCCTTCATGGTTTTGTCTGAAAAAATGCCCCCCAAAGCCTGGAAAGAATCAGAGGATGTAAAAGCGCTTTTACAGGAACTTGATCTCTATGAATCGCGGCATAAACTTGTCAAAACTCTTTCTTTTGGTCAGCGCCGAAAGGTTGCGTTGGCACGCGTCTTTTTGTTGAATAAGCCAGTGTGGATATTAGACGAGCCTTTTATTGGATTAGATGAAAAGACAACAGATTTTGTAAAAAGCAGACTTGAAATGCATTGTGCAAAAAATAATAACGTCATTATGACAAGTCATAGCCAACAAAATGTTTGCAGCCTGTCTAAGATGCATATGCTTACACTCAATACCATCGTCAGTGCTGTGAAACACAATGATTAAAGTACTTGCGCATTATTTTACAACTGAATTAACACTCATGTTAAGGAACAAGGGAGATTGGATCCCTGTTTTGTTGCTCTATAGCCTGACGATTGCACTCTTTGGTTTTAGTTTGAGCAGAGAATCTGAGTTGTTGATACGGGTAAGCCCTGTTGTTATTTGGATAGCTATTTTATTTTCGATGTTAACAATGAGCGAACTGGCTCTCAGAAAAGATCTTGAAGAAGGGTGGCTCAGCCAGTTGAAACTAAGCCCATACCCGTTATGGCTTTTTATACTTGCGAAGGCTTTGGCTTATTGGCTAGTGCTAGGCTTAGGCTTTATTGTGTTGCTGCCCATTGTTTCATTCTGGCTATATTTTAATGTTTCCTTAGCTGTTGGTTTGGGCTTTGTTTTCCTGATTACAACACCGGCTTTAATTTTATTAATGATTTTAGCAGCATCGCTGACGGTAGGCTTACCGCAGCCAGGTTTATTATTAGGGCTTTTGTTATTGCCATTGTATACCCCTATTTTAATATTGGGTCAAAGTGCTGTAGCAACCTTGCAATTAATGCAAAGACCTACCTTCGAATGTGCATTACTGGCAGCTATTTCTATATTGTGTGCTTTATTTTTGCCATTTTTGTGTAGCCTTACTTTACAACAGACAAGTGAAGAGTAACTGTGAATAGAATACTTAAATTTTTTGCACCTATTTGGTCTCCTAAGCAGTGTTATCAGATCTGTGCTGCAAGTAGACCATGGTTGGGAGGCTTTGCGTTCTTGGCTTTATGCTACGGTATTGTTGCTGGATTATTTATTGCCCCTGCAGATTATCAACAAGGGGATGCGTATAGAATTATCTTTATTCATGTCCCTTTTGCGATGTTATCTATGATGCTTTATGGACTAATTGGCGTTTTGAGTCTTGGATTTTTGATTTGGCGGCTCAAGGTTGCAGAATTAATGGCTTATAGTTTGGCACCTATTGGCGCGAGTATGGCGTTGTTGGCATTGCTGACAGGAGCGATATGGGGTAAGCCAATGTGGGGTACATGGTGGGTTTGGGATGCACGTTTAACCTCAGAGCTCATTCTGCTGTTTTTGTATTTAGGATACATAGCATTATATGATGCTATCAAGCCAAATCAGCCCAAATCTTTGGCGCCTGCAATACTAGCCGTTGTTGGGTTAGTTGATTTGCCTATTATTCATTATTCTGTTTATTGGTGGCAAACACTGCATCAAGGTTCAACCATTACACGCTTTTCTAAGCCTGCAATCGATGCATCTATGTTGTACCCCTTGTTATCGATGATCCTGGGGGTTTTACTGTTTTGCCTTTTTCTTTTAACATTGAGATTACAAACTCAGATCTTACAAAGCGCTGAACACAGTGATTGGCTTAAAAATAATAAGGAAAGTGCATGCTAGAATATTTATCAATGAATGGATATGGTGCATACATTTGGTCTTCTTATGCCATTAGCTTTTGCTTGCTTGGTGGATTGTGGATGCAAAGTGCTAGGCATTTATCTCAAGTAAAACGTCGTCTCTTGAAGAAGAATTTATCTCATGTCGCCTAAACAAAAACAAAGAATTTATATCGCCTTGATTGGATTGAGCGCTTTAAGCCTAGCCGTTGCTTTGGTTTTATATGCATTATCACAAAATATTAATTTGTTTTTTACACCAACCGATATCATTGAACAGACAGTCGATGCAAGTTCACAGTTTCGCTTAGGGGGCATGGTTGTTAAAAACAGTGTGCAGCGTGAAAAAGAACTAAAGGTAAAAT
>JBFWLB010000023.1:0-37485 GCA_050252335.1 Candidatus Berkiella sp. | reverse complement strand
TAAGGTCATGAGCTAAAATAATTTCCTTATTACTGAAAAGAATTCTAGCTCAAAAATTTTGGGTAAAGCAACTTAATGTGGCTGTCCTGGATTGTAGAAGTTGGTTTTATTGATTAGGAAATGAAGTGCGTTTTAAGTTGACCCTCTACAATAAGCCAGCCACAATTACCGAATTATTGATAATAATCGTTTCACATTAATAGAAAAATCCAGCAGGAGATAAACCGCATGTCAATGGCAGACAAAGATGGTCAAATATGGATGGATGGAGAGTGGGTCGAATGGCGTGATGCAAAAATTCATGTACTCACACATTCACTACATTATGGAATGGGTATATTCGAAGGCGTACGTGCGTATGAAACGCAACAAGGTACGGCTATTTTTAGATTGCAGGCACATACGGATAGATTCTTCCGCTCCGCGCACATTTTAAATTTACCCATTGCTTTTGATAAAGAAACTTTAAATCAAGCACAAAAAGAAGCTATCACACGCAATAATTTGAAATCAGGCTATATTCGCCCACTTTGCTATTACGGTAGTGAAGGTATGGGCTTAAGAGCAGATAATTTGAAAACACATGTTGCGATTGCTGCGTGGTCTTGGGGCGCGTATTTAGGCTCTGAATCACTGGAAAAAGGTATTCGAGTGAGAACCTCTTCTTTGCAGCGCCATCATATCAATGTTTCATTTTGCCGAGCAAAAGCAACTGGAAACTACATGAACTCCATGCTTGCTTTACAAGAAGCTTTAAGCTGTGGCTATGATGAAGCACTATTGCTTGATACACAAGGTTATGTGGCAGAAGGGAGTGGTGAAAATATATTCTTAGTTAAGAACAAGAAATTATATACACCCACATTGACCTCTTGCTTAGAAGGTATCACGCGAGATTCCATTTTTGAATTTGCAAAAGCATTGGATATCGAAGTGAGTGAAACGCTACTAACACGCGATGATGTATATTCATGCGATGAATGTTTTTTCACGGGTACAGCAGCGGAGCTTACGCCCATTCGTGAAGTGGATAATAGAGTGATTGGTAAGGGTAAGCGAGGACCTATAACAGAGAAATTACAAAAACTATACTTTGATACTGTTCAGGGTAAGAATGAGCAATTTAAAGAGTGGCTCACCTTCGTTTAAGTCTTTGCGCTAGATTCTGTAGGGGCCAGTTTCTATGCTGGCCATCTTAGCTGACAAACTTTCTTTCGATATATTCTGAATTTAGCTCAACACCTGTGATAAAATATGAATTACCCATTATTAAGTTTGTTAGTTATCATAGGTTGCATATGTCTGAATTTTCCAAGGAACCTGCTAGTGCGCAAAAGGAATATTACGTTAGTAAAAAAGATTTGCCCCTTTCTTGTCCAATGCCACAGATGACATTGTGGAATGCACACCCAAAGGTGTATCTGCCGATCGAGAAAAGCAATAAAGTAAGCTGTCCTTATTGTGGTGCTACTTATATTCTACAAGATGTGCCATCGCATTCTTCTTAAAATAAATTACCAGGGTTTTAGATTTGGAGTTGAAGTTGGAAGATAGAACTTTAGTAATTGGCCCATCCTGGGTCGGTGATATGGTGATGGCGCAGGCTTTATTTAAAGCGATTAAAACCAAATATCCAAGAACATGTTTGGATGTTTTGGCGCCGGAATGGAGCCGCCCTTTAACCGATCGTATGCCTGAAATCGATCTTAGCTTATCCATGCCTTTGAAGCATGGTGAACTAGACTTAAAAAAAAGATATCAGATTGCTAAGCGTTTGCCGCATACCTATCAACGTAGTTTTGTATTACCTAATTCCTTCAAATCTGCCTTAATTCCTTTTTTTGCAAAAATACCACAACGTATTGGTTGGCGTGGTGAATGGCGCTATCCGCTTTTAAACGATGTCAGGATCTTAGATAAGATGCAATTGCCTTTAATGGTGCAGCGTTATGTTGCCTTGGCATATGAAAAAAATGCATCTTTACCAAGTGTATTACCTAAACCTCAATTGCTTGTCCAAGCAGAAAATGTAGAGCTTGCGCTAAAAAAACATCACTTATCCTTACAAACGGGTAAAATTATTAGCTTATGCCCAGGCGCAGAATTTGGGGCATCTAAACGTTGGCCAATTGAATATTATGCACAGATAGCTAATTTTTTCATAAAATCAGGCTATCAACTCTGGATCTTTGGTTCAGAAAAAGATAAACCCGTTGCTGAGCAGATCAATCAAGCGACTTCATTACAGTGTGTTAATTTATGTGGCAAGACTTCTTTGGCTGAAGCGATTGATTTGATGTCTTTGAGTACCTGTGTAGTAAGCAATGATTCGGGCTTGATGCATATTGCTGCCGCCTTGAATAGGCCGGTGGTTGCTGTTTATGGCTCAACCGATCCAAGTTTTACACCGCCCTTAAGTGATAAAGTGAAAATAATTCGTTCAGATCTGCATTGTAGTCCTTGTTTCAAACGAGAATGTCCATTACAACACCATTTATGCATGAAAAATCTTCCGCCAGAACGCATAAAAGAGGCTGTCTTGGAGCTAGTGGCGTAGCAATGAAAGTTTTAATTATTAAAATGTCTTCGCTTGGAGATGTGATTCATACCTTACCCGCTGTTACAGATGCAGTAAAAGCGCTGAAAGATGTGCATTTTGATTGGGTCGTTGAAAGTGCCTTTCAAGAAATTCCTAAGTGGCATCCAGCTATAGAGCGTGTCATTAGTATTGATATGCGTCGTTGGCGCAAAAATATAATGCAATCATTACAGCAAGGTGAAATTAAAAACTTTATCAAGCAACTTCGTATTTCACAATATGATCTTGTTTTGGATGCTCAAGGCCTTATGAAAAGTAGCAGTGTAGCACTTTTAGCAAAAGGGCATCGAGTAGGTTTGGACAAGCATTCAGCAAGAGAATCGATAGCCAGTTTGTTTTATCAAACAAAGATTGCTGCTTCAAAAAATCAGCATGCTGTAGAAAAGCTTCGGCAATTATTTGCAACTGCTCTGGGTTATTCTTACCAAACCTCTTCCTTATCCTATGGGATTGATGAGAATTGTCTTAAAGCAGTCACTGTGCCGGATGACTATGTAATGTTCTTGCATGGTACGACCTGGTCGACCAAACATTGGCCAGAACAATATTGGTGTGATTTGGCTGTTTTATTATCTAAACAGGGCAAACAAGTGATGCTCACTTGGGGCAATGATCTTGAAAAACAACGCGCAGAAAAAATACGCGCCTTTTGTGAGCAAGGTGCACTTAAGCAATTACCTATTATTTTACCCAAATTATCACTGAGTGAGATAACTTATGTGCTTGCAAAAGCACAAGCAGTTGTTGCGGTTGATACAGGTTTAGGACACATTGCTGCCATGATGAATGTGCCTACTGTATCTTTATATGGTCCTACCTTCCCTGGATTTACGGGTGCTTATGGCAATCATCAACGACATTTAAGTGTTAGCAAGGACTGTCATCCTTGCTTTGAGAAGCAATGCCCCGTGGCAAAAGAAAATATGCTCTATCCCCCTTGCTTTGAAAGTTTGCCACCTGCAAAAGTTTTTGAGATATTGAAGCAAATAATGCAGCAAGAGCCACAGTATGGTTAAGCAATTATTCTTCAGCCAAGCAATTGAAAAAAAATGTATCTCTGTATTGGTATTATGCTTTGCCTTTGCAATCCCTGTATCGACTGCCTTGACGACAGGAACCATGTTAGCTATAGCACTTCTATGGCTATTGGGTTACGAAACATTCCAGCAGAAAATAGCTTTCTACTATCGACATCCTTTGGGTATTGCAACAACGGCCTTTATTTTATTAAGTCTGTTGGGCTTGTTGTATTCGCAGATTTCTTTGCTTGAAAGCACGCATACGCTCAGAGATTATATGCGCTTAGCTGCTATTCCAATGTTGGCCTTTTATTTGCAAGAGAAGAAATTGCAATCTATTGTTGTAAAAGCCTTTGTTGCGGCCATGATACTTACCCTCATCCTTGGTTATTTAAAAGTATTTGCACATTTGCCTATTGGTTTAAAATACACCATGGGGGCTGTGTTCAAAAGTCATATCAAAACAAGTTATTTCATGGCAATTGCCGCCTTCATTTTATCCATTTATGCATTACATACCCCGGCACATCGATGGTGGGCTTCTCTTCTTGTATTGGCAATGATTTATTATTTATTTTTCTTAAGCGTGGGAAGAATTGGGCATATATCACTGCTTGTTTTAATACTTTATGTGGCTTGGCATCGATGGCGGATAAAGGGATTATGGATAGGGTTTGTTGGCATATTCTTATTGCTTGCTTTGATGTACAGCCACTCAGAGGTATTCTCAAACCGCATTAATTTACTGAAACAAGATTGGGTTTTCTATCAAGAAGGAAATTTAGAATCATCTTCTTTAGGTTCTCGCATTGAATTTTACAAAACAAGTTTGGCCGTATTTGCTGAGCACCCTTGGATAGGCATTGGGACGGGAGGCTTTGAAAAAGCATATGAGCTTTACCACAGCGGGCATAATATCTTATTAACAGATAATCCACACAATCAGTATTTAAAGGCAATGGTTGAACTAGGAATTTTGGGATTATTCAGTTTAATGGCGCTCTTTTATTTGCAATGGCGATATTCAGGATTATTATCCCCAGAAAGAAGTCTCTTGATACGAGGCTGTTTACTTTCTTTTTATATTGGATGCTTGCTTAACTCATGGTTAAGTGATTTTACAGAGAGTTATTTTTATATATTATTATCAGCGCTGATATTTGCGCAATTTAATATGAAAAAATATGTGATTGCGCATCGTTCCTTCGAAAATTTAGCTGTGAAAACTATATCATGAGAAACATAACGGTATCGCTCATTATTACAACTTATAATTGGCCAAGTGCATTGGGCGTTATTTTTCATTCTATTCTTCAGCAAACTTTCCCCTTCGAGCAGTTGGAAATTATTATTGCCGATGATGGATCGACAGAAGAAACACGTACACTGATTGACGCGTGGCAATCTAAATTTGAGTGTCCTTTGCTGCATGTTTGGCATGAGGATCGGGGCTTTAGAGCAGCTAAAATTAGAAATTTAGCAGCAAAAGCAGCCTGTCATGATTATATGATTTTTCTGGATGGGGATTGTATTTTAGGTCCTAATTTTCTTCAGCAACATGCTGCATTGGCGGAGCCAAATTGGTTTGTAGCAGGAAATCGTGTATTGCTTTCTGAGGCCTTTAGCAAAGAAGTGCTGATGGGGGTTCCTGCTTATACATATGATTGGTGGCAATGGATGCGTGCCTGGAAGCAAGGAAAAATTAATCGTTTTTTACCGACCGTTAGCTTACCGCTCTTAGCCTTGAGAAAGATAGCCAAAAGACGTTGGCAAGGTGCCAAAACCTGTAACTTAGCCGTTTGGCGAGAAGATTTCTTTGCCGTCAATGGTTTGGATGAGGTTTATGAAGGTTGGGGATTTGAAGATTCTGATTTGGCTGTGCGCTTAATTAATAATGATATTTTCAAGAAAATGGGGCAGTGCTCTGTTCCTGTATATCATTTGCATCATAAAGAAGCGAGCAGACAACTTGCAAAATCAAATTATGAAGCACTTCAGCATACCATTTTGTCTCACCGTACGTGGGCAAATAAAGGCTTGAATCAGTACAACAAATGAAAGTTTTAAAAAGTTTCAAGCAATATATTCAATGGGATGAATCTTTTAAAGCGCAATCAATACTGGCGGTGCTTTCGAATATTGAATATCACATGACATATCCAGAAAGATTTTTAAAAAATGACCCGACATCAACCGTTGTGGTGATTGAGGTCGATGGTCAGAAATGGGTGATCAAACGTGCAAATACAAAAGGTATTTTGCATTGTATCCGCCGCGCATTTTTGCCTTCTCGTGCTTTTAAAAATTGGAATAATGCCAAAAAATTGCTGTCTATGGGAATTGATACCATGCAGCCAATTGCACTATTGGAAGAGCGTTGGGGTATTATCAGAGGGCGTTCCTATTTTATCAGTAATTATATTGAAGGATTGGATGCGCTACATTTTTTTGCCTGTGGCGCAAAACCCAACCATTTATGGCAGAGTGCAGCAGAAAATATCTGCAATATGATGAAAAAACTAGCTGCCCATCGCGTGAGTCATAGAGATTTGAATTTAAGTAATATTTTGATCTGCTCACAACAAAAGCCCTTTCTAATAGATCTTGATGCAATGTGCCAATATAAATGGCATGTACTTGCAAAGCGGGCAGCGATGAAAGAGCGTAAACGATTTATGGAAAACTGGAGCGAAGCACCAAATGTTCATGAACAGGCTGAGCAACTTTTTTCCCGATTATTACAAAATTAAAGAATAAGAGATGATTATTATGCATTACCCAAATTTTTCAGAATGTAAGGTTGTCGTGATTGGGGACGTGATGTTAGATCGCTATTTACACGGCGATACCTCGCGTATTTCTCCTGAAGCACCTGTACCCGTTGTCAATATTCATGGTGAAGAAGAGCGCGTAGGGGGAGCGGCAAACGTTGCTGTTAATGTGGCTGCATTAGGTGCCCGATGTACCCTGATTGCTGCTATTGGCCAAGATGAGGCCGGCTCAATGCTTAAAAAGATGCTCTTATCACAAAAAGTGGATTGTGATTTAATCGAATCTACCTATATGAGCACCATTACAAAATTAAGAGTAATAGGTCGACAACAGCAGTTACTGCGATTGGATTTTGAGAAATATTATGCCTGGTCGGCTAAGTTTCTTGAACATAAATTAGAATCAAAATTATCGAATGCAAATGTGTTGATTATTTCTGATTATGCAAAAGGCATGATTGCAGAACCACAAGCATTGATTCAATTAGCTAAAGCAAGAGGCATTCGTGTAGTTGTTGATCCTAAAAATGAAGACTTGTCTGTCTATCAAGGCGCCGATATTTTAACGCCGAATATGAAAGAGTTTGAGGCGATGGTTGGTGAGTGCCATTCCGATGACGATATTGTGACACGAGCACAAGCTTTGATTCGTCAATATAATTTTGAAGCTTTATTGATTACACGTGGCGCGCATGGTATGACTTTGGTTGAAAAAAATAATAATCAATATCACCATATTCCCGCTAAAGCTAGAGAAGTATTTGATATTACAGGTGCAGGCGATACCGTCATTGCGGTCTTAGCTACATGTTTGGGTTTAGATAAAGATTATTTATTTTCCGCTAAATTATCCAATGTGGCAGCAGGTATTTCCGTTGGCAAGTTAGGTACGGCGACCATTGGTATAGAGGAATTAGATCGTCATTTCAGTGAGACGGATATAAATCGTAATATCAGTGGTGTTGTTAATAAAACGCAATTACTCTCAGCGCTTAAAGAACATAAAGAGAAAAATAAAAAGATTGTGATGACCAATGGATGTTTTGATTTATTGCACACAGGGCATTTAGCCTATCTGCAAGAGGCAAAAGCATTGGGTGATTATTTGGTAGTGGCAGTCAATGATGACGAATCTGTGAAACGACTGAAAGGTGAGTCAAGACCTTTGAATCGCTTGCACGATCGAATGTTGGCATTAGCAGCACTCAAGAGTGTTGATTATGTAGTCAGTTTTTCTGAAGATACACCACGCGCATTGATCTGCGATGTTTTACCAGATGTACTGGTAAAAGGTGGTGATTATGAGATACCTCAAATTGCTGGTGCTAAGGAAGTCATAGCCAATGGTGGTGAGGTTAAAATTTTACAATTCGTGGATGGGTATTCGACAACTCAATTGGTTGAGAGAATTCATCAAAGCAATCAGCAAGTAGGAGAAGTCGTATGATTATTGTAACAGGTGGTGCTGGTTTCATTGGTTCAAATATTATCAGAGGGTTAAATCGTCTAGGTATTGATAATATTTTAGTAGTGGATGATCTCACGGATGGTAAGAAATTTGTTAATTTGGTGAACTTGAAGATCAGAGATTATTTAGACAAAGATGCCTTTTTGGCACGTATTAAAGCTAAAGATGATTTTGGTACAGACATAGAGGCTATTTTTCATCAAGGTGCCTGTTCTACCACGACAGAGTGGGATGGTCGTTATATGATGGAAAATAACTATGAATATAGCAAAATTTTATTAGACTATTGTTTGGCGCGAGGCATTAATTTTCTCTATGCCTCGAGTGCAGCTATTTATGGTGATGGAGAAATATTTAAAGAAACCATTGAGCATGAGGCGCCGCTCAATGTTTATGGCTATTCTAAATATTTATTTGACCAATATGTGCGCCAGGTAATAGATACTGCGAGTATTCAAATTGCAGGGTTTCGATATTTTAATGTGTATGGCCCGAATGAACAACATAAAGGCTCAATGGCCAGTGTTGCTTTCCATTTGAATAATCAAATAAAAACAAACAAAACCGTTAAGTTATTTGAAGGTTGTGATGGTTATGGGCATGGCGAGCAACGCCGAGACTTTGTCTATGTTGATGATGTGGTTGATGTTAACTTATGGTTCTATCAACGTCCTCAATTAAAAGGTATTTATAATTTAGGCACAGGATCTTCTCAGCCTTTTAATGATATTGCTCATTCTGTGATTAAATGGCATGGCTTTGGTGCGCTGGAATATATTCCATTTCCTGAACATTTAAAAGGCAGCTATCAAAGCTTTACTCAGGCAGATATTACTAAGCTTAGAAGTGTTGGTTATGAAGCGCCGTTTAAGCGTGTAGAAGAAGGGGTTGCCTTGTATTTGGATCGCATTAATAAAAAGGTTTAAACAACGATGCGCTACAAGGGAATGGTCGCTAAATACGAATATGTGGTTAGTGTGGGCGTGTTTGTCGGTGAGATTATCAATTGTCCAGACGTTGTTAGTTTTTCTGCGCAAACACTCGCGCAATTGCAGAGTGTGATGCAAGATGCAGTTGATAATTACTTTGCTTATAAAAAGGAGGTATTGGCTTCTCAGTTTACTTTGTATGCACAAGAAATACATGCGCTTGTTTAAAAACTATAATTTGCTTTGTCGGGTGCGTTTTAATTTATAAGCTAAAAAATCTACCACTTTACTATCTCTTTGGTAAAGCTCAGTCTTATGCAGTTGGAAAGGATAAGGTGTGATATGGGCTGCTGAACTTTGCTCTTTATTATGTATTTTTTTCGATAAAGGTAATCGTAAAGGCCAAGCAAATTTAGGTTTATAATTAGCCTGCTGATTGATCACTTTAGCAATAGCAATAAAACCATGTTTGAGTGCTAAAGAGGCTGGATTTAAGCCATCTCCATTTTCCAAAGTGATATCTGCCCCCCAATTTAAGAGTAATCGAGTTGCGACTAAATTACCTGTCAGCGCTGCATAGTGCATGGGGGTCATGCGATGATAGGCGCTGTCTCGTGCATAGGCATCGATGTTGGCCCCATTTTCAAGTAAAGCACAAGTAATATCGAGATAATTTTTTTGGATGGCAATATGCAGTGCGGTTTGTCCTGATTCATCATATTGGCATACTTGGTAAGGGACAGAATTCTGTATCAAGGTCATTGCTAATTCTATATGCCCTTCATTCAGTGCTTTGATGATGATTGTCACAATGTGCCTCTTGAACAAAAATACTACTTATTTTTATATTCTAAGGTTGTCAACTCACAAAGTAAACTGGTTTTTATTCCAAAATTATAAGATGAACTGTAAATAAATACTGGTTTGCGATTACATATTGTAGCCACAGTGCGAAAGGATATCGATACTGTCCTTAAGTCATATCTTGATTTACAGAAGAATCAGTGTTTATTTCTTTGCGTCATGATGGGTATCTTTTAAAGAGATACCGGATAATTCGCGCATACGAATTTCCGGTATAAGAGGGGGGTGAAATGATAAGTAAAGATTAATTATGTACGCTCATGCTGATACCCATACCCCAAATAGGGCTTAAGCGATACTCTAAATGATTAGGGACTGGCTGATGATCTTTGAATTTAATCTTATTCCATTCTACTAATGCATAAGGCTTCATTGTAAGGCGTGGTGTTAATGCCCACACATAGGCAAGTGATAATTTTGCTTTGCTTACATCAAGATTTGTTATAGGTACGGGCACATGAATTTTAGCATTCAATTCATATTGATATAAAAATGCATAAGTCATATCAAGTCCTAGACCAACGCCCGTTGCAAAGAAGGCGCGAGTTGAGGAGAAAGGGGCGGAACTAAATTCATAGTGATGATCCAGAGCATGTATCGTTGCCATAGGAGCAATCATAAAGCCATTAAAAGGCTTAAAAATTCTAGCAAAATCGACGGAGTAAAGTTGATCTTTGATGTCACTGGAGAAATAAGAAGCTTGTGGAATCGTAATTCCGTGAGTAATAAGTTCTGAGGATAATATGGTTTGTCCATCATATTTAAGTGGCAAATAATTGAAATTGATTTGAAAAGGATCAAATCTTAGCCATGCGCCCATGCTGGCATATACTTTAGAATCAATATTGAGTTCCTCAAAGGATGGGCGTTCTAAACTGGTGGTGCCAGGGCTCCCACCTTTGGGTGCTTGTTGAAATCCGCGAATGTCCGCTTTGTTTAGCTCAGCATAGATTCCAATCTCTGAGCCAGCGTTACAAATGGAGCTAACACACATGATTGTGCTACAGGCCATAACTCTTAAAACTATTTTCATTATTATTTTCCTTGTTTTATTTGCCTTTATTGAGGATTTTATATTGTGAAGATTATCTACCTCGCAAACGATTTAACCAATATTTCATATTGAGTTTATAGAAGAGTTGTGGCGTAAGTGGAAGCTTTTGGGGCCAATGTTTTTCGGCATCCAGTCGATACAGTGGTCCTTTTTTTTGCCAACCATGATTAAGTGCGCTTCCAATGCGGAAATCCCACGCATAGTGCTGTTTCACAAAATGATGTACAGAGGTGTTAAAATCACCATAGGGATAAATAAAGCAGTCGACCTTTTTCTGTAGTTGTTGTTCCAAGATTATTTTAGAGCCTACAATTTCTTTCTGGAGATCGCAGTTTTTATCCGTGACATGCGGATGAGAGGCACTATGTGATGCAATGGTCACATAAGGGGAATTGGACATTTCTCTTAATTCTTGCCATGTGCAAAAAGGCACTTGCGTGCGCCAGATGTCATTTTCCATGCCTTTGGGATAAGGCACGGAGAGTCTTGTTTGGGCGTTTTGCGTTGTTTCTTCAACAATATAATCTGTGGATACGCCCAAGAGTGCTCTCGCATTATATTTTTTTAAGAGCGGATAGGCATAAAAATAGAAATCACAGTAGGCATCATCAAAACTAAGGCAAATATTTGTTTTCTGCGTGGATAAAGCGTCTCCAGGCATAGAAAAAGAAAAATTTTCTGACAAATACTGCAAATACTGCTCGAAAATATCTTTATCAAACTGTTGGCTGCTATCATGAACGCGATGGAACATTAAAATAATAAGTTTGGTGTTCATCATTGGCTTGCATTTTTCCATAAATACATCAGTTTAAGATATCGATAATAGGTGCCTTGTGCATTAGAGAGCGCAAGCATAAATCCCTCTTTGCCATCTAAAAAGCCATATTTGATGATATAACCTCTGATAAATGCCCAGCTTGCATGCGTAAGTGCCGTTGTAAAACTCGCTTTTTTGCCGGATTCAAATTTATGACGTGCGCTTTGAGTTGAGTAATCATTGAGTTTATGTAGTAAGTGCTCAAGACTGTGAAAAGGGTGATGGTGGATAGAATGCTTTAAGCGTCCAATTGATCCATTAATCTGTGCATGACAATGAACAATATCTTCGGTGAACCTACCTTTGTCGCGTCTAAATAATCGCAAATGTTTTTCATTACGCCAATCACCAAAACGAATCATCTTGCCACAGTAGCTGGATTGATAAGGAATTTCAAAGGCATCGAAAGAGGTATGAGCCAGTGTGGCTAAAATTTCCTGTTTTAGATTTTCGCTGACGCGCTCATCTGCATCTAAACACAATATCCAGTCGCCGGTTGCTTTTTGCAAAGCCCTATTTTTCTGTGGGCCATCACCAGGCCAGTCTGTAACAGTGATATGTGGCGTATATGCTGAAGCGATGGCAACCGTATCGTCCGTGCTACCAGAATCAAAAATAATAACTTCATCAGCAAATTGCACAGAGGCTAAGCAGGCCTGGATATTATGGGCTTCATTTTTGGTTACGATAATGACACTGAGTCGCGACATGAAAATACAAACTCGCTGATAAAACGTCTAATTTAAATATGCTTTTCCATTCGGGTCAAGCGCGATATGGCTTTAGCCCGGATTTTTAGCAGAGAAACGGGTACAATAGGCCATCTTTTACGAGGAGGACGCATGGCTTGGCATTGCTTTCGTTGGTTGTATAGCTTGCTTATAACGCTGTTACTACCGTTTATTTTTCTGCGATTATGGCTAAGAGGCTTTAGTTTGCCTGCCTATCGCTTGCGTTGGGCAGAGCGCTTAGGTTTTGTACCCTTTCCACCGATGGATAATTTAATTTGGGTGCATGCTGTTTCTGTTGGCGAAGTGATTTCGGCGATCCCTTTGATTAAAGGCTTATTATTACAGCATCCCACGGCCTCTCTTTTGGTTACTACAACGACACCTACAGGCTCTGAACGTGTGCAAGTTGCCTTTAAAGATATTTTAGGTAAAAGAATTTATCATTGTTATTTGCCCTACGATTTTCCTTTTGCTTTCAATAATTTTTTCTCTCGGCTTAAAACAAAGTTATTGATTGTTATGGAAACAGAACTTTGGCCGAATCTATTACACAACTGTTATCGCAGAAATATTCCGGTTGTCATTATCAATGGGCGTTTATCTCCTGTCTCTGTGAAACGATATCGTTGGTTGGGCACTATGATGAAAGAAATGTCACGCCCGATTCAGAAAGTTGCAGCCCAAAGCGAAATAGATAAAAAGCGCTTTATTTCTTTAGGATTTGATGCGCACAAGGTAAGCAATACGGGTAATATAAAATTTGATTTTGAATTGCCTGCTTATTTGCCACAAGAAGGTGAAAAATTAAGACATCTATTGGGGCAAGAGCGATTTGTGTGGATTGCAGCAAGCACACATGAGGGCGAAGAGAGTGCTGTACTGAAAGTATATCAAGCCTTAAAAACACAATTTCCAAAGGTATTGCTTTTTTTAGTGCCACGTCACCCAGATCGTTTTGAAAAGGTTGCAAGCCTTTGTGAAGACGCAGGCCTTCATATCAAACGTCGTAGTAAAAAACAAATGCCAGAGCCTAATACAGATGTGTATTTAGGTGATACCATGGGTGAATTGCCCTTGTTTTACGCTGCCAGCGATCTAGCCTTTGTAGGGGGGAGTTTGCAGCCCATTGGAGGGCATAATTTGCTTGAGCCTGCGGCATTGGGCTTGCCCGTATTAACAGGACCTCACTTATTTAATTTTGTTGAGATCAGTCAAAAATTAGTGATTGCGGGTGGCACTGTTATTGTGCAGGATGCTTTAGCCTTAGAGCAGCAATTAAAGATTTTGATTGCAGATACACATAAAAGGCAAGAATTGGGTCAAAATGCCAAAGCAGTTGTGCAAAACAATAAAGGCGCTTTAGAAAAAGTACTCACATTATTGAAACAAAAAATGGAAGACGCGAAGTAGGTAGTAAACAAACTTGATGTTTTGTCTTAGCGCGGTATAATGCTTGAGTTCTAAAATTTAAAATCCCTGCTTTAAAGCGTGTATGTAGCTGGAGTTGTTGATGCATATATATGAAATAAGTGATTTTGCGATTGATAAAATTGCGCAAGGGCGCTCGGCAGCCTTGAAAGCTGAGCTTGAGCTTGACGCATATCAAGGCCTTTCTTTAGCAGGGGTGTCGATTACACAAGAAAATGTTGGTTTATATTGTCAAGCCTTAAGTGCATTAGCGCCTCATTCACTGCGCTTTTTGGATATCAGCCGTTGCGCTTTAAGCGATGCTTTATTAGCACAATTATTACCCGTTATCCATGCATTGGGGATATCAAAGCTTAAAGTCTCTACAAATCCTTTAACAATGGAAGGATATCAACAATTGCTGAATCCTATCAGCAGTGTAAAACACCTTGTGTTAAGTCATTGTGCCTTAAATGACATCCATGCTTCGCAGCTTGTGCCAGCCATTGTTGCTTGTACAAGCTTAGACACTTTAGATTTACGCCATAATCACTTAAGTGATAAAAGCTTTGACTTATTGGCAGAGCAGCTTCCTGCTTTGAAGCTTGCTGATTTGCGTTTAAAAGGTAATCTGCCGACAATCGATTGCTTATATCGTTTTACAGAAAAATTAGTGCAGTCTGGATTACAGACTGGATTAATATCGATTGATTTATTAGAAATGAGAAATGATGCTCGGATGCGTGAGTTATGTCAGTACTTTGTAAATGCAAAGATAGAGCCAATGCGCTCATTGGTTCATGCTTTTAAGCATTTTTCACTCAACGCGACTGTTGCAACAAACTCGTCATCAGATATATCAGCAACGCATCGCAGACGATTTAGTCAGTAATTATTTACTTAAGTATTGGTTTTTGAGGAACATCTTTTTTTGTTTCATCCTCTGGGAAGCGCACTGTTTCAGTGTTTTCCTTTGTAATAGGTGTAGACGTAGATTCGCGAGCATGTCTGATAAAACTTGGCAGTGTTGCTTTTGAAGATCGGCGACTTAAATGTGATGCGTGCTCTGCACCAGGATCGCTGCGCTCAATGCGTTGAGACATTCTTCGGCTGGGTGGTGGTTCATGCGTTTCTCGCTTTGAGGGCGCATCTTGTCCAGAGTTTGGTTCACCACGTCGAATATCGGGCGCTGCGAAGCTAACCGCTTTGGTGCTACTTAAGCTCTCTAGGCTCAATGAAGGTATAGAGGGACGTTGCTGTGGCTCCATGACAGAAGAAGAGGCAACCGTTACGTTTTCTGCTTTGCGTACCACGGCCTCAGGCAGTTTCAGGCTTGCATGCATTTGAGCAAATATTTGAGAGAGTTGAGGAGGAAGAGAGAGACCTTTTTGATCTAAATCTGCTTGAATCGCCCCAATATTGTTTGAAATAACTTGTAACACTTTTGAATCTTGCAGTAGTCCTGCTTCATAGACGTGTGCGTAACGTATCGTTAACATCTCGATTTTGTCGTGTAAATTGAGCTTCGTTAAAAGTTTGGTATTTTGTTGTATGAATTGCTCTGTTTGAAGCAATAGCATTTTGGGCTCTGACTTTAATTCATTGATTAAGCTGAGCAAAGCTTCTTTTTCTGCAACATTTTTTCTATCCGATAAGTCATTCACCTTTTTTTCTAGCGCTTGTAAAATTACAAAGAGTTGTCTGTCATTTGCTGAATTATCACCTATTAAATCTCGTTGTCTGGTTGTTGTTACAAGATGGCTAAGTGCTTCAGACAAGCCTCTATGTGATTGTATGAAATCACGATTATTTTCTAATATCAATTGCGCATTGTTCATAGCAATAGAAAACCTAAGATGGCTTAAAAGTTTTGCTTTTTCTGTCTCTGTAATGCCTAGTTCGGCAGCTGTACTTTTATTTAAGAAGCCAATAGTACATTTTTTGATAGCAATAGACGCATCCAGTAATGTGCCTCTTTTAGCAGGATCTGCTTGCAATATATTATGTACAACAGCGCCAAAGAGTATCCTGCTTGCCGCATCGGCATCCGCTGCTGTCAATGCTTGGCTAAGCTCTTTTTGAGTTTTTGCTTCTGCATCAACATTTGAGTCGCCAGCAGCCATTAACGCATCTTTAAAAGCCATGACATTGAAATTAGAAAATACTTCAGCTAAAACCAAACCTGCGGCAAAATTATCTGATTTAGCGCTAAATGTTCTTGTTTTAAAGTCTGCAAGCTCAGGTGCCGCATATAGCATATTGGATAGATCTGAGCTTGGGATATGTAGCGCTTCAAAATTGTCTGGGATGGCGCCTTGTACATGTAGATTTTCGCCGTAGTCGATAATAGAAAGTTTGCGTGTTTCTGGATCCCAAAAAATATTATCGGGTTTAATATCTCTATGCAAAATACCATTTTGATGAAAGTCGCTGTGCAATGAATCCATAAATTCCATACCGATAAAAAATTTTGTTAGCATATCAAGAGGCTGTTTTTCCATCGCGCCATCTTTATTTTCATGATAAAGCATTTGTTCAAGGGTTTGTCCTTGAACCAGTGTCATAATGGTTAGTGCTGCATAATAATATTCGGGCATAACTGTGCTCGAGCCTGATGCGCCCGCCTGAAGTTTGCCAAGTCTGCGGAGTGATTCTCTTTCTATATCTACGGTTTGTGCTTTATCTTCGCCTAAGTCACGCGGTATATTACTAAACTTAATAGCAACGGCTTCACCAGTTTCTAAATTAATACCTTGATAGACAGCGCCAAAGCCACCTTTTCCAAGCCCTGCAGCAATCAAAAAAGGTTTGCCATCTACCAGTACAAATTCTTGATTTTCAGGTTCAGCATCTTTGAATTGGCGACTGAGTGGCGTACTGAGCGCAATGCGATGAAAGCTGCCATCTGTGAGAGGATTACTTGCCTGTATATGATGAATATCGTCTTCACTGATTCCCTGTGCTTGTAATATATCAATATTTTTAGCGCTTAAAGGAGTTGGCATAGCAAACTCAATCATAAATGAAGAGACATATAAGTAGCCTAGCATGCCGAATATATTAGTTAAATAACAAATTTGTGCGGAATTTGTTTAATGTAGATTAATCAATTTTGTGCGGAATTTGTTTAATGTAGATTAATCAATGCCTTAAAAATGCGTGTTTAGATGAGTTTCTAAAGAAAAGAGAGTACAAATGTGCAGGCGATAAATAGTGTCAATGCACGTATTATCGCCTGCAAAAAAAGCGCTATTTATTGATAATGATTTGGTTTACCTGGAACAAATCATCTTGTGTTAAGTTGCCAGCAGCACGTTTTAAGCGTAAGCCTTCTAGCAAATAATTGTAGCGCGATACAGAATGATCCCTGACTGCTGAGAGTAAATCAGATTCAGCATTGAGCACGTCTACAATGGTTCGTGTACCTACTTCATAGGCAGCTTGTGTTGCATTGAGCGCACTTTGATTGGATTTTACTGCTTCATTCAAAGCATTTACTTCGGAAATACGCGTTAAAACACCTCTAAAAGATTGACGCGTTTGACTGTCCGCTGAGCGCTGTGTTGCTTCTAATTTCATTTGTGCTTCATCATAACGTGCGCTTGCTTCTTTGGTGCGAAAATATGCGCCGCCGCCTTCAAACAGTGGAATACTTACATTCAAGCTGATAGAGCGACTTAGATTGGTATTATCGAAAGGAGGGGTGCTTTTATTACGTTGCACTGAAGCCGTTGTATCCACTTTGGGGAAATGTCCTGCTGCTTGAATACCGATGGCCGCCTTAAGTTGCTTGCTATTTTCGTGTGCAGCAACCACATTAAGATTTTGTACGTGGGCTGTTGTGACCCATGCTTCTTGATCATTGGGCTGAGGGGCTTGTAGATCCAATGCTTGTGTACGAGGATAAGTCACAATGTCTTCTACGGGGATTTTTATAATTTCTCTGAGTTTTTCATACTCATTTGCAACTGTGTTTTCAGCTGATATTTCTCTTGCTGCAGCACTATCATGTCTTGCTTTTGCTTCGTGGACATCGGTAATAGGAATAAGGCCGACTTCAAAGCGCTGTTGTGTTTGCTCTAATTGTCTTGCAAATGCTTTGCGCTGACCTCTGGCAAAGAGTAAATCATCTTGTGCACCTAAAATAGCGAAATAGCGCTCAGAGACCCGAATGACCAAATCTTGAATACTTGCCAAATAAAGCGCATAAGCTTGTTTTTGAATATGATGTGCTTGATAAACTTGTCCCCATTGCTCTGGATGAAAAATGGGTTGTGTTAGGGTGAGGCCATAGTTACGTGTATTGTAATGATTGGACGATACTAAGGCATTATTGTTGCCTGTGGTTGTATAGCCACCGGATAAAGTAGGTAACATCACAGCAATTGCTTTAGGTAGAGCTTGTTGATTGGCTCGCAGGGCATCTGCTTGTGCTTTGAGCGTTGGATCATTTTCTAAAGCTAAAAGATAAATTTGTTCTAAATCTAGGGTTGCTTGTGCTTGTAAACAAAAGCACATTGAAATGGCAAAAAGAAAACGTTTAAGCATAATAAAAAACCTTAAAATACAAATTTCTCAGGTTGTGCGGCGTGTAAGAGTGTTGGTACCGCTGTCTCAAATAAAGAATGTGTGACAAAGTTGTTTTGGTTGCGCTCAATTAAAACGGCGTGTATTGCAGGTGCTTGGCCACAAAAAGCAAAGAGTCGCCCACCTTTTTCATTGAGTTGTTGGCACAGCGTGTCAGGAACACCGAGTGGCAGAGCGCCGGTGATAAAAATAGCATCATAGGGCGCTTGTGGTTCATAGCCTTCTAAACCATTGCCTTGCTTTAATAAAACATGTTCCATTTCTCGGTTGCCAGATAATTTTCTTTGTGCAACGGTTAAGAGTGTTTCAAAAATTTCAATGCTAATGACTTGGGCTGCGAGTCTGCCTAAACAGGCAGTGACATAACCTGTACCTGTGCCGATTTCTAAAACAGTGTCAGAGGCTTGGATATTAAGTGCTTGCAATGCACGTCCGACAATTTTAGGCGCAAGCATGGTTTGACCTTCCGACAAGGGAATATCAGTATCACAATACGCTAAATTTGCATATTGCGGAGGGACAAACATTTCCCTAGAAATTTCTTGCATCACATCTAATACGCGCGTATTTGTCACGAACCAAGGACGCACTTGTTGTTCTATCATGTTGTGTCTGGCTTGCTGGAAGTCCATCTTCTAACCTAGTAATAATTTGTATGAAGTCGACGCTGAATAAGCAGGGATCCTATCATAATTTGCTTCCATAGCAGAGTAGTTTTAATTATGGTACTGGCTATAACAGCGAGGTCTCAAAAATAAGTTTGAAATCTAATAAATTACTTTGAAGGTGAATCAAATATGAGCAAGTTACCTTGGAAACCAGCGTTTACGCCAGCAGATGTTGATGTGCAAGAAAGTAAGTTGGTTTATGATGGCCATTATCAGGTATATGAGTTGCACTTAAAACATAAGGGATTCAATCGGCAATGGGGGCCTCTTGTTGTCCGCGAGCAGATTGATAGATTTGATGCCGCTTGTGTTCTCTTATTTGACCCCCACAATGATCACATTGTAATGGTTGAGCAAATTCGCATTGGCTTAATTAACCGCGTGGATAAGCCAAGTCCATGGATTTTAGAGATCGTTGCAGGCTTGATTGATCAAGATGAAACGCCTGAGCAGACTGCCGTTCGTGAAGCACATGAGGAAGCGGGTTGTGAGGTTATAAAGCTTATCCCCATTTGTACTTTTTATAATACACCGGGTGGCTTTACTGAGTTATCACATGTTTATTGTGGCTTAATCAAACCCATTCAACATCCTTTGATTAATGAGCCTGAAGAAGATGAAGATTTAAAAATCCACGTTTTTACATGGTCACAAGTTAAAAAACTAAGAGACAACGCTTGGATAACCAGCGCATCTACCCAGATTGCAGTGCAATGGTTGGAACAAAATCGTGAGAATTTAATGGCTACCTATGGCTAGTTTGCTACCTGCACAAGGCCATGAACGATATTTTTGGGAATGTAATCAAAATTACCATTTGATGTTTAAGCTATTACCTCTGGCCTTTGAGGTGGGGACATATTTATCCTGGGGATGTACGCAAAATAGTAAATTAAAGGCTTACGTCTTGCAAAGACATGCATTTACAGATATTTTCTGTTTGCAGTCCAGCCTTGTAAGTCATCTGTCTTGGTTAAAAAACCATGTTATTGAACTAAGATTGTATCATGATGTCTCTTCGGCTGAAATCACAGGTTTTCAAGAGCACTCAGAGCGCTTGACAGATGGGCGCGCGGTTGATTTTAAGCGTTGCATTGATCTCAACCAAAAATGGCAATTAAATTTGTTTCTCTTTGAAACATTAATGTATTTTACAAATCAAAAAGCTAAAAAATAATTTTACAGAGAGCAGACAATGGCAAAACGAGCCTATACCGCTGAATCAATTGAAGTATTATCTGGATTAGATCCAGTCAAAAAAAGACCAGGAATGTATACGGATATCTCCAGACCCAATCACTTAGCGCAAGAAGTGATAGATAACAGTGTGGACGAAGCATTGGCTGGGTTTGCAAATGAAATTACTGTTACCTTGCATGCAGATGGTTCTCTATCTGTGCAGGATAATGGTCGAGGCATGCCTGTAGATAAACATCGTCAAGAAAAGATGACGGGTGTTGAATTGATATTAACACGCTTACATGCTGGCGCTAAATTCTCAGATAAAGATTATCATTTCTCAGGTGGTTTGCATGGTGTGGGTGTCTCGGTTGTAAATGCCCTATCCTCTTTATTAGAAGTGCAAATAAAAAGAGACGGTAAAATTCATCACATAACTTTTAAAGATGGTCATAAAGCCTCTGATCTAAAAGTTATTGGAAGTTGTAAAGTTAAAGAGACTGGGACACGTGTGCAGTTTTGGCCAAATGAGCAATATTTTGACACTGTAAAGTTCTTAGCTTCTAAATTGGAGCATATTCTCAAAGCAAAAGCTGTGTTATGTGCAGGATTGACCATACATTTTATACAAGAAGAACCTGCCTCTCATCAAACCTGGCATTATGCAGATGGTATGGAAGCTTATTTAGAAGAAGCATGCCCACATGAAAATAGAATGCCTGCTTCTCCCTTTACTGGCACCTTTAAAAGCGAAGAAGAAGAGGCTATGTGGGCTGTGTTGTGGATGCCTCCTGGCAGTAATATCGAAGGTGTTACAGAAAGCTATGTCAATTTAATTCCAACAGCCTTAGGTGGTACGCACGTTAATGGATTACGCATGGGATTATTAGATGCGATGCGTGATTTTTGTGAAAAGCGAAATTTATTGCCCAGAGGTTTGAAGTTAGCACCAGAAGATATTTGGGATAATTGCTATTACGTGTTATCCGTTAAAATGCGCGATCCACAATTTGCAGGGCAAACCAAAGAGCGTCTTGCTTCACGGCAATCGAGTGCCTTTGTGCAGGGCGTTGTTAAAGATGCTTTTAGCTTATGGTTGCACCAACACGTTAGTGAAGGTGAGCAATTAGCGCAAATGGTTATTAATATCGCAAGTGCGCGTGTGCAAAAAGGCAAAACAGTGATTCGAAAGAAAATCACACAAGGCCCTCAATTGCCAGGGAAATTAGCTGATTGTTTGAGTTCTGACATTTCTCGTTCAGAATTGTTTTTAGTAGAAGGGGATTCTGCAGGCGGTTCTGCGAAGCAAGCACGAGATCGTTCATTCCAGGCGATTATGCCATTGCGAGGTAAAATCCTAAATACTTGGGAGGTCACCTCTTCTCAAGTTTTGGCTTCGCAAGAAGTACATGATATTGCATTAGCCATTGGTTTAGGGCCGGGTGAAGAAGATCTCAGCAAACTACGCTATGGCAAAATTTGTATTTTGGCAGATGCGGATTCAGATGGTTTACACATCGCAACTTTATTATGTGCTTTATTTTTAAAACACTTCCCCAAATTAGTTGAAGCTGGCCATATCTATGTTGCTATGCCGCCGTTATTTAGAATTGATGTGGGTAAAGAAGTTTTTTATGCTTTGGATGAAAGCGAAAAGCAAGGAATTCTCGATCGCATCAGTGCTGAAAAATTAAAGGGCAAGATTAACATACAGCGCTTCAAAGGCTTAGGCGAAATGAATCCAATGCAATTGCGAGAAACAACCATTGATCCCAATACAAGAAGATTATTGCAATTATCATTACCCAATGCCGTAGAAGCAACACAGCAATTTGATATGCTGTTAGCCAAAAAACGTGCTGGGGATAGGCGGGTATGGTTAGAAGAGAAAGGGGATCTCGCCGAAATCTAGCCGTCGTAGGATTTGTTCTTTATTCTTGGATAAAGCAATTAAATGAGAAATTAAATAAAGGTAAAAAATGGCAAAGCAAAGACCGCCAGTCATTGAAAATATTGAACAACAAGCAATTAATTTGTTCTCTGAAAAAGCATATTTAGATTATTCCATGTATGTGATCATGGACAGAGCATTGCCGCATATTGGTGATGGATTGAAGCCTGTACAACGTCGAATTGTCTATGCGATGTCAGAACTGGGCTTAAATGCAAATCAGAAATTTAAAAAATCCGCTCGTACGGTGGGTGATGTGTTGGGTAAATATCATCCGCATGGTGACTCGGCTTGCTATGAAGCAATGGTATTGATGGCTCAAACCTTTTCGTATCGCTATCCTTTAATTGAAGGTCAAGGAAATTGGGGTTCTCCCGATGATCCTAAATCATTCGCGGCAATGCGATACACAGAAGCACGTCTTTCTAAATATGCAGATGTGCTGTTGGGTGAGCTTGAGCAGGGGACAGTAGATTGGAATCCAAACTTTGATGGCAGTTTAGATGAGCCTAAGATTCTGCCTGCGCGTCTTCCTAACTTATTATTAAATGGTACCACGGGGATTGCAGTGGGTATGGCCACTGATTTTGTTCCCCATAATCTTACAGAAGTTGCGATTGCTTGTATTGGATTATTAGAAAATCCAGATTTGTCTTTTAATGACTTGATGAAGATTTTGCCAGGCCCTGATTTTCCAACATAGGCAGAGATTATTACGCCAAAAGCTGAAATTAAAGAAATATATCAGACTGGGCAAGGCTCCATTAAAGTTCGCGCTAAAATAAAATATGAAAAAACAGGTGATATTGTTATCACTGCTTTACCGCATCAAGTATCTGGCGCAAAAGTACTAGAACAAATTGCTGCGCAAATGCAGGCTAAAAAATTACCCATGATTGCCGATTTACGTGATGAATCCGATCATGAGAATCCTTGCCGTTTAGTGATTGTTCCAAGATCTAATCGTTTTGATCAAGAAGCTTTGGTGTCTCATTTATTTGCCTCTACAGATTTGGAAAGAAACATTCGCATTAATATGAATGTGATTGGTTTAAATGGCAAACCACAAGTAAAAGACATGCTGAGCTTTTTAAGAGAATGGTTGACCTTTAGAACACAAGTTGTTGTGAAGCGACTTGAATATCGCTTAGAAAAAGTAAAAGCGCGCCTACATATTTTAGATGGGTTATTAATTGCCTTCTTAAACTTAGATGAAGTTATTAAAATTATTCGTACAGAAGACAAGCCTAAGCAAGAGTTGATGAAACGATTTAAACTTTCAGAAATTCAAGCCGAAGCTATTCTTGAGATTAAATTAAGACAATTAGCTCGTTTGGAAGAACAAAAAATAAGAGGCGAGCAAAAAGAGCTGGCACAAGAACAGGATATGTTGCAAAAAACCTTGCAATCTAAGCAACGTTTGCAAACATTGATCAAAAAAGAATTACAAGCAGATATTGATGCCTATGGCGATAAACGTCGTTCACCTATTGTTGTGAGAGAACAGGCAAAGATATTAGACGTTGTAGAACGCCTCCCTTCTGAGCCAGTAACCATTATTCTTTCACAAAAAGGCTGGATTCGTTCCGCAAAAGGCCATGAAGTATTAGGGCAAGATCTTAGCTATAAAGCGGGAGATGAGTTCTTAATGCAGATCAAAGCCAAAAGTAATTCAATGATTTATTTCTTGGATACAACGGGACGTAGTTACTGCTTGATGGCCCATCAATTCCCATCGGCGCGCGGTTTTGGTGAACCTTTAACGACCAAGATAAAGCCGCCCACAGGTGCTCTTTTCTCTGGTATGCTTTCAGGTATTGATACGGATCTTGTCTTTTTGATTTCAAATGCGGGTAATGGATTTATTAGCAAAATCGCTGATTTAGAAACTAAAAATAAAAGTGGTAAAGCTTTACTCAAAGCAGAGCCTGCCACAGCATTAAAGCCATTGTTAATTCCTGATATTAGCATGCGTGTTGCGATTTTGACTTCAGCAGGAAAATTAGCTGTACTTGATTTAGCAGACATTGCACAGATGAGCAAAGGTAAGGGTAGTAAGATTATTAACATTACCGCTCAGAAATTTGCAGATGGCGCAGAGCAAGTGATTGATCATATGATTTTTTCTCGGGCTGAAAGCATTCATATTAAGACGAAAAATAAAAAATTAAAGCTAAGTCCTCGAGAGTTGGATCATTATTTGATTGAGCGTGGTAAATCAGGTGTTGCTTTACCCAAAGGATATCAAACGGCTACGGGGTTTGACTTATAGTTCGTACTAGAAGCTGTATCAGAAATGCTATTTTTGATACAGCTTTCAGTAGTTATATTCGGTTTTTCTTATTATCAGGCGCAGGTTCTGGCGCATCAATGACTTTATCTGCAATTTTTGTGGATTGAATTTTAAGCTCCCTCATTTGATCGAGAGAGTTTTCAGTTTTATCAAGTCCCAAGAACCCCATATAATTTCTTAATTCATCTTCACCATCAGGATTCATGCCTAGTAATTCATATTTTTGTCGTAAAGATAAGCTAAGGTCTGGATCGCTTAGATCTGTGCGTGCTGTAATGCCTTTCATTGCTAATATTTGATTTAAGTGAGCTTCCAGTTGTGGACTTCCACCGCGCAGTTCTGCCTGAATCATGCTCTCTGTGCTGTTAGCTGGTGTTGTTTGTATTTGTTTGAGTGCTGTTAATGTATCGCCCGCTTGTTGAGCCAGTATATTACCAATAACAGCGCGGAATTCGGGATTATCTGCTTTTTCTTTCCCATAGGTTTGCTCTAAGAACTGATAAAATTTTTGGTCAGTTTGACGCAAATCAAAATTAGGATGAAAGTGAGGGGAGCGTGAATTGAGTGCTTCACTGGCTTCTAGCGTGTCAACTTGGTTGTCTTTTGCTATGCGTTCAACAGCACTTAATTCTTCTTCTGCCATAATATTTTCCTTCTGCACTCATAGTCTAACTATAACCTATAAAAATAACAAAGTCATTGTTAGAAAGTGTATATCAACCTGATTAATTATTTGTTGAGCTTTGATTTATTTCACTATTTATCTTTGTCATCAATGATTGCTCTAAAAAATCAATTTCCCAAAAAGCATAGCAAGAAGAGAGGCCTAGATTTAAATTGAGCTGACAAGGATAGAGCGTATCTTCACTTTTTAACTGAATCTGATTCGTTGCCTTAAATCTTAAAGTGGGGGTAATAAGTACAGGAGTATTGTATGGGCTATTTGCACTTGGTGTAATAAATAAAGCTTCTAGAGGGCTTTGATCTTGAGCGCAAATTTCAATAGCCATGGCTTTTCTTGATAATACTTCAACTCCAAAGAGTGCATAGTCAAAATCAGTGATCTGTACCCAACGGATAATGGCTATTTGCCATGTAGCAGTATGATTTTCATTTTGATCTAAAATACTAATAATTTCTCCAACTTGGAGTTGCCCACTTTTATTTTGTGCCCATTTTATGCAATAACCACTTTCGCTTTTATCTACTATGGAACAGTTTAGCAAGGTGGGTGTATCTTTAAAATTTTCAGGTAAAGTTTGGGGTAAGGGAAATGCATCTAAATTAATTTCTTCAACACTGATTTCGTCAGATAGGCTTTGTTGGGATGCATGTGCTGTTTCTATAAAAGAATGAATAGCATGTAAGCCAATTGCTACGGTAAGTGAGCCAGGCATGCGGACTCTCACTTCTTGGCGTTGGCTAAAATTTTGCCAAATATGTAGCAATATATCGAGCATTGTTTTTGAAAGCGATAATTCTTGAGCAGTAAGAACAATATTATTTGTGTTGGTTGATGGGGTTTCTTTATCGTTTATGAGAAACTCAAGACGTTCTACAATTTTGTCTAATTCAATATAGCAAGGTGCTAAGCCTTCACTCGCATCTAATGCACAGTAATGTGGTGGTGCGTCCTTCTCTAAATCAATTTTAAATAAATGATTTTTTGATTTTTGATCAAAAGAAAATTTTAAAAGTGGCGCCCAGTTTTCTAGAGCATAGTATAGTTTTATAAGATCTTGTCTGTGATAACGTAAAGGATTAGTCAGTGAGAGCAAGATTAGGTGTTTATAAAGATTAGAAATACTTTTGAAAGTACTGTGGTAGGTATTTTTTTCTGCCGATGAGCTGTAGTTAGCTTCTTGCGCACGTGCTATAGAATAAAGTCTATGTGTTTCCAGCCAAATATAAGTGGGAGGTTGGCGATAAATTTCAAAAGATAAAAAAATGACTCGGCAGCTTTGTTGAATGGATGAGTATACAACTTCCATGAGCGTTTCTTTCTTCGAAAGATTTGTGTTTAGGTCTTCTAGAGTTAGTTTATATTCATTGAAAACCTCTAAATGCAAGCTGATAATAATACGATGCATTTCAATAATTTTTTTATTAAAGAGAGGATTTTTTCTGTATAGTTTTAGAATAGATTCACAGAGAAAATTGACAGTCGGTTGTATAATTTCTAGCATTTCAAGTCGTTCAAGAGGTGCAACATGACTGTTATGCAATATTGTTAGAATTTCATGACATGATTTAATGCTTTCTTTTAGATGATTGAGTGGTAAGTTGGTACGCCATTCTTTTATGTTTTGAACAGTTAGGACACTATATGTGTTATCAACACGTGATGGAATAATCAGTCCTAATTTACCTTTCTCATATTTCATAATACACCATCAATATAAACAGTCATTGGCGCTATTGCCCTATGGGCTTTAGGTTTTCTTAATATATCGGCGGCAAATGAGAAAAAGTTATATTATTTTTAGTTTTTCTTTGAAAGAGGGGGCTTGGCCATTCATCTATGCCGTTTGTGTGTCTTTGTTGGAAATAGGCGCGCAGTGCCCACGGTGTTTTTAGAGGGGAACTTTAGCGGGTTCACCGGGCACTTCTTTTACAAACTTAGGCACTAAATAGCCCGGTAAATGATGACGCAATGATTGTTCAAGCACGAATGCTTCTCTTTTATCCACAGCAAAATGTCCGGTGCCTTCAACGGCGTCTAATAAGTGAATATAGTAAGGTAGAATGCCATGCTCAAACAGTTGCCAGCTCAAATCAATCAAGGTTTGTGCCTTATCGTTGACGTCTTTTAAGAGCACGCTTTGATTTAAAATGGGGATTTGTGCTTGCTGCAATAAGCTTACGCCCGCTTTGATCGTTGCGCATAATTCTTGTGCATGATTGACATGATAAATCATAATTTTTTTAAAGCGTGATTGATTTAACATGTTTACAAAATCAGGGGTGATACGTTCTGGAATGATAATAGGGAAGCGCGTATGGAAGCGAATAATTTTAATATGTTGCACATCTTCTAGGTATGCTAAAAACTCACCAATACGTTCATCTGGCAGCATTAAGGGATCTCCGCCGCTTAATACAATTTCTTGGATACTGGGATCAGCTTGTAAGTATGCTTTGATAGCTGGCCACGTTTTTGTGCTGATTCGATTTGCTTCATAGGGAAAATAGCGTCTAAAACAATAGCGACAATGAATGGGACAAGATTGCGTTAAGGTGAGCAAGACACGGCTTTTGAATTTATGCAAAACACCAGGAATGGGGTTTACGGCTTTTTCTTGTAGAGGATCTTTCGTATAGTTGTGAGTTGGTAAGCTCTCTTCTTGTGAGGATAATACTTGGCGCAGTAAAGGATCGTGTGGATTTGCTTTTTGCATTTTGGCCGCAAAACTTATACTGACACGCAAAGGAAAGTGCTTGTCTATTTGCCAAGCCAATTGTGAAGGCTGTAATTCTAGAAATTGCAACAATGCAGTAGGGCAGGTAATAAGCTGCTTTACAGACTGTTGCCATGTGTTCGGCTGTTCTGTTAGGTAGGATTGCGTTATACTCACGGAAATTTTTATCTCACAATAGTCAGAATCCCAATCTTAACAAGTTTTTAGGGGGCGAGCGAGTAAATGGCAACATATAGTACCAATGAATTTAAAAGCGGCATGAAAATCATGTTAGAAGGTGATCCGTGTAGCATCTTGGAAAATGAGTTTGTAAAACCTGGTAAAGGACAAGCGTTTAACCGTGTTAGATTGCGTAACTTAAAGAATGGCCGTGTTTTAGAGAAGACTTTTAAATCTGGTGATACCGTTGAAGCGGCAGATGTCGTAGACGTGGATATGCAATATTTGTATTTCGATGGTGAGCGTTGGCACTTTATGCAACAAGAAAGCTATGAGCAATATGAAGTTGATGAGAAAGTAACTGCAGATAGTGCGAAGTGGCTCAAAGAACAAGACATGTGTGTGGTTACGCTCTGGAATGGCGTACCTTTATCAGTGGCACCTCCTAATTTTGTTCATTTAACCGTGACGGAAACCGATCCGGGCGTGAGGGGTGATACTTCTGGTGGCGGTGGTAAACCTGCAACCTTAGAAACAGGTGCTGTGGTGCGTGTACCTTTATTTATTCAGATTGGCGATTGCCTTAAAGTAGATACTAGAACCGGTGAGTATGTTTCTCGCTCTAAAGAGTAATGACCCTTCGCAACTGAGTTTTTGATAAGCTTAGTTGCGCGCACCTTCTCTTGCTGGCGGGAGAAGGGGGCGCGAAGTGACAGATGAGAGTAGATACAATCACATGACAGAAAAAATAACCTGGCAATCTTCTGCTACCAATACTGCGCTTAAGCAAAGAGCCCAATTTTTAAGAGAAATCCGAAGTTTTTTTGAAGCTCGTGATGTCTGTGAAGTGGACACGCCTGTATTAATGCAAGGTGTGAATACAGATCCCTTTATTAATGCTTTTAATACCGCAGATAGATATTTGCAAACCTCTCCTGAGTTTGCAATGAAGCGCTTACTTGCCCAAGGAATAGGATCCATTTATTACTTAGGTAAAGCTTTTCGCAATGAAGAAATGGGACGCTATCATAACCCCGAATTTACCATGTTAGAATGGTATAGACCGGGCTGGGATCATCAAGCATTGATTGAAGAAGTAAATGCGCTCTTTATGCAGCTTTTAGATACGCCAAAGGCACAGATCCAAACTTATGCACAATTGTTTGAAGGCATAGGGATCAATCCGCATCAAGCAGAGGTAGCAGCCTTAAAAGAAGCCGCGCTGCGTTTACAGCTTTCAGAAGTGCCCTTTTCTGAGCTGGATCGCAATGGTTGGTTAGATTGGTTATTCTCGCAAGCAATTGAGCCTACGATGGATCCTGAAACGCTTTTAATTGTGACTGATTTTCCCGTGCATTGTGCACAATTAGCTAAATTGATTCCGCATCCTATTCATGACAAAGTGGCTGCGCGCTTTGAAGTTTTTTACAAAGGTATGGAATTAGCAAATGGCTATTTTGAGTTAACCGATCCCAATGAACAACGCAAGCGTTTTGTTAAAGACAATCAGAAACGTTATGCGCATCAGTTGCCCATGATGCCAGTTGATGAAAAATTACTGGCTGCATTATCCGCAGGTATTGGGGATGTCAGTGGCGTTGCGGTAGGAGTGGATAGGTTATTTATGATTAAATCAGGCGCTACCCACATTAAGGAAGTTCTACCCTTTTACTGGGAATTTTCTTAGAAGCTGTCTCAAAAATAGTAACTTTTTATTTTGAGACAGCTTCTAGAATTAGAAAGTAGCGATAGATTCACCCATCAAAATGCTTTGGTTATTTTTAAGTGTTTCAAGTGATTTGATATGATTTTCAAATAATACAATCGCAGTACTGCCCATAGCAAAATGTCCTACTTCTTGACCACGTGCGATTTTGACCGCATTTGGTTTATAGTCGACTTCTTTCATTTGCCCATCATTGCCTGGTGCCACTTTTCCCATCCAGCTAGTATGTATATTTCCAACCAGCATCGCCCCGACCAAGATCACCACGAATTTTCCACACTCACCTTCAAAAAAAGCAACAACACGCTCATTGCGTGCAAAAATATGCTCTACATGCTCAGCTGTTGATTGATTGACTGAAAATAAACGTCCAGGAATGTAGCGCATTTTTAATAAGTTGCCTGTGCAAGGCATATGCACACGGTGATAATTGTAGGGGGCTAGATAAAAGCAATAATAATGACCATTGCTAAAGGTTTGCGATAAATCATCTTTACGTCCAAGGAGTGATGACAGCACATAAGCGTGATTTTTGGCGCGTAATAAGGTGTCTTCTTCAATGCGACCAAATTGATACAGTGTAGAATCTGCGGGTGAGATTAAATGTTGAGGATTCTCTGAGATAGGTCTGACATCTTCTTTTAGCTTTCGTGTAAAAAAATCATTAAAGGATTTATAGGCATAGGGATCTTCAATCTGTGCTTCAGACATATCAACATGGTATCGACTTAAAAAGTAGCGAATTAAATGATTCTTAAGCTTAGGTCGCTTTGAGTTTGCAAGTAAGCCTGCAAAGCGAGATAAGCCATGCTGAGGGACCAAATATTGACGCCAGACATCATACGGAACACTCACAGATATACCCTTATTTTAAAGTTAACCAACCTAATTTGTAGCGATAGCCCAATCTTATACCATATTTTTATAAAACTTAAGCATTGCATCTCAGAAGGCTCTGATTTGCTTATTTTTAATTTAAAGATATTGCTGTGGCTGAGGTAAAATAGGTAATCAATTTTATCCAAAAGCTAGAAAACTAATTATAGTCTTTGCACATAAATCTTCAGCTGTGCATTGATTGCTGAATTGGGGGAAAGAAAATGGAAAGTAAAAGCCAACGTTTTATTTGGGTCGATTTAGAAATGACAGGGCTTGAGCCACAAGTAGATCATATTTTAGAGATAGCGACGATCATTACAGATGGTAATTTAGAGCTTGTGGCAGAAGGCCCAAATATCGCTATTTATCAACCAGAAACTGTTTTAAGCAAAATGGGAGAATGGTGTACAAATCAACATACAAAATCTGGCCTTGTTGCGAGAGTGCGAGAGAGTAAAATATCTTTGCAAGATGCACAACGCTTAACGCTGGATTTTATTAAGCAGCATGTTGGTGAAAGAATATCCCCTATGTGTGGTAACACAATTTATCAGGATAGAAGGTTTTTATATCAATGGATGCCAGAATTAGAAGCCTATTTTCATTATCGTAATCTAGATGTAAGTACTATTAAAGAACTAGCTAAAATATGGGCGCCAACTGTACACAAGGGTATTGTGAAAACGGGAACGCATCTTGCTTTGGAAGATATCAAAGAATCTATCGCAGAACTTAAGTTTTATCGTGATAATTTCTTTAAATTAGAGATTGAATCCACAGGACAGTGATACATGCAAAGCCTTCCAACATCGCTTTATACGACCCAAGTCGTGAGAGAAATTGATCATGAGGCAATCGCGCTTGAGAAAATATCTGCTTATGCCTTGATGAGTCGTGCTGGACAAGCAGCGTTTAAGGTTTTTAAGCAGTGCTGGCCCACTGCTCAGAAAATCCTTGTATGCTGTGGTTCAGGTAATAATGGGGGGGATGGCTTTGTTTTCGCTCGAATTGCCCAAGCGGCGGGCTTAGATGTTACTGTGTGTGATCTAAAGCTCATTGATGTACAACGCTTAAGTGTAGAAGCTCGGCAAGCAAGAGAAGCGTGGCTAAGCTGTGGACATGTTGTGCCTTCCTTCGAAGAAATAGATTTTTTAGAGATTGATGTTGTTGTTGACGCTATTTTAGGTACTGGCTTGCAAAATGAATTGGATAGCGTTTTTACTCAGGCAATTAAAATCATTAATCAAGCCAAAGCACAGCACCGGATTGGGGTTTTTGCTTTAGATGTGCCCAGTGGTTTAAATGCCGATACGGGCACAATCTCAACGGTTGCTATCAATGCAGATGTTACGGTGACCTTTGTTGGTTTGAAAGTAGGCCTATTCTGTGCAGAAGCTTATGATTGCCTGGGGCAGTTATATTTCGATGCTTTGGGCGTAGATGAATCGGCCTATCGTATTGTACGACCACGTGCATACCGCTTTGATTATGAAACAATACAAGAGAAGCTACCGTTAAAAAAACTCACACAACACAAAGGACAAAATGGTCATGTGTTGGTTATCGGTGGGGGCGAGATCCATTATAGTGGTGCCGCTTGTTTGTGTGCTGAAGCGGCTTATCGTAGTGGCGCGGGTCTTGTATCTGTTGTTGTTGCGCCAGAAGCATTGCCACTTATGGCAAGAGCGGCGCCTGAATTGATGATTTATCCCTTAGCAAAGTTTTCAGAATTAGAAGCGCTCATTGAGAAAGCAGATGTGATCGTGATAGGGCCTGGTTTGGGACAGAATAAATGGTCAAAACGTGTTTTCTCGATCGTGAAAACAGTACCTCATAAGCCACTCATTGTAGATGCCGATGCCTTAAATTTATTGGCTTGCGATCCCATGCACAATCCTCATTGGATTTTAACCCCCCACCCGGGTGAAGCCAGTCGTTTACTCAATCATACAATTGCTGAGGTACAATCCGATCGTCTTCGTACAATAGAAGCGCTGCATCAAAAATTGGGTGGGGTTATTGTTTTAAAAGGCGCTGGCACACTTATTCAAAGTGCAGATAGCCAACCATTTTTATATAGCGAAGCATTGCCTGTATTAGCAACAGCGGGTACAGGTGATGTTTTAGCGGGTGTAATTGCTGGCTTGTGTGCCCAAGGCCTTTCTCTTTTAGATGCCAGTCAATGCGGCGTTGCTGTGCATGGGCAAGCTGCAAAGCAAGAGCAGGTGTTAGGAGATAGAGGAATGATGGCTAGTGATTTATTTTTACATATCCGATCATTATTAAGTATTCGTGCATGATAAATTTTGCGCAACGAGAATATATTTTGAAAGAGGAGGCCAGTGTTTTGGCATTGGCTAAAACGCTGGTGATTGCCTTAGAGAAAAGCAATATAAACTCACTGGTGATCTTTCTTAAAGGGGATTTAGGTGCGGGTAAAACGACGTTTACACGAGGATTTTTGAATGGGCTTGCCTTTCATGGCACAGTAAAATCACCAACCTATACCTTAGTTGAACCCTATGAGCTTCAAGGCCAACTGCTTTATCACATGGATCTCTATAGACTACAAGATGAGGTAGCATTGGAAGAAATGGGGATTGCAGAATACTTTCAAGATGAAGCATATTTTTTAATTGAATGGCCACTTGAGAACAGTCGTATTTTGCCACAACCGGATTGGGTGATTTACTTTCAGATGATGGCAGAAGGCAGAAAATTGAACATACAAGCAATGAGTGAGAAAGGTAATGTTGCGTTACAAAATATATAGCGTTAAGTCATTTTTAGGTCTTTGCCTTTTCTCAATGACGTTGATCTTGTTAGGTATGCGCCTTGCCATTGGCGCTACGACTATTCAAGGGGCACGTGTATGGGCGGCACCTGACAATACGCGTATTGTGTTTGATATTTCTGATCAAGTTGAATATAAATTATTTACTTTAAGCAATCCAAATCGTGTTGTAGTTGATTTCAAGAATGCTCATTGGAAGGCTAAAGGCTCGCCGCAATTGAGTGACTCTAATATTAAAAATTTTAGGTATGGGGTGCGTGATACGCATGATCTACGCGTTGTTTTTGAATTACATGAGGCAGCTAAACCAAAAAGTTTTATATTGGCCCCCAACAAAACTTATGGCCATCGATTGGTTCTTGATTTAGAAAATACAACGAAAAGAAGTGTAGAAAAGGGTATAGAAAAGAATGCCCAGCAGATAATGTCAGTACCAGAAGTATCATCGTCATTACCGACGCCTATTAAACGACCCCAAAAACAACAGAATAATAAGCGCTATATTGTTGCTATTGATCCAGGGCATGGTGGAGAAGATCCAGGTGCTGTGGGTAGAAAATTTAAAACAAAAGAAAAAGATATTGTGTTGCAAGTTGCAAGAATGCTAGAAAGAAAGGTAAATGAAACACCTGGGTTACAAGCCTTTCTGATTCGAAATGGTGACTATTACGTTGGATTGCGACAGAGAATCAACAAAGCAAGAGCACAAGGTGCCGATCTTTTTGTGTCGATACATGCCGATTCATTTAAAGATTCAAAAGCAACAGGCGCATCAGTTTTTATTTTATCAGAGAAAGGTGCGAGCAGTGAGGCTGCTCGTTGGTTAGCAGAATCTGAGAACAGAGCTGATTTAATTGGTGGTATCAGTTTAGATGACAAAGGGGATGTATTGGCGCAGGTGCTGCTTGACTTATCTCAATCTGCAACAAAGGCGGCAAGTTATGAGTTAGGCGATGCTGTCTTAAATAGTTTAGGACGTGTGACTAATTTGCATAAGGCTTCTGTGCAGCAAGCGGGCTTTGCGGTTTTAAAATCACCAGATATCCCTTCTATTTTGGTAGAGGTCGGCTTTATTTCTAATCATATTGGGGAAGAAAATCTACGCAAAGCAGCTCACCAGGAAAAAATAGCGAGTGCATTATTAGAGGGGGTAAAAGCATATTTTGCGCGTCGTGGACAACCTTTGAATAAATCCGCGCCTAAAATAGATGGGGGACAAATCGCAAAAGTACATAAAGCGCCTAAAATACATGAAGTCAAATCAGGTGAGACTTTGCAGAAAATAGCACTTCAGTATAAAACCAGCACAACAGCGATTGTGTCGCATAACCGTTTGAAATCTCATATTCTCCAAGTGGGGCAGCAGCTCAAAATCCCCACTGCATCGTCGGTAGGTTAAGGCACAATATGAGCAGTAACTACTTATCTTATAGACAAAGGGGAAGATTCATTGCGAATTAAAAAGCTTTCTTCTTTATTGGCAAATCAAATTGCAGCAGGAGAAGTCATTGAGCGTCCTGCTTCTGTGCTCAAAGAATGTGTTGAAAATAGTTTGGATGCTGGCGCAACGAGAATTGACATTGAGGTTGAGAATGCGGGTATGGGGTTGATCCGAATTAAAGATAATGGTTGCGGTATTGCAAAAGATGACTTAGCTTTAGCCTTGGATAGACATGCCACCAGTAAGATTCAGCACCTAGAAGATCTCTTTTGTATTGATAGTTTGGGTTTTAGAGGAGAAGCATTAGCCAGTATATCAAGCGTTGCAAAAATGAGGTTAATTTCTCAACATTCTGATGACACAAGTTCAGCATGGGAGCTACGTACAGAGCAATCACAAGATACACAAATCTTGCCTACCAGTCATCCTATTGGCACCACCATAGAAATGAGAGATTTATTTTATAACGTTCCCGTGCGTAGAAAGTTCTTAAAAAGTGAGAAAACAGAGCTTTATCATCTATTGGAAGTGTATAAGAAATTTGTACTCAGTGATTTTGAGGTTGGATTCTCTTTCAAAAGTAATCAGCGTAGATTCAAATCTTATGCTCCAGCAACCAGCGATCAAAGTAAATTATCACGTATTAAAGGTGTCTGCGGTTCAAATTTCTTAGAGCATGCCATTCCGATAGACGTTACTTACCAAGCAATGCGCTTATGGGGGTGGGTAGGGCTGGTTGATGTTGCCAAAAGGCAAGCAGACAACCAATATTTCTTTGTGAATAAAAGAATGGTACGAGACAAATTGATCAATCATGCCATTAAAAACGCATATCGTTTGATGGGACATGAGCGTTCAGATCTCTATCCCAGTTATGCGCTTTATTTGGAGTTACCTTGTGAACAGGTTGATGTAAATGTACACCCAACAAAGCATGAGATACGTTTTGTTGAAGCCGCATGGGTGCATGATTTTATTGAAAAATGTATTAAGGAAGCATTGCTAACCGCGCCTGTTGCTATTGAAGCAATACCCATGGAATCGATAAAAGTAACAGAATCTATTGATAGACAAATAGATGGGGGGCATTCAGAGAGCGCATTTTCTTCTTCTCCTTCAGTTTTTTCTACTGCTGCGATTCATCGTAGCTATGATTCTTATGATAGCTATCTACAACGGCAACAAAAAAATGTTGCCGTGCAGCAAAGCGCTATTTTGCCTAAAATACATGAGATAAGATCTTCTGTTATTCCTTCTAGGAATGTTGAGCTACGATTTTTTATAATTCAGCAAGAGAAATATATTTATGTGTGTGATTTGGTACAAGCGCAGTCTAAATTATTCTTTCACTTCATAAGTACTTCTTTAGCCTTAGAGATGAAGAAAGCAGTTTTATTTCCAATTGAATTGCCTATCGTGTGTGATGTTGTTGAAACAATAACTGGGTTAGACGCTGTGGGTTTTGAAATACATCAAACAGGGGAAAAGGCGGTTATTACACATATACCGTTTTTTATTGATGTGAATGATGTTCTAGAAATCGTAGCGCATATTTGTGTTTTAGAAAATAAGCATTTGCCTGCAATCAAAGAAGTATTACTTTCCTATGTGGATGCACAGGCTGTTTTCAAGATCCCACATGATTGGTTAGAGCCTTTCTTCATACAATGGTTATCACAAACGGCAAAAGGACCTTGGATCCGTTTAGAAAAGGATGCGCTTATTCAAGAAATTCAAGAAAATAGCTTCAACTTTTCTAAGTGATAGTTATATTGACTAAAATAGTTTTGATATTGCTGCCATAAATGAATTTCATTGTCATGCAGTACATCTTGAAATTGCTTTATACCTTCTGGCATTTCATTGCCTAAGCCGGTAAATTCATAGATATCCTGAATAGTCTTGGCAGGTTCTTGGATAAGAGATTCATATTGGATGGTTTTTATGTCAAGTGGCAAGGTTTTTTCCCAATAGGTCATAATGCGTCGATATTCGATATAATATTGAACGATATTAGCAATATCATAAGCCCAGAAATTGCCTGTAGAGAAATATTTAAAGAATATTTGTAAAATATGATCCAATGGATCTCTCACAATATGAATAAGTTTTGCATTTGGAAACATCATGCCAATAAAACCTAAATATCTAAAGTTGCATGGTGTTGTATCTGTAAAATAGTCAAAGGCTTGAGTAGAAGCTATCTCAAAAATGCTATTTTTGAGATAGCTTCTAGTACGCATGGCCATTTGTTTTTTGTAATGCGTGGCTAAGTTCTCTGTGAGTGCTATCGTTAAATCTCTCTTCATATCTGAGAATAAATTTATATAATGATTCTCTCTGCCAGAATTAAAAACCAGTTTGTCAATCATGCCAAATTCCTCTAAGGCAAACACCTTTTTATGCTTTGATAAGCATTTTTCAACCAGTGTTTTACCAGAACGAGGGATTCCAATGATGAAAATCGGGGTTTGTTCGCTGGCCTCACGTTGCGCAGAGAATATTGATTCAGGGAATAGCTTAATAATGGAATCAATTTTTTGCGTGTATTGACTGACATTAAATGAATGCGTTTTATGTTTGAAAAAATTACCAACACTATAATGATCGATTGCTTGATCAATAATATTACAATCACGAAATATTTTACCCAGAGAGAAATAGCATTGCGCCTTTTCTTCATTGGATAGTTTTTGATGTTGCATGAAGATCGGAAGAGCGTCGTGT
>JBFWLB010000022.1:0-38774 GCA_050252335.1 Candidatus Berkiella sp. | reverse complement strand
CCGCCTAAAACCCATGGAATTGAGTCTGCCTGTATTTCTAAAATATCCCCATCACTCAAAGCATTTATCATCTGTCTTTCAGAGCATTCATTTTGCATGTATATGACTTGTGCAAAATACCCTTTACTTTTAAGTTTTTTGGAAGAATGTTTTGTTTCTTTATTTTTGATAGGGGAAAGAAAGAATTTCATTATGACATCTCTTTGTTATTGAAATAATGTCATCCTAATTCATAAATTTTTGGCATTATATCTTTTCTTGATAAGCGGTAAAATTTCGCTGACAAACGCTTCCCATATTAGAAAAGCGCTCATGCATATTTAAATATTTTTCACAGCTATATTCTATGGGGGTAATATTCACATAAAGGTTCTGCATCTATACCTATACCTGCAGCTTTCGATTGTGTCGCCACATTTATAAATGGTTCTTGCATATTCAATGCAGCAGGATTTTTATAAGAAAACAACAAGGGTTCTGATGCATGTTTTATAGCTGTTAAACTTAAGCTTTTAATATTATTTTCAAGTTGTTCGATGCAATCACTCAAATGTTCATCCTTGTCCAGAGGATTCTGTAATTGTGTACTTCCATGCGCAACTTGGCATATTACCTCATGCTCAATAAAATCATCAGCCTCATACTCAAAAGATGTCACTAATGTTTTTAAAGGAGATTCAACTGCTTTACCATTTTGATAGACAATCCTACCATCTTCAAGCCTACAATGAGCAATCTTTGCACCATGCTTATCATGTTCTGAAACAAGAGATTGTCTCAAAGGCTTTTCAGAGTGCACAAATGCAGCATAGCCATATACGATTGCTGCACAGAATTTTTCTGCCGCAAGAAATTTACTCAACGACTCTGCATAACATACAGAACCTTTAGTTCCAATTGCTGTTGTTCCAGAATTACAAAACCGAAGATCAATCGTAATATTGAGCGTATGATTTTTTAAAATGTTTTGTAAAGTAGTCGCAAGTAATCGTGGGCTATAGTCATAATTCATTGAATATTGTGCACCCATAACCCACGGATTGCCATCAGCATGAATTTCTAAAGTATCCCCTTGTTTAATAAGATTAGATAAAACCTCAAGATCTCTGGGGTTGTTCAAATAAATAATACGAGGATAATACTCTCTTGCTTTTTTAAGGTTTTTTGCTATTTTCAAAGTTTCTTTGGTTCTCATTGGCGCTAAAAAATAACGTGGCATGAACTACACCTTAAATAAAATGACGTGTTATTAAAAAACTGCCAAAATTCTATCAAGCTAACTAATAAAAATCAATTTTTTAAAGGTGTAGCTACAATAAAATTGTTATCAATTTATATTATTTCGCGCACATAAATTAATAAGAAAAGATTATTTTCGACTTTTTTTAGGCTTTGATTCTTTGACATACGCCGAAGGAAAAGGCTTAATATTTTTATTACCAATCCAAACTTTATCCAAGAAAAACTGGATGATAATACAATTGATAGCCCAATAAACAGCAGTCACCAAAATACCTGCTAATGCAACAATTTGAAATTGCATGATGTACCATCCTGCTATGGTATGTATTAAAAGAATCATGATAAAAGTAATCGCTACTTGAGAGCCAAATTTACTCAAACCAACAACTCTACTTGCATTACACACTTTAAGCCTATCTTGCTTAAATTTATCTGACACCTTAAAAAAACCAGATAAAAACAAACTATTATCATTTGTATTTTTAGTAATGATTAATAAAAACCAACAACATAATAAGCCTAAGATAACAAAAGTAACAGGTAGCATACTGGGTTGATTAATAAAAGCCATACCACTTTTTATCTCTGCTGTTGTCAGAAATTTGATACTGATAAAAAAGATGACTGGCATCAGCATAATACCAAAGATAAACTCCCTAACAGTGCGCCCTTTTGAAATAGAGGCTAAATAAGAGCCTGCCAAAGGCGCCCACAATAAAAACCACCCCCAATATAAACTGGCAAAGCGATCTTCTACAGGTGCCACATTAAAATACTTAATACATTCCAAACATTTTGATTTCTCAAATAATTCTGGTGAAGCAGCAACGAGTATTCCATTTGCATAAGCAATCAACAACAGCAAGGGAAATGAGATAGCCATGAGCATCGTCATCAATCTGGAAATACCAAATCCCCTTTTCGCCAAACGTCTAAAAATACGCTTACCAAACTTAAGCGCAAATATCGGCAACAATAATCCCAAAAAGCTAACAGAAATAAAAGGCAGCAAGAAATGATGAAAATGCAATTGCTGATAAATAGAATAGGAAAATAAAAGTATAACTGTCACTGCCATCGTACAGATTGCAAAGATAGTGGTAATAAACGATGAGCTTTCAACAAATGTTTTAAACATTGCCTGCAATCGAATAGGGAAAAAATCTACACTCTGATATAAAAAAGGCGTACCTTTTTTTATATAAGCATTATAAGCAACCACCAAGCCCCAAATGCCATAAATCCCCCAAGGGAAGATCCCCCAATGTGTCAAAGTATAATTTGATATTATTTCAGTCGTAAAATCATAAGAAAGCGCACCCATGGTGAAAATAGGCCCCGCACTTAAAAAAGCATAAGCTACGGCTATCGTAAAAATAAATAATATAATATTGGCGTTAACGATTTTGGAGATCCAAGCAACAAAAGGTAATCTGTCTGCTCTATCCCCTAAAATAATCCCCCCCGCAGGTGTAATAAATAATAATAATAATAAATAACCTGCCACCGACGTAGGAACGCTGTAAAATAAAATTAAATTGGGCTTAAAAATTGACAACCAGCTCAGAATCAGGACGCCAACGAGAGAGGAGACAATATTAACTGCTTTATAGGTTTTTATCATAATAAAAAAATATCGGGGCAAATGCCCCGATGAAATCCAAGTTATTTATCCAATATCCGTTTTATGTACGGACTTGTTACCTCATTTAATAAATTAAAGGTGACAAGTCCAACTCACTACCTCAACTATTCTGTAGATGTTTCAGTAGTATCTGTTTCTAGTTTCAACTCACGTATTTTCTTCTCGGCTTCCCAAGCTTGTTTACGTGTATCATCTTCAAGTGTTTCAAGTTGCTCTACTAACCCTTGCATTGCAGCATACATTCTTGTGAAGTTTGCATTCATTGTTGCAAGCAACGCAACTTCTTGCTCTTTCATCTTGAATGCTTGTTGATCCATCCACGCATTGTAGGCAAGTAAATGTACCATTTCTCTTAACAATGCGGTATCCGATGCTTTGCCTATCATCCCGTACCATTCTGGCGTATTAAATCGTAGTTTAGAATATTCATTAATAAGTTCCATCACAGTTTTATGCTTTTCTTCATCTGGCGTACCCTCAGCATCTTGTTCTGCAATTCTTCTTGCAAACAATTCACTAAATGCGGTTACACTAGGTGCCATATTGATAGATTCAATCAATTTTTCAGCAAATTTTTCCTTTTCTGCCACAGTTAATTCTGCGCCTGACTTCATTTTAGCGGCAATATCTTGATCTGTTTTGGGATAGGGGTTTGTTAAATAGGCAATAAATCCCTCTGCCGCTTCTTTATCTACTCTATCTTTTGAAAGAATATTACCAATATTAAGTGCATTCATATTACCCGGACTGTCTTCCATTCGGCGCATCATTTCGATGAATAATTGTATTTTAGGCGCAACACTTTGCGCTACAATTGTACCAGCCTCTTCTGTTTGCCAGTAAGCACCCATTGCCTTTTTAAAATTTGTTTCTACTAATTCTTGTGCATAGTTATTTGCAACAGATTCACCAATCTTTTGACCGGCCTCAATTGCTTTTTCAGTACCTGGAGCATTCATAAAGAGTAATTCTTTCTTAAATTCATACTCTTTCAGTGAAACATCTGCCCAATAATTAATCAATGCGGATGCGACTTCTTTATTTCTATAATCGCTATCATTCAATTCATAGTGTTTTGTAACACTTTCTCTGATTTCATCAAGCTTTAAACCGTTTGCATTAAAGCTATTCTGGTTATTTGCATCCAGTTCTTTAATGGCTTGCACCACAGAACCACCACCCTCAGCACCTGCTAGCACAACCTGCGAAAATCCAAGCCCACTTACGAGCACTAAACTTGTCAAATAGTACGGTAGTTTAAACATTTTCATAATCCACCAACCTCATGCATATATCTAAAAATTCTGTTTCGCCCTTTGCGTTAGGATGATTTCTTATTGAAAACCATCTGACATGAAATCTTCATTACTGCTATCACCACCACCAGAACCACCGCTACCAATATTACTAAAGGCACCACCACCACCAATTCCTCCGCCTTTATCATCGGAAACAACTGGATTTAAATAGGCTGCAGGTGGTTTAAAAAGCTCATCGTAGCGTTGTACCGCATCAACTAAACCTCCTTGACAAACGTATTGTTTGTACAAAACAGAGGCGTCGCATGTACTAGCGATACCTTCATTTACAGTCAGTGATTGAGCTGATGCGCTTCCTACGAAAAATACACTCATTCCCATTAAAGCACAGACGATTAACTTACTCATGTTCAGACTCCAATGCTTTTAAGATTAAATTGATTCTTTCTGGAGCGAAAACACGACCTAAAAGTTGCAACCTTTCGAAGGCCAGATTTCGCTTTAAAAATAGATCGGCATATTTATTCTTATTTTCATCTTTGGTTTGTTCTTCAGCGTAGATAAGTAGTTTTGATGCCGTGCCTGGTTTTAGTACATCGAGAAATTGCATCAGTCGTAAGGCACGTCCTGAGCGGATATTTGCCAAAAGCTTTATCATGGAAGCTTCATCGTTAAATTCAAAATCTTGCACATCATCTAAACAAGCACCCAATCTAAGGAGTGCTTCTTCAACACGTGGATCTTTGTCGGCAGCCCAAGATTCAATACCTTCCATTGAGGTCACGATTCTATACAACGTTCGCTTGTCGTAATCATGCCAAAAGGTATGTACGGCTTCTAATGATAAATCTGGCACTTTATTATTCCCCGTTTTATTTAAATTTTGCCTTCATTATTTTATGTGTGCAGGGATTTAAACTTCATTGTGACCTAAGGCCAATCCCTCTTTCATTTCAAAAAACCTATCAAACTATTCTATAGTCCATGTTTATAATTTATCGTCCAAAATAGTTGGTTTCTTAAATTAATATACCCCTACCACTCTTAAAAAACCAGTCTTTTACTCTAGTCATTCGGTTGGATTCTTTTGGTAGAATAAAGTTCCCAATCAACCAACATTAATTTTAAATACTGATCTAAAGTTATAGCCTTAATATAGTTTCAATACGCTCAAGAAATGACCTAATATAAAACTCTAGAGAATTAAAAGCATTTTTTTGAAAAAATAATTGATTGGATAATCAAAATTCTTATGATTGCGTTGTTAATGATATTCAGCTCTTTGTAGTTACGTGATAAACTTATCTGTAGATATATGCAAAATCGATATATCAGATGAGCCACATCTATATTAGAATCGATTAGGTGCATTTACAATGCTTAGAATTAACAAAGGCGTGCTATGTTAATTTAAAGCATAATGTTTAAATGGCCTAACAATGAAAAAAAGGTGAGCATCATGGCAAAACGCAGAGGCATTATGAGCAGGCTGATCGACACGCGTGTCGATCGTTGGATGAGTTGGGATTACTTATCCGACACAACATCTAAAATCAAAAGCTCTGTGCTTGATCTTGCAACACCGCAAAAAGCAAAATTCTCAGAAAGCTTTGAAGAAGCCATGATTCGGTTAGAACTCACCGAGAAAGATCTTATCAATCGCAAAAAAGAATTCACCCGCCTCTTCTATTTATTTACCCTGATTGGATTGTTCATTATTGGTTATGCTGTCTATATGGCTTACCTTGGGCATTTTGGTGCTTGCCTTATTTCATTTGGTCTTGCTGGCTTTTCTTTTACCCAAGCATTCAAATGGCATTTCTGGCTCTTTCAATTACGCAACCGCAAACTAGGCTGTAGCGTGAAAGAGTGGCTAGATGGTAAAGTCGTTGACGCACATGGTACCGATATCACCCTTAAACCCAACAACAATAATAAAGACCTGAGTGATAAGGAACCTTAAATGAGATTTCGCTGGTTTTTGCTGCTCATTGTATTGTTCATTCCCGTAACGTCTTTTGCGACAACCTCCGGTGGTTTTTCTGTCGATCCTGCAGATAAATCAATGCAGTATCTTGCCAGTATCTTTGGTAGTATTCCAGCACTCCCCATACAGGCTCCCCCTGATGATGGTTCAACAACAACCTCCGTCAGTCGTGTCTTCCAACCATTGGTTCATAAATTTAATATTGTCGTCTTTGCGCTCGGTATCATTATTATCATTTATACCACTTTGGTTGGCACACTTAGTACGGCCCAAGAAGGAGAAGTGCTGGGCAAAAAATGGTCCTCCATCTGGATACCAATACGCATTGGTCTTGGTATGTATTTATTATTACCTGCAGCGGGATCGGCGGGATACAGTTATGTACAAATTGCCATTCTCTGGATGATTGTTCAGGGGGTGGGTGCAGCAAATGCTGTGTGGAAAGAAGTTGTTTTAGATCCAAACTCTATTCACGATGACACGCGAGAAGCCAGACTCTCGAATGCAAAGCCTGTCATCTTAGGCTTGCTTAAAAGCTCTCTGTGTATGGAAAAATTAAATAAAATGGCCATCGATGATCCTAATTTTATGATTGTATTGGGGGAAAATATCGATGTCTATACCAATGAAAACATGACAGCAACTGAAGTAGGTCGTCCAGGCTCAGCAGGGCTAGAAAAACCAATCTGCGGTAAATTTGTTAAAAACTCATATACAAATTTAGGCACAGATGAAGACTCTGCTAAAAATATCATACATTCAGCCATCTCTAATGCTTTCTGGACAGTTGACTTAGCGGCTTATGAAGCCGTCAATACGCCCAAAGAAGAATGGTTTAACTTTGATCAGCTAGTCGCTGCAGCTTCCACGCTGACAAATGCAATGACCTCCTTGAAAAAAACCGTTAGCCTAGATGACACCAAGCAAACCGCCATACAAAATGGTTGGATCCATGCGGGCAGTTATTATTTTAAAATTATTGAGGCCACTGGTGGTAGTCAAGCAGCAGTTACAATAGAGCCAAATGATCCAAATACAGATGAACTCACCCAACTTTTTGGAGGCGATGCACAAGCTGCAAATAAGTTCCTCACAGAGATCGGTAGTTTAGCAGACGACTATCTAGCGAAAGCCAGTGATTATCTTGAACCACTCGATGCAAGTGAAAGACACACAGGTGACTTAGGCTTTCAAACAAAGACATCCAGCCTCAGTGGTGAAGCAGTTAAAGCCTTAGATGCCGTTTTCGGTAGTTTCTTTAAGGATATTGCGGTAAAAATTGGCGAATACATGCATAACAATAGCACAGATCCAATCGTTTCTATTTCTCGTTTTGGCTCTGATGTTGTCGTTATTGTAGAAGCTATTTTCTGGGGTTCTCTCGTTGCCATATTCCTCGTCTGGTTGCTGACTTCGATTATGTGTTGTATGCAACCTTTATGTAATGCAATGAATTTCCTTATTGGTGTCATCATACCGCTCGCAGGGCTTGCAATATCCATTGCCTGGGTAGAAGGTATTGTCATGGCGCTCTATATACCAATGATACCTTACTTGGTCTTTACCTTTGCAGCTATTACCTGGGTCATATTAGTCATTGAAGCCTTATTAGCTGCGCCCCTTATTGGCTTAAGTTTGGTCATGCCTTCTGAAGACGAAATGGGTAAAGCAACAACAGGTATTGTTATTTTATTTGGTCTCTTTATGCGTCCTGTTTTGATGATTGTTGGCTTCATTTTCTCTGTCAAATTGATTATGGTAGCCTTCACAATGATTAGCTTTGGCTTTGGCGCTACATTACAATACAGTGTGCAACTCGGTATAGGCTTGTTTGGATGCATTGCGGTTCTCTTCCTATACATGGGTATTGCAACTGCGGTCGTCCACGAATGCTTTAGCTTAATTTATAAAGTGCCAGACAAAACACTGGCTTGGATCGGCGCTGGTGGCGGTGGCCATGATGAGGGCAGCAAAGTGAAAGCGCTCAAAGGCAGCACAGAAGCAGGTGCTAAGGTAGGCCAGAAAGCCATGACTGGTTTACTAGGCGCTGCAGGCTCCTTAAGCAAAAGCACAGGCGGCGGTGGCAAGGGTGGCGGTGGCGGCATGAAACTATAGCATTGGGGACGACTGTATGAATATTTATATAAAATTATTCTCCATAGCATTACTTGCTTTGCTATCAGGTAATGCCTTTGGTATAGAATTTTCATGGGAAAGCCCTCCCTCTGACAAATCAATTGAATTTTTAGGAAAAATCTTTGGTCCCGTTGGAACTGCTTTGACAGGCCCCGAATCTGGTATTTTGGGCAAGGTCATGCAAGTCTTTAATATTGCGGTATTGACCCTCGGTAGTATTGTTGTCAGTTATACGATTATCGTATCCACCATTAATACCGCCCAAGAAGGCGAAGTGATGGGACGCAAATGGTCTTCTGCATGGATTCCATTACGTGCCGCAGTGGGTGCAGCAATGCTTATACCCGCTCCCACCTACTCTCTTATTCAAATTTTGTTTATGCATATCACTGTTTTAGGGGTTCATGCTGCCAATCAAATTTGGCAAGTTACCATTTCTACCTTCTCGACCACAGGTATCAGTGGCAGCATTAGCGTTGGATCGGATGCACAATTGAAGGGTGTTGCACAACATTTATTTAAAGGCTTAGTCTGCGCAGAATTATGGAATGGCGAATACTCCGGTGTCCTTGGTCACACTGTTGAAGCCTATATCAAAGAACCTCAAAATCAACTATGGATTGGGGTTAAGGGACACGATAAATACGCAAATATCTGCGGTGGCCTACAACCAGGTAATACACCCGGCAATGCTTTAGATTCCGCTTCATGGATTACAACAAATCTTGATGCTTTTATGGCAGCCATCAGCCTCATGCAACCTGCAGCAGAAGAGGCCGCCAATGAGCCAGACAAAACAAATTGGACAAATACAGGCATCACGCTCGCTGCAATGAACTCACTAAAGAGCAATATTGCAAGCACCCCACTCAAAGTCGATGAAGATTCAGATTTTAATGTGAATACAACCACAGCAACCAATAATGGCTGGCTTTATGCAGGCAGTTATTATTTTGCCTTTGTAGAATATTCTAATGATATTACCTTTAATCCACCCACAACCATTGAGCCAGATTCCTCCTCCATCAATGCACTCGGAGATGTGGGAAGAACAGTGTATGACCCACTGTCACGTAAAAATGCAAATGAATATATGGTTGAGTCTGATAAAAATTCAACAACGCCTGATGTCGATAGAGCGGAGCGACTCGAGATTTCCTCTCCGGCAGGACTCTCTTCTGAAGCACAACAATTTGTAAGTGAAATCACAGGCCCTTTACGCGATTTGGCTTATTTGTTTATGGATCACTTAACTGAACGATACAGCGATCCCGTTGCCTCTGTACGCGCGGTTGGCTCTGAAATCATGATCACTTGTGAGATTATTTGGTTCGCCATTATTGCAATCATGTTTATCTTACTGATTGTAGGCTGCACCATGTCTGGTATACAGCCAGCCTGTTTTGCGATTGGTATGATAGGAATGGTGGCTATTCCACTGTTATCCCTACTCTTAGCCTTGCTATGGGGGATCGGGTGTGTGATGGGTATTTATATTCCTATGATCCCTTATTTGGTCTTTACCTTTACAGCTATTGGCTGGTTGGTACTCGTGATTGAAACCATTATTGCAGCACCCATTGTTGCCTTAGGTCTTGTAAGTCCTGCTCAAGAAGTTTTGGGTAAAGCAGCACCTGCGGTGCTACTGATTACCGGCGTCTTCTTAAGACCAAGCTTAATGGTAATTGGTTTTGTTGCTTCTATCTTGTTGGTAAGAACGGTTGTTACCATGATTAACTATGGCTTCTCCGCAACTATAGAAGCATCAATCGCCGGTATTGGTATCTTCGGTGTGATTGCCCTGGTTACACTTTACGGTGGTTTAATCTTGGCCGTTATCCATGAATGTTTCAGCCTCATTCACGTTTTACCTGATAAAATCTTACGTTGGATCGGTGGACAAGTAGAACAGTCTTCTGTGGGACAACAAGTCAAAGAACTCGAGAAATCTGTAGAAAAAGGAGCAGAAGTTGGTTCTTCTTTGATGAAGGGTACCGCTGCTATAGCAGGCAGTGTGATTCAAGGTCAAATGGAAGGCGGCGGTGGCGGCTTGACCACAATTATTGAAAAAATCACCGAGAAAATGGGTGGTGATGATGGTGGAAAAATGGACATGGGCGATGGCCCTGGCGGTGGTGCTGAGGGTCCCGGAGCTGGACCTAGTGGTGGTGGTGCACCCGGCGGTGCAGGTGGTTAACCCTCTTCTTCTGTGGTTCAATTTTCTTCCCATTCTAAATAAAAAAACCGCGATTATCGCGGTTTTTTTATTTAGTAGCCATAACACTATATAATTCTATGGCTTAACAGTTGGTCTTGGTACAATACCTGCTGCTATTCTGTCTTCTTGTGTTGAAGAAGAATGCCCTTTGGCTTGATTTTGTAATTGCTGTGCTTTGGTCACACCATATAATTGCTCTAACCATTCTTTAGGGACTGCATCAGCGCCTGCTTGCTGCTCTAAGAAAGCCATGCATTCTTGCAAACCAGACGTTAATATATCAGGCTTTGGGTGAAAGCCATTTGCCATAATATCTCTTACAGACACTTCTTCTCCCTCTTTATAAGGATGCTCATAGTTAGGCTGTCCAGCAGCATCTGTCCTATAAATCGTTTGTGTACCATCATAAGCAAATCCCAATTCTTTAGCTTTATTATAAACTGCAAGATTTTCCGAATATTTCTTACCCACTAACATCTGGATAGCAAATACAATATATTGCATGAGTGTCATTGCAGCCAAAGATTCGGGTTGTAGTTCTGCTAAATGAATAAACTTACCTGCCATACCACCCACTCTGTTTTCAGCATCGGGGCGTCTATGTTGTGCAATTAAAGCACTTTGACTTCCTAGACGTTGCTTTAATTCATCTTCCCATGCTTTTTTGGCAGCATCTTGCTTGTCTTTTTCTTGCTGTCTTTTTTGTTTTTCTACTTCTTGATGATTATTGTACATGCTTAATACAACACCATCATCATTTATACCCTTTAACATATACACCTCTTATCTTCACCAAGGTTAAAGCTACTCACTTTTTAATTGCAGGCATTGTATCACAATGGACAATCATTTAAAAGTTAGTTTTATACCATATTTTATTTTATTTTAAGTGTCTCAATAATGAGGACATCCACCTTAAGATTCAAGCCAAGAATCAAGGTGATTTAAAATTATATTGTTATTTTTCAATATGTTGAATAAATTCTATCCGACATACGGTAAGATCTTTAAGGTGGGTGTCCTATATGATTATAAAAAAAGCCGTAATCATTACGGCTTTCTTCTCAATCTAACAAGATATATTTATGGTTTTGGTTTTGATATACCTGCCATCATTCTCTCTTCTTGGGTTGAAGAAGAGAGTGGCGCTTTTTGGCTATGCAATTGCTGCGCTTTCTTAACACCATATAACTGCTCTAACCATTCTTTAGGAACTGTATCAGCACCTGCTTGCTGCTCTAAGAACCCCATAAATTCCATCGCAAAGGATCTTTGCATGTCAGGTTCTGGGATATAACCATTTGCCAAAATAGCACTGATTGGAATTTGTTCTCCTTTTTTATAGGGGTTCTCATAATTTGGTTTGCCATCTTTACCCACTTTATAAATCGTTTGACTACCATCATAGGCATAGTCAAGATCTTTTGTTTTAAGTTCCTTTGCTTTGCGATAAATTGCAGCATCTTCAGAATATTTTTTGCCAACCAAAAGACTGACAATAAATACGATATACTGCATAAGTACCATTGCAGCCAAAGATTCGGGCTGCAATTCAGCTAAGTGTATAAACTTTCCTGCCATACCACCGACTTTATTCTCAGCATCGGGGCGTCTATGCTGTGCAAATAAAGCTTGCTGAGCAGCCAAGCGTTTTTCTAAATTTGATTGCCATTGCTTGTTCGCTTCCTCTAGTTGCTCTCTTTCTTTTTTTTGTTTTTCCGCTTCCTGATGATTATTGTACATTCGTAATTTTGGAGCAGCGTCATTATCACTTGAATCATTACCGCCTAACATATATCACCTCGCATTTTCTTCAGATTAAAATCAACTCATTTTATAAATCAAAGTAACTCTCTTATTTTATTGTGGGTGTCCCACATTTATGGGCTCATCCCCATACCCATGCTCATACCTTTGCTAGCATCAGGTTCTGGCTCTGGGGTTGGCTCAGGTGTGCTATCAGGTTGAGTCTGTGCAGCATTGTTGGCCGCTGGTGTAAAGCTGCTCGTTATCGAACTTACAGGATCAGCCCCCCCACTCAGCCCTTCCATGCCAAAAGAGCCACCCGTTATCATGCCAAGCATTTGGTTCAAACCATCCATAACCTGATCAACAACTTTTTCTAAGGAACCACTTACATCATCATTATCACTATCAGAATCGCCTCCGCCTGATGATGGTTTGGGTGTAGGTGAACTGCCACCACCGCCTCCGCCAGTTAAACCACCTAGCATTTGGCTGGGATCCATTCCGCCACCACCGCCTCCGCCGGTTAAGCCACTTAGCATTTGGCTGGGATCCATTCCGCCTCCACCGCCTCCGCCAGTTAAGCCACTCAGCATTTGGCTGGGATCCATACTACTGCTACTGCCAGTTAATCCACTCAACGCTTGAGTTGGATCTGCGCTACCCCCATCATTACTACTACCCATTAAGCCACTCAAACCATTTGTGATTTGACTTGGATCCATTCCTGTTACAGCGCCCATTACAGCACCCACCATTTTCATACCAACACTCAGCGGATCCGTAGCACCACTCATATCTGGTGAAGCACTGTCTGAACCATCTTGCCCCGGAGTTCCCATCCCTGGAACAAAATTTTTCAGATTGGTTAATTGCATGAGCTGATCTGCTATCTCTTGCAGCGCTTCTTGAATCTCATTGTCACTCTTCTCATCGTCATCATCACCACCAATTGCATCTAATAATTTTTGTCCAAAACCTTGAATTTTATCGTTTAGAGAAGACTTATCATCGTCTTTATTAGAGGATGATTTATCATTATCCTTGTCTTTTGATTTCGACTTTTCTTCGCCTTTTTCTTGTGCTTCAGTAGCTTCTTTCTCAGCTTTGCCAGCATCCTTTTCCGCATCTCCACCCGATTTTGCAGTCTGTTGCGCTGTATTTGCAGTATCTTCGGCAGCATCCTCACCGACATTTTCTGCAACTTCTGGCGCAGCCATAGCCGCATCTTCGCCTACATTGACACCAGCAAGACCAACCCCCTCACCAACATCAAGCGCTGCTTCTCCAGCAATTAATTCTGGCTCTGCGACTAAACCAACACCTGTTGCGCCAACAGCCACATCAACAACAGCCTCTGCAGCAATAGTGGCTCCCTCTGCGGCGACATCAGTAACAGCATCAACCGCAACATCTTCTACAACATCGGTTGCCACATCAGTTGCAACGTTTTCAACCACATCTTCACCAACATCCATTGCAACATCTGTTGCCTCATCCATACCTGTATCTACAGCGCCCTCCATAGTTGCCTCTGTAGTACCCTCAAGCGCTTCTTCGCCACCCTCTAACTCATTTGTCGCAGATTCTTCAAGATCTGGATCATCTTTCTGTTCAAGCTCATCTTGTTCTTGCTCATCCTGCTCTGGCTCTTCTTGTTGCGCTTGGGCTGTATCTTCTGCCTTTTGTTGTTGTTCATCTTCTTCGTTATTTTTCTGTTTTTGTTGTTTTTCCTCTTGGTTTTCTTCTTCCTCTTTCTCTCGAGTTTCTTTTAAAAGTTCCTCTATGGCCTCAGCAATGTCTTCAAGTGCTGCCTCTACATCATCATCGTTACCATTTGAGGATGGTTGCAAAGAAGACATTGCAGCTGTCAAATCTGACATCTTGCTTTGCCCTGGATCGGGCACATCTGGTTTAGGGGTGGATGTCTGTGCCGCAGCGCCACCTGGGCCATCTTGAGGATTAGGACTCGCATTGGCTTGAGCAACAGCACCAACACTTGCTAATACTGCGGCACCCTTTCCAGGCCCAGAAGATTGCTCTACCTCTGAACTTTCTTTCTCAGAACTTTCTTGTTCAATATCAGGAGAGCCAGCAAAAGAAGTGCCCAATTTTTTCTTACCACCTTCTAAAGTAGGCCCACCGTCTTGAGGTATTTCCGCTTGATCCATAGATATTTCTTGTAGAGGTGGAGATGCGCCACCAGGCCCATCCATTTGTGGCTGTTGTGTTTCTAGTTCCGGTTCCGATTCTGGTTCTGGTTCTAATGCTGGCTCTGGTTCTAGTTCAGGTTCTGATGTAAGCACAGAAGGCTCTGGACTTTGAGTATTAATGTCACTTATTTTATGTTCATTGTCAGCAATATTTTCTAAGGCTTCTTGCTCTCTTGCATCCAAATCCTTCATTTGCTGACTCATTTCATCGAGACGATCAGACTGCGCTTCTGTTGGCACACCACCTATTTCTCGATTTAAATCGGATTGCTCTGCCTCAAGTTTTGCACGCTCTCCTTCAATGCGTCTTATCTCAGCCTCTTGTGCTGCGGAATCCGCATTTAATTTGGCAACCATGAAGCTATTTCTATTATCACCGATTTCTTTTTCAAGCGCATCAATCTCCTCTTGTTGACTTTGGCTTGGAACACCACCGGCTTGATCACGCAAATCCGCTACTTTATCTTGGCCGTCTTTAATTTCTTGTTTAAAATGTTGAGCTTCAGCCTCATGGAAAGCTTCTTTTGCAACCAGCTTTTGCTGCTCCATTAGATTCTCTAGCTCTCCTGTCTTTTGTGTCTCTTTATCATTAAGTGAAGAATATTGAGCCTCCAGCGCATCCATTTTGGCGCTTTGTTTCTCATTCAATTGACCATCTTCTGCAGACTCATGAAGTTTATCCATTTTGTCACGAATAGAGTCTTTTTCTTTTCTAATATCTGTCAAGTCAGAAGAAGCATTATCAATGCCTGCTTGCAACTCCTCAAGTTTATCAGCATGCTTTTCCATAGAGCTGGCAAAGTCTTCGTTGAATTTGATGCTATCATCAATCTCTTTTACTTGCCCCTTCATCTCAGCAACCTGTACTTCTTTTGCTTCGATTTCTTTATTAACACTATCTAAGTCTTTGTTGACTGTTTCTAGCTTGCTATTCACTTCGTCTAAAGCTTTCGTATTAGCATCTAGCTTCTCTTGCAGCGCATCTAATTCTTTTTGCTGTGCCTCATTAGGAACACCGCCTGATTGCTCTCGCAAGTCGTTGATCTTGCCTTCTAATTCAGATTTTTCAGCATTGAGTTTATCTTTTTGACCTTCTAACTCTGCTTTTTCCTTCTCTAAAGCATCTTTCTGTTCTTTGAGATCACCAACTTCTTTCTCTAAACCCTCAATTTTTTCTGATAATTCCGCTTTTTTATCTTTAGCAAGCTCTATACCACTTTTAACCTCATCAACACCATCCCTCAAGCCTTGTACAAAATCGATGCCTTTCTCGATACCTTTACCCATCGCCATACCAAGACCAGCAAATAAGTCTAAAATGGCTAAAATAGCAGCAATTGAATTTACAATGACGGCAGCCATCATTTTGCCTTCATCATCGCCATAATCTTCTGGCGTCATCATCATTTTTTCAGCCTTTTTGCCTAAGACTGAAAAGTGATTAACCTCCTTCTTGGCACTAAGTTCTGGCTTTTCACCGTCTTTCTTTCCTGTTGCGGCTTGCTTTTCTTCCGCTTTATCCTCTTTTTTGGCTGCTTTTTCTTCTTTTTCTTCTTCTTTGGATTCTTCACCCTCTTGATCTGTCGCTTTAGGTGGCGTTACTACAGCTTCCTTTTCTGTTGCTTTTTCAGCTTCTTTTTCAGATTCTTCTGGATCTTTAGTCTGAATAGGTTGATCTTCTTCCTCTTTATTCCCAGAAGCTTTGCCACCTGTTCCTTGAGAAATAACCGGATCTGTGGGCGCTGTTGTTGTTACTTCATCGTTTGGATTCGTAGCTTTAAGCTCTGGCTTATCTGAGGTGAGTTCTGGTGTTGTGGGGGTTGATGTCTCACCTTTAATCGCCTTACTTCCCTCTTCCGTTGCCTCTCTTGCGATAGCTTGTTGCTTTCTTTGATTCTCTTCCAGTCCATGATTGGCTTGTTCTTCCAAGCCTTTATAGCGATCAATATCGGCTTGTTGTGAACGCTCCATTTCAGATAAGCTGGCTATCTCTTGATCTGCTTGTTGACTTAAACCTTTGTAACGTTCTACATCACTTGCTTGATGCTTCTCCATTTCTGTCAACATACTTTTCTGATTCTGTAGTCCTGCTAATTCCTCTTGATCAATAGCACTGATTGCTCCATCTGTACCAGGTTTAATTTGGTCTATCTTCGCATCAATCGCTTTCTTTTCATCTTGAATTTTTGTAAGTCCTTCTTCAGCCTTTTGCGCCTGACTATCAAACTCCTCTTTTCTACTCTTTGCTGCTTCTTTTTCTGACTGTATATTCATCAAACCAGTCTCAGCTTCTGCTCTTTTCTCTTGTGCAGCTGTCGCTTGCTGACTCAGCTCGCTCATTTCTCCTTGAAGTTTCTCTATTTCTGGCTGTTGTGCTGTCATTCTTGCTTGGAAGGCCTCACTGAATTTGACAGCATTATCGATATCTTTTACATTATCTTGCGCTTTGGCCAATTCATCTCTCAAGCCAAGGGTGCCACCATTTTCAAGCGTCTTATCTATCTCTTTATTCTTCGCCTTTAAGTCTGCTATGCCTTGTTCCATTTCCTTCAATTGAGCTTTATTTTCTTTCGTATCCCCGCCAGGTTTTTCCATATCTTTGGCAAGCTTATCATGCATCTTGCTTAAATTATCAATCTCATTTTGATTTAACCTTCTTTCTTTTAAGAGCGCTTCTTTACCTTGCTCATCTAATTTCTTGCCGTCTAATTTTTCATCAAGCTTGGCGATTTTTCCATCTATTTTCGCCATCTTATCATCTAGCTTTTGTATTTTATCTTTGTCTTTTTCTGGGTCGAGTTTATCTTTTTCTCCTTGTAATTTTTCCTTTTCTCCCTTTAGCTTCTCTTTCTCTGCTTCTGCTTTCTTTATCTTGTCATTTAAATCTTTTACCTTTTCTTCAAATTTGGGCTTCATTTCTTTTAATTGACCCAAACTTACTTTCATTGCTTCTTCATGTTCTTTGCGCTCTTTATTCCACGCTTGGAAGGCATCTACCCCTTTGCCTATACCCATACCCCCTAATTTAAACAAGCCTGCCAATAAGTCTAATATCGCTAAAATCGCTGCAATCAAATTCATTATCACTTGCGCTAGCAATTTCCCTTCGTCGGTCTCTTCGGGGTCGTAAAATTTATTGTGGATCTTTTCCGCCCATTTACCCAATTTTGAAAAATGCTTGATATCTTTTTTGGCTTTTAATTCTGGCTTCTTATCGCCACCACCTTTAGCTGCTGCTTTTTTATCGTCTTTTTTGCTTGATTCTGGATTTTGACTGGCAGCGGTAGCTCTCTCAGCTTGTCTTTCCTCTAATTTAGGATCAGGCTTACCATCAAGCGCTGATTGTAAGGTTGCTCTAAATTCTTTATTTTTCTCCGCTGGATGTTGCTCAATATATCTAGTGGCTAATGTCTTCAAATCTTTATTATCAGGTTCGCTTCGAATACGTTGAGCAAGATCGTCTATTTTTGCCGCCCGCATTTGTTGAGTAAAGGCTTTATACTCTTTTTGAGCTGCCTTGGGATCCATGTCTTCAACTTTTTTGCCCTCTGCAATTGCCTTTTGGCACAATAAAATACCTTCTATATTTGCACGTGGATTCGCAACAGTACAATTATCATTTTTTTGAGCTGATTGTTTGATATGCTGTACAGGTTCTTTAGGATCTGCGACTGATTTTATTTTTGCCATGATGGCTTCATGTGAAGTACCACTGTTGTGGCCATCCATCATGCTTTTCACAAAATCTTTATCAATTTTGCTTAAATCAGAAATACGATAAATATCGGTTCCTTTACTATCGGGTTGTGCATGCAGACCACGATTCGTAAAGGCCATATAACCACCACCTTGACCATCTGGAATGATGGTTAAAGCCATTGAGTGCCCTTTACAACTGGTAGGAATGGAGGTGATTTCACCGGACTGTGCTCTTTTAGCAATCGCTTCAGAACCTTTACTTAAATTGGTCGCTTCACTCAACTTAAATTTGGCTTGCTCATTAGAAAATTCAAATGCCTCACCAATCTTGCTAAAATTTTGTTTTTGCGGATGCTCTGCATCTAAGCCCTTGGCATAGCCACTGACAGAATTAGACATCATCTGATAAGTCGGTCCAATATGTGCAAACTGAGATGTTTTACCATCTTCACTGGTTGCTTTAATGCCCAATACAACCCCAAACTCTTTCATGGTTGTAATTTGAGCGGGATCAACCCCCTTGTTGATATCCATGGATGAGAAGGCTTTGGTAACGGGCGTATTACTCTCAAGCGCAAATTCCAATGCGCCTTTTTCTGGAGAACCAATGGGTGCCCCCGATCTTACCTGCTCTTCTGCACCGCTAAAATCGCCATCTGTAATGGCTTTTTGTAGTGGGGTCTGACCATCCTGATCTTTGGGAACACCTTTTTCTATCTCCTGATCAGCTTCATCTAAATCCTTCCCCTTCTTCTTCGCAACTTCTTCAACAAGGTGCCCCAAAGCGGTTTGCTGTTCAAGCACAGAAGGCCCTTCCTCTTCTTTATTGCCAGGTGCTTTACCACCTGTTTCTTGAGCAATAACAGGATCTGTAGGCGCTGTTGTTGTTACTTCATCGTTTGGATTCGTAGCTTTAAGCTCTGGTTTATCTGAGGTGGGTTCTGGTGTTGCGGGGGTTGATGTCTCACCTTTAATCGCCTTACTTCCCTCTTCCGTTGCCTCTCTTGCAATCGCTTGTTGGGCTTTTTGATTTTCTTCGAGTCCACGATTGGCTTGTTCTTCTAAGCCTTTATAGCGATCAATATCTGCTTGTTGTGAACGCTCCATTGAGCTTAATAGCGCAATGTTGGGATTGTTTGCTTCTAAGTCTTTCAGTATTGCGGCTTCTTGTGCACTCAGTGCTTCATGTTGCTTTACTAAATCCTTCATTTCTGCGCTTAACTTACCACCACTTTCTGCGGTCAGCTTATCTAGTTTCGCATCAATAGCCGACATATCTCCTTGTATTTTTGATAATTCAGGTGGTGCAACTTTCTGTATTTCTGCTTCCTTCTCTGCTTGTATATTAGCCAAGCCTTTTTCTGCTTCCGCTCTCTTCTCTTGCGCAGCTGTTGCTTGCTGGCTCAGCTCACTCATTTCTCCTTGCAGTTTCTCTATTGCAGGCTGTTGTGCCGTCATTCTTGCTTGGAAGGCCTCACTGAATTTGACTGCATTATCGATATCTTTTACATTATCTTGCGCTTTGACCAACTCATCTCGCAAGCCAAGGGTGCCACCATTTTCAAGCGTCCTATCTATCTCTTTATTCTTCGCCTTTAAGTCTGCTATGCCTTGTTCCATTTCCTTCAATTGAGCTTTATTTTCTTTCGTATCCCCGCCAGGTTTTTCCATATCTTTGGCAAGCTTATCATGCATCTTGCTTAAATTATCAATCTCATTTTGATTTAACCTTCTTTCTTTTAAGAGCGCTTCTTTACCTTGCTCATCTAATTTCTTGCCGTCTAATTTTTCATCAAGCTTGGCGATTTTTCCATCTATTTTCGCCATCTTATCATCTAGCTTTTGTATTTTATCTTTGTCTTTTTCTGGGTCGAGTTTATCTTTTTCTCCTTGTAATTTTTCCTTTTCTCCCTTTAGCTTCTCTTTCTCTGCTTCTGCTTTCTTTATCTTGTCATTTAAATCTTTTACCTTTTCTTCAAATTTGGGCTTCATTTCTTTTAATTGACCCAAACTTACTTTCATTGCTTCTTCATGTTCTTTGCGCTCTTTATTCCAGGACTGGAATGCATCTACCCCTTTACCTATCCCCATACCACCTAATTTAAACAAGCCCGCCAATAAATCTAATATCGCTAAAATCGCTGCTATCAAATTCATGATCACTTGCGCAAGCAATTTTCCTTCGTCGGTCTCATCTGGGTCGTAAAATTTATTGTGGATCTTCTCCGCCCATTTACCTAATTTTGAAAAATGCTTGATATCTTTCTTTGCTTTTAATTCTGGTTCGCCAGCATCTGATTTGTTTATTGCTCCAGAGCTTGATTGAGCCTCTCCCCCAATTGGTGTCGACACAGAATTTTCCTTCACGCTAGCAGGATCTTTTTCTGATTGCTTATCTCTTGGACCTTTTGATGACATATTGGCCTCGATTCTGAAATAAATTCAGCAAATAATTTTTAATAAATTGTCATTTTTCTAACCCATTTTTTATGCAAAATTTTTTCTTTTTTTATTCTAATTTGCAGCTTATGCAAGCTCTTCTCTCATAATAGAAAAAAGAGACTTCCTTTAGTTTTTTCACATGCATTTTAGGAGGAGGCTTCGCTCTCTTCTAAAATGCATATGCTGTGACTTTACTATTCACCCGTCCCTGTTCCTGCATATTTTGAGAACAAATCATACAATTGCTCTAAAATATCCAAAGCACCTTCTGGATCATGCGATAAAACATTCTTCGGCGGATAATAGGTTGCTTTAATAATATCGTTAATAAGATTTTCAGCTGTTTCTTTAGCTTCGCTCTCTGTCTTACCCGCTAATCTCTCAATATGCATAAGCGCTTCGCGTGTACGACCTCTTAACAACAAAGGATTGGAGAAGCGTTTCATGTCTTCTTCACCTACAATGTCTACCGCAAAATCTGGCACATAAACAGGGGTGAAGGCGTGGACTTCATTGGCAAATTCTTGTGACTGCTCTTGCTCCATTTCTTCGCGGACATGACGTTGCTTCTCAACCTCTTTTTCTAAAATTGCAATGACAGCAGCAATGCCTCGCTCAAAGGGTTTTAAATGCTCATATGACTGCATTGCTTGTGCAATAGTGTTAATGTCATCATTTGGGGCAGGTGGCTCCATGACAAATTGTGGCGCATTGAAAACTTGAGAAAAACGTCGAATACGTTTGTCTAAATTCACCATATCCGCATCTGCAGGTTTTTCAATACAAAGGTATTGGTTGACCTGCATTTTTTGTGCTGGTGGTGGATTTGCATAAAACATTCTGGCGCGAATAATTTTAGAACGGAAGAAGATATGCGCATCCCCTTCACGTTGATCTCTTAAATCTAATAAATCAATACGAGAACGTTTCTCAATATTCGCATTTTTGGAATCAAGATAGTTGTTGGTCATACTACCTGTATTAATCTGGAATCCGCTTACACTGGTAGCATAAGTTTCACCTGCTGTTTTATTAAAGAATTCCCATGTTTCACCTGGGTCTTCCATTTTCATACAAATCTTAATGTTCGTGTTTGCACCAATAGATGCGGCTTCTTCTTTAGATGCTTTTTGGAAGGCTGGCAAATCTTGTCCCGCAAAAATAGCAGAGAATCCTAAAGAACGCGCTTGCGCTGGTACCACAGCAAAACCAGGTACCGCATAATAACCATACTCATCCATGATACAAACATAAGGTGAAGGAGAAGTAGTTGGTTTGCGTAAAATCACATCTCGATAACTACCTTCAACCTCATCCCCCAAGCCTGCTGCCATCATTGCTTTTAAAGAAGCGATGATAATTTTTCCTAAATTGGATAATTCTTCCGGTGATTTTTCTAAGGCGGGTAACAACACAACTAAAATTCGACGATTCAATACTACGTCTTTTAAATCCACTTCTGCTAAATTGGTACGCACGATATGTGAATAAGTATCTGCAAGCGAGCTGAAGGTACGACCTAACTGCATGGTGATAAAACCATGTTGTTCTCGCACTTCACCTGCTTGATTACCTTTTTTGGCTTTATTGTAACCTGGTAAGTTATAAATGTAGTTGTCGATTGGATCTAAATAAGCCGGGTTCATGCCATCTAAAGGAACAGAATCTTTTTCATTTAAGGGGAAACGTCTATCAACCACAATCATTTCTAATTTTTCTAATAAGAAATAATTACGAATTAAGTTTGCATCCAGCAGAATATGCCCTTCATCGCGCATACCGACCAATATTTTCATGAGCGCTTCGACGAAAGAGATTGCACGACCTTTCCACATATCACCATCGCCACCACCACCGCCTGAATCCATCAAACTTACAACCAGCTGCGTCAACATACTAGAAGAGCCGTTTGCAAAGGGGTTCATCGTATTAGATAAGCGACTCTTTTGGGCGCCAATAACGTCTCTAGCACCCGTCATGAAATTAATTAATAATAAATCATCATCACGCCCCATTTTCCTAACCATGCCAAATACTTTGGCATAGAGGGAGTTATCACCTTTACCATCGATATAGATAAAACCGCTACCCTGCGCCAAAGAGTTAAAGGCAATTGAAACCAAGGCTTCTGTTTTACCAGAACCGGTTGAACCAAAAATAAGAACGTGGGTTCTCATATCATCATTGGTAAACCACAACTCATTCATGGAGCCTTTTTCATTTCCCAAGAATGTAATACCACGTGCTTTTCTAGGTTTGCTCGTACCAGGAATACAGTCGTTATAATCATCTAATTGGGAAGTTTGTGGCATTTTGCAAGGCAAACTCACCTTACGTGTGTATGAAAATAAAAACTCTCCAAGTGCAAATAAGCCAACAATATCTGCACATTCTGGAAACATAATGATGGTGGCAATACAAGAACCAATGATACAGCTTGCATAAAGTGGATTGCCAAAGAACTCTGCCGCACGCTGACCAAGCGGTCGCGTGTCTCGCGCCATCTCACTGGCGCCATGTTCATGCTTCGAATCTAAACCACGAAACTCTGACATGCCTATCCCCTATAAATAATAATTTGGGCTTCAATTTAACTGTTGTGGTTTTGCTAACTCTTCATTCTCATCAGGAATGTAAATCATTCCTTCAATTGCTTTTTCAAGCGCTAACGTTGCTTGCTCTACCATCGGCACACTCAAAGGTCTGCCCATATGTTTTTCAGCCAACCAATGCGCAAAAGGCCCACCCACTTCTGAGACGGCAACCTGTCGCCCTACACAGTTGAGCAAAAACCATAATTTTCTATCAAGTGGTTTGAGCCATAGAAAGTCACAACTCGCCAATACACCATCTGATCTTGCTATCACCAACATAGATGCCATAATCGTGAGCACATAGGCATGTAGTTGCTGACATTTTAAAGCTGCTTTGCATTTTTCATGCTTTTTAATAATTTCATCTACTTGAGAATAATCAATAGCTCCTTTTGCAGCAGAACGAGACAAACCACCTAAAAACTCTCTTGCCTCATCCGCTTTATGCTCGGCTCTTAACAATAAAGCCGCATAAATTGCTTTTGTATGAGGGGCTAAGGCGTTAACACCTGTCCACAGCGGTCCCATTTGAGCAGAGAAAACTTGAGTGGCTTTTTCTTTGATAACGGTTGCTTGTATTTCACCTTCTGATTTCCAGGAAGCTCTTTTATTAGCAACGATCTCAATTTTTAAGAGTTTATAATGCTTCGCAAATTGCATTGGATTCATGGCCATCGCCCAAGGCCCCTCGTTAATATCTTCTTTTATGAGATCAAGCTCTACCACAGGAGAAATTTGTGGCCAATTCACTTTTTCTTGCCGAGCTAAGGAGTTCATATCATACTGCTTGTTAAAGCGCATGGTTGCATGCCCTCTGAATAAAAACCAAGCCAAAAATCCCAATATGATACTGATCGGATAGCGCAGATACTCGCCAGAGAGTCTTGCAACCTGACTGGCCTCATACATAGTGGCTCTTTTTACAGTTTTTTCTTGAAAAGCTTGCTTAACACCATCCCGCCAAGCATCTACCTCCTCATCATCAACAAAAAAAGAAACAGCTGATAATTCCCAATACTTGACCTTCATATAACCAATTTTGAGCTGAGTACCATAAAAATGCCAAATGATAGCGCCCACCACAAAAATACCAGCAATTCCCCAAAGCAGCCCGTAGGAATTCTTATCTTCACCACCACCTGCACCTTGTTGTCCACCCATATTTTCACCAGCTCGCTATTTATTAGTCATACATTAAATCATCTAATGGCGTAATATCTCTTGAAGGTGCAGATTGAATAAGCTCAATCAACACGTCTGTTGCACATAACAACCTCAAAGAATTCGGAGTAACTTCATCAAACTTAACTTTTACGCCCAACATCGTGCCTTGTGTTTCTTCAAAACTTACCCCTAAACCATATCCCAAACAAAAGGAGCTTAATTGATCCGCTCTTCTCATGATCGAGGGTAAAAGACCTGTATCTGCAAAAACCTGATCAACCGATATCGGTTGATCGCGCAGCGTAAAATTACACTTTAAAAGTTTTGCAACCGATTTAAAGTTTTTGATGAAATCTTGTGCCATAAATGGAAGTTACCTTATTATATTAGGCTCTCAACGCATAGAACCACACAATTTTACTATAAAGACCCCTCTAAACTTAAATCTATTGTACTTTGGTACAAGTTTGCTTGTATGTCAGCTTTATAGTCTTTGTTCTCTTGCAACCCTCATATATTTTTATACACCCCAGTTTCTCACGGTTTGATATCTACCCTAAAAGCCTTGTACATAAATTTACAGTCATCGATCATTAAAGTTAAATTTCTTACATACTTATAGAGCCTACTCATTAAAATTTAGTTCATTATTGAAGATTTAGTAGTTGATGATTTAGTTCATTGTTAATGATTTTCCTCAATCTTGAAGAAACCATTAAAGAATCAAAAAAAATCGCTGCATATGCTCTTGATTATCGTTATAATCATCGATGCAATGTTATGGGGTTCTTTTCGTACTAAGCAAATAGCATTTAGGAAGCTTCCCCCCTTTATAGAAATTTTAAAATTTTAAGTAAAAATTGATGAGGGTCTATGAAAATCACCAATATGATTTGTTTATTATCAGTGATTGTGCTAAATGCTTGCACCCCGAAACCTACTTATCAAATGAATGACGTTGAAAGACAATTAAAAAAGTCTGCTCTATCGGTTGAAGATTCTCTTAGAACTCTAGCTTTAACGCAACAAGTTTATGCAAAAGAACCCATCAATACAGATATTTTAGTTACACCTCAAGGTGGCATGGGCGGCATCACCAATATTGACTGGGCTGGTCCTATTGAGCCATTACTCGAAAAAATCGGTGCTTTAACCCACTATCGCGTCAAAGTATTAGGCCCTCTACCTGCAGTGCCTGTTATCGTTACACTCACAGCCAGAGATCGCGTGATCGCTGATATTATTAAAGACGCGGGCATCCAAGCAGGCAAACGTGCTAATTTGGTTGTTTATCCAACGAGTCGAGTCATTGAGTTAAGATATATTCCTACATAAAGTTTAAGACTTGTCAGCACGAGAGAAGGATTGATACAGGGAATTTAGGTTCAAGTAACTAAATTTTTCTTACACTCTGCGCCTTCTCTCTTTACAAGAGACAAAGAGAGAAAATTATTCACTGAATTCATCGGTAATTTTTTTAAAATTTAAGATCACATAGTACTACTAAAAAAATGCATATGACTCTTAATTTAAGTTTTAATGATTACTATAAGATCTAATAACTTGATCTATTTGCGGTTAAATCGTAAATTTCCTCTAGACTGCTTCAGGCTTTAGTCGTTAGTATACCCAAAGCAGATGGCCTTTTCGGTTAGGCATCAAGAGAGCGAATCCACAGTCATGCAAAAAGTGCATGACTGGTGAGAGAACGCAGATAACAATACAGAAAAGTTATCTGCGCAGAGTATTTACAGAAGTTCGCGTTAACATCTTATAAACTCTATAACAGCAGTTTAAATATTGTTGTTACTAAGGTAACTACTATAAAGGTTGCAGAATACATTATGAGACGTATGAAACCTAAGAAATGTTTGGTTTATTTAGTTTTAGGCTGTATTGGTTATTCATTCATGTATGGTTGTACTGCACCTTCGCCTTCTGCATCGGGCATGAAAGAGTATCAAAGCGCCTCCAGTATCGATCAAAGTACCTTTTCAATCACAGGCATACGACACCAATCATTAAGAGATGCAGCCATGAGTGTTGGAGCGCGTGGTGGTCTTGCGTGGCGTGCTCAACAAATTAATCAAATTATTACTCGTTATGATCATACGCTGGATCGTGTGTTTAATTTTCATGCCTTAGTGCTAGAACAAAATATATTGCCTCCAGTGTTGATTGAGGGTCGCTATACCTACGAACAATCTTCACCTGAAATTATTAGGCTTGCCGATCGCTCTTTTAGTATTGTTCATCAAGCTAAATTTGTAAGTATGCCTCCTACCTGGCGCGATTATTTATTCCTAAAATTTGTAAAACCAGAAATGCCAGATCCCTCAATGATGCCTCGCAACGATATCGAGCGCAAAGTATGGGATAAATATGTTCAAGAAGGCTGGCAAGCAGGTATTAATCAAGCAGATAGCATATTCTCAGAAAATCTAGGTAGATTAAAAAGAGATTATCAAGGCATGGTTCGCTACCGAAGTTTGTTAGCACAAAATATGGTCTCCCCTCCTTATGTTGCTGAAGTTAACTTAGGCATAACAGGAAACGATGGTGAAATGTCTGTGAATGACAGAATTTACAAAATCACTGCATTACCTGCTTTCCGTTATGAATCTAAAGGTGAAGAATGGGAAACACAATCAAGCCCCGTTTATATTAATTAGGAGTATTCATGGCAGACGATTATTTGCTCCCAGAAGAACCTATTCGCTTTAATGCACGAGAAATGGATCGATTACTTGTGCACTGCACGGTTAAAAACGCATCAGATATCACTGTGCAAACAGACTCAAAAGTATTGGCAGAAATCCATGGGCGCCTATACCCAATTACTCAGCGTGTTTTGTCAAATACTGAAGTAGGTGAAATGATCAATAGCATCTACGGCCCTAACGGTACTGCGCAACTTTCTTCTGGTAAAGACGTGGATACGCATTATGAGGTAAGACCTGATAGACAAACTCGTTATCGTTTTCGTATTAATGGCACAGCCTGCCAAGTAGAAGGCAGAGATGGCATGCAGATCACCATGCGTACCATTCCATCTGACCCACCGCTGCTCTCCACCATGAATTTAGAGCAAATTGTTATTGATAATATGGCGCCTATGCAAGGCACCGTCGTTGTAACAGGCTCCACAGGTTCAGGAAAAAGTACTTTATTGGCCGCAATGTTAAGAGAAATCATTGGTGCACCTGATGCAAATCGTAAAGTACTTACTTACGAAGCACCTATTGAATTTGTCTATGACTCCGTTGAAAAGATAAGCTCCATTGTCAGTCAATCTGAAATTCCCAAACACTTACCCTCTTTTGCTGCCGGCGTAAGAAATGCGCTCAGAAGAAAGCCTGGCTTGATCTTAGTGGGTGAGGCAAGAGATGCTGAAACCATTTCTGCAGTAATCGACGCAGCACTTACAGGTCACCCTGTTTATACAACCTTACATAGTAACGGCGTTGCAGACTGCGTTCGAAGAATGATTTCCACCTTCCCTGCGGAAGAACGTCATGGCCGCGCTATTGATATCTTGGAAACACTGCGTCTATGCATTTGGCAAAAACTCGTACCAACGGTCGACAACAAACGTGTTGCTTTACGAGAATTTTTAATATTTGATGAAGAAGTACGTGATATCTTAGTTGAAACGGATGTAGACTCGTTAGCTGCCAAAACACGTGTATTATTAAAAGAAAAAGGCCAACCAATGGTCATGGATGCGAAAAGAAAATTTGAAGCTGGGCAAATCAGTGAAAGAACCTATAACCTAATTGCTGAAAGCTCTAAGAAGCTTGACAAGGATGCTGGGGTATAATCAGAGGTGTTGTGACTATACACATGAGTTATTGAACTTTTTGACGAGTTATCGACTCTCTGCTTTTAGGATTATGTTTTTAGTGGGAAAGTTATAAATGCGAAATCCAGATACCGTTCATTGGCGTGATTCTGCAAGAATACCTAAATTCTTCTTTTTAGATGCTTATTCGGCGTTACCACTATTATTCTTTTTATTGCATATACGTCTATGGACGTTTATAACATGTGTTGGCATTTGCATATTTTTTGGATTACTAAATCGTTTTGGATTTACTTTACCTGTTTTCCTTCGTATCGTACGAGTATTCCTCTCCGGTAATGTACGTTCTGCACGTCCCTGGTGGACGACTAAGCGTAATAAATAATGGAATAGAATGGTAAAGAAGTATACGAGACTGCAATTAATCGATGCTATACTAACTTGAATTGTGCATACGGAATAAGCCAGTTAGTATAGTCACAACACATTTATGTGTGAAGGCTATAGCAATTTTATCTAAGGAGAGGCCTAAGTCATGGCTACAACAAGCGGTGATGTGAAATCTACAGAAGACAAGAAACCAAAAGTCGCAAAGCAAGCTAAAGAAAATTTTGCTCCCGCCTCTTTACCTTCTATGAAGACAGGTGGTCTTGATTTGGTCATGCTGAGAAATAATTTCTATCGAGATAATTTCCGTCGCATGATGATTTTTTGCTTACTATTATTAGTCATTATTGGCGCTTTAATAGGTAACATTTATTACTTACAAACCCATCAACCCACACCCAAATATTTTGCAACAACGCATGATGGTAAGTTAATTGAACTCATAGCGCTTAACCAACCTAATCTCTCAACGAATGCATTGTTACAATGGTCTGTAGAAGCCGCAACAGCCGCTTACACTTTTAACTTTGTAAACTATCGTAAGGCTCTGCAAGATTCTCGTATCTACTTTACTAAATTAGGTTATCAAAACTTTTTAAAAGCATTAACAGATTCACGTAACTTAGAAGCTGTCAGAACGAAAAAGCTTGTTGTATCTGCTGTTCCAACAGGTGCACCCGTCATCTTGAAAGAAGGTGTAACCTCTTCAGGATTATTCGCATGGCAAGTTCAATTTCCAATGCTACTCACCTATCAAAGTGCGTCAGAAACAATACCTCAGAACATTGTGATTACTATGTTGATCACACGTGTTCCAACGCTGGAATCGCCTAAAGGGGTTGGTATTGCTTCATTCGTAGTACGAGAAGGTAGCCCAACCAGGTAATAATCGCGTTAACACTTTGTACAATAATTAAAAATTTATCACTTCATTGTGATTTGATGAGCAATTGTAGATGAATGCAATAGGATGGTCTCAATATGAATAAACCGTTGCTATGGTTATCCTTCATAGCGCTTACAGTAGCATCTCCTGTGCAAGCCGGTATGCTTGGAGCAAAAGTACCAGCAGCAAAACCTGAGGCAGAACCACAATCCAGTGGCTCTGCCTCAACAAGCACTGTTGGCTCATCTCGCGCAACAAATCCAAACAATGCTCAACGTTCTTCAACCGTCATTGGTTCGCAACGTAGCGCAGGCAGTGCCACCGCCATTGATCAAAACACCGCAAAGATGATGGAAAATATGGGGATGACCCCACAAGAAGCGCAAGCCTTTCTTGAAAAAACCAAAGAGATGAATCCTGATGAACTACAAAAATATCTCAGTTCTTTGCGACAAGGTCTAGAAAAAGGCACAGTTGCACCAAGTGATATTGACAGTTCAGTATCTGCAGACTACAGCCCCTATCCTGCTAAACCACAACGTGCAAATGACAAAAAAACAATTGCACAAAAGCAAAATGAAGAAGCTTTTGATGAACTGTTGGGTGAGGTTTTACCTTTAAGCCCCCAACAAATTATGCAATTACAAAAATTCTATGATTTAAGTTTACAAGCGAAGGCAACACCACCCACACCGCCGCCCACGCCTCACTTTAATTCTTTACCTGTGAATCTTGAACCTGGAAGCCAAGCACCTGTTATTCGATTAGCTGCAGGTTTTGTATCAACACTTTTATTTGTTGACAGAACAGGTGCACCATGGCCGATTACAGCCTATTCCTTAGGCGATCCTAAAAATTTCAATATTCAATGGGATAATCAAAGCAACACCATGTTTGTACAAAGTACTAAAAAATATGTACACGCAAATATGGCTGTACGACTGGTGGGTCTCAATACCCCTGTCATGCTAACCCTTGTTTCAGGGCAAAAAAATGTTGATTTTAGGGTTGATTTACAATTACAAGCACGTGGCCCAGAAGCATTCCCTGCTGTTGTAGAAAAAACCCCATACTCTACGCAAGTAAATGCAGACATGATCAACATTTTAGATGGCATTCCACCCGTTGGAAGCTTAAAACTGGATGTGCATGGTGGCCCAGGTCAAGCATGGTTATTCCAAGACAAAATTTATTATCGCTCTAAGGTTACACTGCTTTCTCCAGCCTGGATGGCGACTGTCTCCAGCCCAGATGGTACGCATGTGTATGAAATTATGCCAACTCCTTATTTGTTAGCATCTAAAGATGGCAAAACCATCAATATTAAGCTCACAGGGTTATAAAATATGGCTAAAAAACAGTTGCCTCTTATCTCTGGTTTAACGAATGCAAGAAATCGCTCCCTTGTTATCGCTTTAGCGGTTGTCGTTATAGCAAGTGGTGCTTTTGCTTTCACACAATTAAATAAATCTTCCGATGATCCACTGGCCAGCCAAGGCTCAGTCTCATCAGGCGCTCCTCGTATTAAATCCATTCCGGGTGGTAAAGCATCTGAAAAATATGTTGAGCTACAACGTCAAGAAAACGTGGTAAAAGCAGACGAAGCGATAAAAGCGAAGAGTGCATCTATCCCCACGATTATTGGCGCCATTCAAGAAAACCAAGACGATGCAACCGCAATCGAACTGGCAGAAGTTGATCCTAATCTTCCTGGCAGTCAAGACAGAGCTAGAGGTGGAAAAATCCAAATTGGTGAAACACAATCTGGCACCTTTATTAGCTCTGGACCTTTTGGTGCTCAAAAAGAAAGAGAGCGACGTCGTGCAGAAATCGATAAACGTCGTGAAGAACAAGTGCAACGTGTCGAACGACTGAAAAAAGAACAGCAAGATAGACAAGATCAACAAGTTGCAATGCGTGAAGCGGATAGACAACAAAAAGAATATCAAGCAACGGTTAAACGCATTCAACAAAATATGAAAAAATATTCTGAAGGTGCTTACAAAGAATGGGCTACCTTTAGCCCACAAGCTTATACAGCAGGTAAATGGGAAAACGAAGAATACAAGCCTAAAGTTGCTCGCCTCTTAGCAGGTGAAAGCAGTGAAGATGGAACAGTTGTTGTGGGTACTGCTTTTGATAAAAATGGTGTCCCAATGGCTATTACAACCCAAAAAGCGACATCACAATCCCTCAAACCACCTAAAGTGGTTATCAAAGCAGGTACTGTATTATTCGGTGTCCTTGATACGGCTGTTAATACAGATGAAAAAGGCCCCATTTTGGCGACCATTGTTCATGGAAAATACAAGGGCGGTAAACTAATTGGCAAAATCACACATGAAGCACGCCAAGAAAAAGCGCTACTGACTTTTGATACGCTGTCATTGCCAACGCATCCGACATCTCTTAGCGTCAGTGCGGTTGCAATCGATCCTGATACTGCAAGAACAGCCTTAGCCTCTGATGTTGATAAGCATTACTTATTACGTTACGGCAGCTTATTTGCTTCCTCCTTCCTTGAGGGATACTCTAAAGCAATATCAGAGTCCGGTAGCACACAGACAACAACCAACTCTGTATTTGGTGCAACAACAACCAAAACAACACCTGAATTATCTGGTAATGAACAACTGATGGTTGCTCTTGGTGAAGTCGGTAAAAAATGGGGACAGCAAGTGCGCCCATTATTTAATACCCCCTACACCGTTACTATTAACCAAGGTACAGGTCTAGGTCTTTTATTCATAAGTGATGCCGATGTTACCTTAAGAGGGGAATGAAAGAATGGCTGATAATGATAATAAAAATGATGAATTCGAAGATGAATTTGAGTTTGATAGTGATGAGAACTTTGATACAGATCTCTCTTCTCAAGCGGATACAGCGCCTGTAGCAGAACGTAAAAAAAGCAGTTTTCCATGGCTTATTGCCGTTGCAGTACTGGGCGGTATCGGCTTTGGTGGCTATCAATTTATCAAATCAGGTAGTGGTGAAGAAGTTGGGGAGATCACAGCCCCTCCTCCTGTTCAACAAGCAAAAAGGCCTGCGCCAGCACCAACGGTTGCGCCAAATGCAGCTCTACCCACTCATGATCCAATGGCTTTAGTGGATGAAGCACCTACTGTTACGCAACCTGAAGCATCTCAGCCATCCACGACGCTCGATTCACAATTAGATTCATTGGCACAACAACAAGCAATTCCTGCACCGGATGCGACGACTTCAACAGAGCTTGATGCTGCGGTTAGCAAGACAAAACAAGATCTTGAAAAATCCTTGGGAGGTCTTAAAAAAGATATTACTTCTTTAACAGAGTCTAATACCCAAAAAATTAAAAATCTTGAAAAAGACTTAGAATTGACAGCAGGCAAAATAGTCAATGTTGATAGAAGTCTGGGTGATATTCATCAAGATATCAAACAGCTTACCCAAATCGTTAAAAGCTTAACAGAGCAAGTTAATGAATTATATGCATCCAAAGAAGCATATAAAGTGGATCAAGCGAATAAAGCACGCAAAGCAAGCATCGCAACAAGCTCTGCACCGAAGAAAAGTACAGTAAGCCAATCAATGAGCATTCATGCAATTATACCTGGCCGAGCATGGTTAAGAACGCAAGAAGGTAAAACACTTTCTGTTGCAGAAGGTGATATGCTTGGTGAATACGGTAAAATTTTGAAAATTGACGCCCCCACTGGCACAGTCATTACCAGTTCAGGTGTTACAATTAGATAAATAAAATCTCAGCTTATAAGCCCTGCACTATAAGAGAACTATGGCACAGGGCTTTAAGCGCCATACTCGCAGCCATACAACACAACCATAAAATAATCAGAAACCACTTATGCTTGAAACAGAATCTTTTAATTTAGAAAGTGCCTTTTCAGCTCTCTCAAGCTCATTTTACAGCTTGGAGAAAATGCTTCTTGTTTTATCCTATATCATCGGTCTTTTCCTTGCTCTGCGTGGCGTTATGATGTACAGAGCATTTGCAAATCAAACCTATGGTTCTGCACAACGGGGAGAGATTGCTGGGCCCATGGTGTTTTTAATTGTTGGAATCATGCTTATCTATTTACCAAGCACGATGAATGCATCTTTACAAACTATTTTCGGCACCTCTGAAATTGGACAACTAAGTAGCTTAGCCTCATATCAAAGTCCGGATAGTTCTGAAAATTGGCTCAACCTCCAAAATATTTTTGTTAAATATTTAAAATTAGTTGGTCTCATAGCATTTCTGCGAGGCTGGATCATCTTGAGTAAAATGGGACACCCTGGCGCACAACCAGGTAGTATTGGAAAAGGAATCACCCATATATTTGGCGGGGTTGTATTAATCAATTTAGTCGATACAATAAATATTTTAGGCCGCACTTTTGGGATCATGGTTTAAAGTGGAGCAGTCAAAAACTTTAACGCAAACATCAACACTTACGGATACACTTGAATTACTACCTATCCGCCTCAATGCAATGAAGGGAAATTGGCTATCCTTTCAAAGTCGTAAGAGAAACCCTAAATTTCAACTTATAAAATCTACAGTTCTACAACGAGATCACTATACTTGTCGTTACTGTGGCTTCTTTTCCAAAGAATTTCATGACGTTGTAAATATTGACCATAACTATAAAAACAATCATCTTAGCAACTTGGCGACTGCCTGTTGTTTTTGCTCGCAGTGTTTTTTTATTGACAGTATTGGCTTGGCAGATGGAACCGGTGGAACTATTATTTATCTACCTGAGATTAGTCAGTATTCTTTAAACAACATCTGTCGCGTATTATTTTGTTCTTCAGACAAAGATTCTGCCTACCGAGGAAAACTGAAGTCTGTAATAATGAGCTTCAGAGACAGAAGCAACGAAGTTTTAAATTGTTTTGGGCCTCACTCAGATCAACCGAAAGTATTTGGGCAAGCATGGATAGATGCACAGCTTCCCAATATTACTCAAGTTCAAAATCATGAGATTCTTAGGCATTTGAAATTAATGCCTGCCAAAGAGGCATTTTCTAAACAAATTGAGTATTGGAAAAAAACAGTATTTGCTAAAGTTCCATTGTAAAATAATAGCTACAATATTATAAAGTTAGGAGTCTTTCATGCAGAATGCAAAATCTGGTGTATTGCATTTTATTTCAAATCGAATATTCATATCACTCATCCTTATACTCGCTACAGGCTCAGTGCTAGCGCATGGTGGCCAAACATTAGGAGATGTGGCTGGGAATATTACAAAAAGTATGTCTGGACTTGCACGTTTAATCACTGCAACAAGCTATGTTGCCGGGGTGGGGTTTGCTATGATGGGTATGTTAAAGCTTAAGGCACATAAAGATCAGCCAGCGCAAGTACCATTAGGTCAGCCTATTATGCTGCTTGTAATTGCGGTTGGATTAATTTTCTTACCCAATTTAATTAACACGGGTGGAAACACTATCTGGGGTGATCAAGCAAATCAAGCAGAAGCACGATCAAGTTATCTGGATATTGATAATTTTGGCTAGTAATATAATTACAGGCTCTGTATAAACGACGAGTAAAGTCGTTTAAAAAAGGTAACGAAGGATTGCGATATATCGAACGATGCTCAAAAAGCTTCGAATCTATAGGATTGCATCGCAAAAGAGTACAAGGGAAAACTTCAGCGAGGTAACATGGGAACCTTTATCGATCCACTCTTAGATAGCATTGATGCAGTCTTAGCGTGGATGGGATCGTCACTCGGTCAAACCACAGATCATTACTGCACACTAGAAACAGCAGATAACCGTCATACACTCGTTGCTCGAGACGGTTCTTTGGTTTCTGTTATTAAACTTTATGGTGCAACTGAGCTGGTTGGCTTGGCTGAATTTGATCGCATTCACAAAGGGCTCATTAACAGCCTATCTCCCGCACTTTCCAGGCCTGGGCATGCCGTTCAAGTATTTTTTCATTACGACAGAGACACTGTAAAAAATGAAATTAGAGAAATTTTTCGCCCCGCTATGGGAACCTGCGAACGCTTAAATCTGAAACTAGATGATTTATTTGAAGAACGCATTAACCATTTATCTAAGTTTACAGCATCAGAAGCCTGTTATTTTGTTTTATGGACACGCCCTTCTGCTTTAAATAAAACTCAATTAGATCTTTCTAACAAAAACAAATTAGAAACAATGCGTACGTCCAGACAGCCCATTATGCGTCATGCACAAAATATTATGGCTGCTATCCCTGAATTGCGCGAAACACATGACTCCTTCGTTCGCTCACTTGTCAACGACATGCGTGATACAACGTTATATGCAGTTTTACTTGATGTGCACACTGCCTTAAGAGAAGTCAGAAAAAGTGTTGATCCTGATTACACCAATGATGATTGGCGCCCAGTATTACCTGGCGATAAAATCCCTCTTCGCAATATTCAAGATCCAGCAAGACGAGATCTCTCTGAAATTTCTTGGCCTCCCTTGGTACCACAAATTATTCCCAGAGATGGAGAAATTATTAATCTAAGAACCTGTCGTATTGGTGATAAAATTTATACGACACATTTTATAGATTTATTTCCTCAAGAGATCAGAACCTTTTACGAATTATTTAAGAAGACATTACAATCACGCTTCCCATGGCGTATTTCTTTCTTATTTGAAAGCGATGGCATTCGTACCTTAGGTATTAAGCCTATTTTAGCTTCTTTCTTAAGTTTCGCGTCTTCTGTTAATCCATTGATCACAGATGCGGCCGAGCTACTAAAAGCGATTGACACACGTACTGACTATGCTGTTGTAAAATTACGCGTTACCTTAAGTACATGGGCAAATGTGGGTGAAGAACGCTTATTACGTGCGCGTTCTGCTGAGCTAGCAAAGGCTGTACAAGGTTGGGGAAGCTGTGAAGTTGGTGAAATTTCTGGCGACAGCTATGAAGCAGCGCTCTCCACAGCACTAGGCCTCTCAACCAACAGTGTTGCCACACCTTCAGTTGCACCTATCAATAATGTTTGTTACATGCTGCCCTTTGCAAGGCCGGCATCACCATGGGTTACTGGCGCTGCCTTATTTAGATCTCCGGATGGTAAACCTTGGCCTTATCAACCAGGCTCAACGCAACAGACAACGTGGATTGATCTTGTCTATGCAAGGCCTGGTTCGGGTAAATCGGTATTATCCAATACCATTAACCTCGCACTTTGCTTACAAGGTGGTATTACGCGTCTACCCAGAATATCTGTTATTGATATTGGCCCTTCTAGCTCAGGATTAATATCTTTGATTAAAGAAGCCTTGCCTGAAGGTCAAAAACATTTAGCAGCCTATCATCGATTAAGAATGACGCCCGATTATTCTATTAATCCTTTTGATACACAACTGGGCTGCCGAAAACCAACCCCTCAAGAGAGAAGCTTCTTGGTGAATTTCATCACATTATTGGCAACCCCCATTGGTGAATCAAAATCATACGATGGTATTTCTGATATGGCCGGTATGATTGTCGATGAAATGTATAAATCATTATCGGATGGTCACAATCCTAATAAATACACTAAAGATCTTGATCAAAAAATTGATGCAGCATTAAATGAAATTAATTTTAATGGTGATGCACATACTTCATGGTGGGAAGTTGTTGATGCTCTCTTTAAAGCAGGCAAAACACACCTTGCAACTATTGCACAACGATATTGTTCCCCAATGCTTGCCGATGCGGCAGCGATTTGTCGTACACAGGTTGTTGAAGATCTCTACGGCAAAATCGTAGCACCGACAGGTGAGCCTCTCATTACTGCTTTTGGACGAATGATCTCAGCAGCAATTCGTGAATACCCTATTCTATCTCGAATTACACAGTTTGATTTAGGTGAATCACGTGTTGTATCGCTTGACTTAGACGAAGTAGCAAAATCAGGTGGTGAAGCAGCAGATCGTCAAACGGCTGTGATGTATATGCTTGCACGCTATATTATGGCAAGAAACTATTATCTAACAGAAGAAAACCTTGAAGATTTCCCTGTTGATTTCAAAGAATTTCATCGTCAAAGAATTCTGCAAATCCGCGAAGATCCCAAACGTCTTGTCATGGACGAATTCCATCGTACATCCAAAGCACAAGCAGTACGCGATCAAGTACTTGTGGATATGCGTGAAGGAAGAAAATGGAAAGTACAAGTTGCTTTATTATCCCAATCATTGGACGATTTCGATCCTGTGATGGTGGAATTTGCAACCTCAATATTCATCATGGACGCTGGCCCTCAACAAGCCATTGATAAATCAACAACAACCTTTGGTTTGTCTGATACAGCGAAGTATGCATTAACGCATCGTGTACACGGTCCTAGAGCAGAAGGTGCGACCTTTTTAGCACAATTTGCAACCAAATTAGGCATGAATACGCAGCTTTGTACCAGTACCTTAGGTCCGATTGAGCTTTGGGCTTTTAATACCACAGCTGAAGATGCGCGTATCCGTAATGCGCTCTATAAAAAAATTGGCGCTTCAGAAACACGAAAACTGCTTGCTATGCTTTACCCTGGCGGAAGTGCGGCTCATGTCGTAGAACAACGCTTAGGCAAACGTAAAGAAAGTGGCGAGAAGCTAAATGCAGAAGCCGCCAATGGGGTTATTGATGAGCTGATTGCAGAAATTCTGCAAGTATATGAAACGGCAAAGGGGCCAACCTAGAGGAGCCTCTTAAGTCCTAATGCCAGTCAATCAAAAAATGAACGAAGTGAATGATTATCTTCCCTTGGTATCAAGGGAAGAAGCTCACGTTAGTGAGCAGATGGATTTTTTTAATCTTTATTTTAATCCCTCCGCCGAAACGGCGACTCCCTTTGATTCCAAAGGGAGTATACGGCGCTTTGCGCCACTTAGAAATAACTTAGCAACAAACTATATGCTACTGAAAAGGCAACAACAAGAAGCAACCTTGCATATTTCCTTTGATAGGCTATGATATTAGTGTTCGTTGCATTAAATTTTTTGCTTTGATTTTATCTTAGCCTTCTCGCTGCCATTTATAGTCACAGCAGATGAATTTTCGAGTAGGCGTCAAGCCTCGAGCAACCGGAGTTTACATAGAAGTAAATGAGGATTGCGAGAGAGCGAAGACAACACCCTCGAAAACTCATGTGCAAAGACTATAACAGCGTCAACGCTTGAAGTCCTTCTCAAAATAAAGTGCCACGATTTTGACCGGACCAAGTGTATGCTGCGAATTGATTCTTCTGTCTATTCTGCCTCTACAATGTCCTGATATTAACTTTTCAATTACATGGTGCATGATGCAATACAAAGTATATGTTGGCAATCTAAATTATTCAGCAACAGAACAAGAGTTACATAGCTTTTTTTCTGACTGTG
>JBFWLB010000021.1:0-40977 GCA_050252335.1 Candidatus Berkiella sp. | reverse complement strand
AAATACGACACAGAAAAGCAGCTCTTGAAAAAATCTAAAGCACACCGCCCACACCCAACAGCGGCAGCAGCATAGGCTTTCATTAGAATAGCGAATGTGAATGAATTCATGTGCGCACCTGAGCCCCCTCCCTTTTTTTAATACCTATTACTTACCTCATAGAAAAGAAAACACATATCTAAGGTGATCAAATCAGATGAAATCAGCTAGGCTAAATGTTGGTATAACAAAGATAAGGAAATTATATTATGCCTCATACCGACTTACTACCGACTCTCCAAAACACCAATCCCTGGTATCAACGTTTAAGCACTAAGGCTTATAACTTTGTACGTTATTCACGACCATGGAGTTATGTTGTTGCAGCACAACTTAAAATCCCTTTTCAAGTCATTAAATGGCTACTTCCAATCAATGATATACAGATAGCACCGGGGAAACACCCCATTTTTGGTTATGTATTGGATAAGCTCAGCGATGAAGCAAAAGAACAAGGTATCGCACGCAAGGATCTACATTTCCCCAATTTACGCTTTCTAAAAGGCCCTAGAATATTCTCATTAATTGTTGCTTATGACGATCAATACTTTAAAAAGATGACAGATGTAAATGCGCGAGCCGCCTTTAATCTCCCAACCCTACTCACCCAAGGGCCTGAACTTATTTCACGCATAGAGCACGATCGATTATTAAAACCTGTGATTCGCGAAAGACTATCTGAAAATCACGATAGATTATGGCTGGTTGCGAAACAGCATTGTGCTAACTTAGCAAAAACCTGGCACACAGAAGATTCTGTGCCAGAAAATATCACACAATTAACCTTTGAGATGCTGGCACATTTTGTCTATAACGTTGACACTTTGCCAAATGATTTTGTAAAAAATTTAGATGCTTTCGAAGCACAATGGCAAAATTTTGATCAATTCAGCCCCGTTAAATTTTTCCCTATTATGGATAAATTCATACAAACATCTAAAGAATTAGTATTGGCGCATGCAGCAAGTGAAGAAGATCCCAATCTACCTCAAAATAAACGCAATCTTATTAATGATATGAAGCAATACCATCAACAACACTCTCATTTCAGCGCACCAGATAATGTGGCAGCATTAATATCAATAGCCGGTAATTTACCTCGTTCAATCATCGCCATGGTTTATTATATTTTAACTAACCCAGAATTTGTGAATGCCATCAATGCAGAAAAGCCGATTATGATAGCGAAATTCAGAGAGCATCTCACACAAACATTAAAAGAAAAACCAGAAGAATTAGATGCTTTATTGCACCTATCAGATAGTGCATTAATAGATAAAAAAGGTGGAGATTTTCTGACCTTTCTATACAAAGAGTCTGATGTCTTTAGAGGCATGTTCAATGAAACCCTAAGAGTCTACTGGACAGCACCTGTATTACCGCGCGTCAATACAAATTTGTTCTTTAATAAAATTGGCTCGTGGGGACATGATATGGATTTGGGTAATGGGCACTTCCTCCCACCTCGTTCAGTTGGATTCTGGCCCAAACAGCGTAAAATGAATGACGCAGATGTTTATGAAAATCCAGAACAATACAATCCCTTTCGTGATATATATAAAAAAGAAAATAAAGAGCAGGGCAAAATTCAGTCTTTTGGCCACCCAGGCTCTATGCGACGTTGCCCCGCCCAAAAGCTATCAGAGCATATGTTTTTAGCAACGCTGTGGCAGCTCACAGAAAATTGGCAATTTGAAATGACAGCAGAACATAAGGCTCTGGCAACAAACTTACCGTCTATCAGAGACACGCATCATTTAGATCTGTTGGGTGTAAATGCGCGCATTAAAGCAAAAGTACAACCTCGAAAAGCGCTCGAACAAGAAAATGAAACAATCATTGAACCTTCTTCTTATACTAGAAAAAATCTAGCATTTGATTAATTTAACAGTGGAGCTAAATCTAATACGGGTTTAGCTTCACTATTTCTCTACGCTCATGTTAAAAATACAATATAAATCAAGATATTAATTATTTTCCCACCATTGACGCTTTAACACCCTGCTTAAAATTTTATCACCTTAGCATCGATTTTGTCGGAAAACTGTCTTATAGTTAAGTTATGTGCCTCAAATTAAGTAATGAGCGTACCTCAATATGCCAGAAACAAAATTAAAACATGAAGCCGGTATCAGTGGTGCTACCTTTGAGCGTGGCAAAAGTTTCATTCAAGCAGCACAGCTCATGCTGGTATATTTAACAGATGCGCAAAGAGAGCAAATAAATAAAATCCCCAAAGATGCATTCCCACTGCGCGTCCTGTCCAATACTCAGAACAGCCAAAAAAGCAATTTTGAATTACTTGAAGAATATCTATCTGCAATTCATCAACATTGGGCTTCGCTTGATTCTACTAAACTTGAAATGACAGATCTTGCTCAATTAGAAAGAACACTGATAGAAGCTATCAGCGATAATATTTATATCGATCCTAAAAAACCTTTTAAGCAGGTTAAAGATGAATTAGATAATGCAGAAAACCATGTGAATTGGAAGGCTCGTGAACTTAAAATTACAACGACTGATACAGAAGTTACCATATTACGCAAAGATAATCCCATTAGTCATTTTACCCCCACTCAAACCAATGAATGGCTCAACATTTTAGATGAAAAACAAAAACCCAAACATTTACAAATACTGCATGGTGATGAAAAACCTAAATGGTTTACTGCCTTACCAGAATGGGAGCAAAATTATTTTCAAAAACGTGTTCTTGCTTGGCAAGATCAAAAATCCAAGCCTGATGGCATCCAAAATTTAGGCGATTATTTAGGCCCTGTACCCACAACCATTCGACGTTATCCTGGCGCCCCCAATGCTTATGTCAGTACTGCAACGCTTTCAGGAACAAATGAGAAAGGCGAAATACAAACTGAAAATTTCCTTAAAATTCGCTCTGGTGTGATTGCTCCAGCAAAAATGAAAGCCAAAGGAAAAGAAGGGAAAGCGGCAAAAATTGAAATAACTAAGCAAAATTTAGAGCAGCTCGTCGTTGTTGCGATTCAAGAAAAAATAAAGGAGATGCAAACAAAAGGGGTTGCACAAGATCAAAATATAGAACTACCTATTTTATTGCAAACACTTTACTCCCCGCCCATGCAACCACCGGGAGATTATAATAATCCAGCAGTCATGAAAGCTTTTGAGAGAGTGAGAGAAGAATTAAAAGAACCTGAGAAATTTTTAGCTAAGCATAGCATTGATACTCAAGGTTACACCTTTCAAAAAGTTGATTTACTCTATTCTAATCGACCTGTGAATAATGCGCGCGGCCTTTCTTGGATTGGTAATTTATTCTCAAAACAAGGCAAGGAAAGTAGGCGCACCGACACGATTTTAGCAGAATACGTCGATAAACTTGATCATAATTCGCAAGATTATAAGATTGCAAAGGCAGCACTTGATAGCTATCAAAGTATGCCCTATGTACGAAATACCATTGGCATGATTCCGCCTACAAAATCAAATGCTTTAGCGGAAATAGCTGCACTTGAGCAAATTATTTCTAGTAAAGTAGGTGTACGGATTGGTAGCTGTGTCAGTGGCAAAGACAGAGAAGAAATGATTACAGAGGTTGCCATTGCACAACAAGAATTTTTCTTAAAACATGGAAAATTCCCCCCTCCCTATAATGCAAAATCAGATACAAACAAAGCATTAAGGAATGAATTTTTGGAAAATGTGGCAAGAGCCTACCTTGCTGGACATGGCCAAGAACTTGCGGGAGAAAACTCTAAAGGCTGTGATGGTTTGAAAAATATTGTCGATGTTCTAGGCAAAGATGTTTGCGCTAAAGTACGCGCACTTGCACCAGAATATGGTATTGATGTGGCAAAATTCGATCCCATCAAATCAACCCAAAAAATTGCTGGTCTCAATAAGTTAAATGTCAATAAATTAAAAGTCAGCATTGTAGATTTTGTAAAGAGTGTATTTGAAAACAACCCACTGGGCAAAGCAAAGCCTGTGGAGCCGATTGCAGCAGAAGCAGTTTCTCAACACTTCAACCCTCAACAAAGTGAAGTTCGCCAAAGAAGCCAATCTGTGCTGCTACCGGGATTCCAACAATCACAAAGAGATGCCAGCCAGCTCAAACCTGAAACCATTAAAATAATAGATGAGGCAAATCCCTCTGCCAAAAGAAGAAATTCGATCTCATAGCAAAAAGCTTATGAAAGCCCCTGCTTCTTCGGTGCACTGGGACTTTCAAGCTCAGCACTCTCTTCTTTCATCTGCTGTTCTTCCATCTGCTTCGCTTGTCTTTTTATATTTTCTATAGCGACCTTAAACAGTCGCACAATCGGTACTGCTGACGCCGAGGCTAGAGAGGATTCAGCTTGAGTATTATCTGCATTCTGCTCTTCCTCTTCTTCTCGCACACTATGCTCATTTGAAGGAACATGTCTTAAAGTAATAGCCGCCATGCCTGTTTCTTGCGCATCTACAAACAAATCTAAAGAATCCATATCAACCGTGAGATTCAGATAGTTTGTGGACAAAATTCTATGCTCCGCATCTTGACTCATGCCTAGAATGATATCAACAATAGCTTGACTACCTCTTTGCCCACCAATGGGCAGAATATCAATGGGCTCATCGCCATCAGGATATTCTTCTTCAAAATCAGGTAATGCTAAAGCCTCTCTTTTTTCTACTATTTTGAATCTAAATCTATCAAGCTCTAAATCAATCAATCTTTCTAATGGCAGCGTATTGTCACTGCTGGCCCCCCCCCAATAATCAATAGCGAGTGGTCTCTCTTTATAAAAAGCAACAAAGACAAAACAAGGCCCAATGCCCTGAGCGCTTAATCTCTGAACCCCTGGCTCAAAAAAACCCATTCTGCCCATCTCAATATGCGTAGAGAGTATGCCATGCACCAATGGCTTTATATCATCGCTTATTTTTAACATTTATGTTTCCTTTCTAAAGTGAGTGCTATTGCTGGATTATTTTCTGCATCTGAATCTGCGGACTCTGGCTCTTTCTCCCAATCACTGTCAGAATCAAAATCAAAGCTATCATCAGCAGAAATATCTGATTTTTCTTCCATAGGAATTTTGCTGTCTTTACTTGCAATAGCATCAAAGTACAAGGTCATCCCTTTATTTCCCTGTTGCCAGAGAAAATCATCGTCACTGCTGTCATCATCACTGCCATTCCACAATTTACGCTTCTTTTTTGTTCCAATAGGGAGAACCTTCTTTGTACGAGAAGGGACTATCTCTTCTTCACTTGAACTTAAATCCTCTGTATCCCCAAAATCCAGGCGAACACCAGAGCGTAGTCTATCAATAGAATCTTTGTCTGCTTTTGATAATTTCTTGGGCGTGAGTTTTCCAGGTCTTACAGGAGATGTTTCAGGATGAATACTTTGCACACGTGCTTTTTTGCCAGGTGATAGCTCAACAGGCAGATACCCGCTCACATCATGTTTCTGATGGGTTATCAAATGCTCTTTTTTATAATCAGCAATCAATTGTAAAGCACGATGACAAGCATTATTGTGTGCAGAAAATAAATATTGATAGTGTTGCAATAACTCTGTTTGTTCTGGAGTCATTAATCTATTTTTCGTTAATTTATTAATTTCCTCTATAGTAGTTTCTAACATCTTCGTCAGACTAGATGCTTTCTTATAGTGCTGCCTACCCTTAATATCTATTTTTGTATGCTCTTCATAATAAACTGTTGCAGCAACATGACAAAAATAATGCTCCGTATTTTCACTAGGAACTCTCTCTGTCACATGAGAATAGACTTGCTGCAAAGTCCTAAAGATTCTGTCTTGTATAATTGGTGGCAATCTACTCAAATCATTGAGTGCATCAACCGTTGGCAAGGTTGTTAACAGCAAGTATTCCGTTGCATCTTTTACATAATTCTTAAGTGCAAAATCAGTCTTTCTTTCTACTTCAAATGCAATTGAGTTATCAATTTCATATACGATCTTAGAATCATCTTGCAAGGCTAATCGCGATAAGGGAGAGGATAGGTCTGCAGTAGCTGTATCTTCAGTTTTTATTGCACTTTTTAACATTTTGTATTACCTTTTGACGCACACTCCTTTGCCATTTTCAAAAGGCAAATTGTAAACAGTTTTGCGTTCTAACTCAATAAGAAATACTTTTAAACTTATCTAAACCAAATGCATTTTCATATAAAATTACAATATTCGCTTACCCAAACAAAATGTTATTCGAGTAACTTTTTGTAAGCTATGGTTAAATGTCTTTCAAAACAGCGTGCAACTACTATATTCTTTACATTCTGCGCAAAAAATATGCTAAATTTACATCACTAAATAGCTGATTATTTAACTCTATGCCGATCAAACAACAATTCCATCACGGCACAGTGCCTATCAAGATCTTTACAAATGATATTGATGAAAGTGCTCTATTACAACTCAAACAAATATCACAATTAGATATCATTCATGCCCATATTGCCGCTATGCCAGATGTACACATGGGTATTGGTGCCGCTGTTGGCTCTGTCATTCCTACAAAATCCGCTATTATTCCTGCCGCTGTAGGCGTAGATATTGGTTGTGGCATGAATGCAATACGCTTATCACTCACAGCGCATCAATTACCCAATAATCTTAAATCCATGCGTCAAGCAATTGAATCAGCCATTCCGGTTGGTTTCGAGAAGCATAGCTCCGAAACAATGCGTGAGAAAGCCTGTAAACCCTTTGCTCATAAAATCATACATATTCTCAATCAACATCCTGAGCTCTATAAAATGCTTGGTAAAGATAAAAATCGTTGGCTACAGCAAATGGGGACGCTCGGTGGCGGGAATCATTTTATAGAATTATGTATAGATGAATCTCAACAAATATGGCTCATGCTACATTCTGGGAGTCGAGGTATTGGAAATGCGATTGGTACCTATTTCATACAACTTGCGCAAAAAGATATGGAAAAACATCTGCATAACTTACCCCACAAAGATTTATCTTATTTTCGTGAAGGCACTGAACATTTTAATGATTATGTTGAAGCAGTAGAACTGGCACAACAGTATGCTTATGCAAATAGGCAAGAAATGATGCAACTCATCATTCAAGCTATTTCACCTTACCTACCTCCCTTTACACTTACACACGAAGCAGTAAACTGCCATCATAACTATGTCCAACAAGAATGTCATTTCGGCACTATGGTCTATCTCACTCGCAAAGGTGCTATCTCAGCAAAAGAAGGAGAGTTGGGGATTATCCCAGGCAGTATGGGCACACAATCTTACATTGTTCGTGGCAAAGGTAATCCAGAATCCTTTCATTCTTGTGCACATGGTGCTGGCAGGCGCATGAGTAGAAATGCCGCAAAAAAGCGTTTCACACAAAAAGATCTCATTACTCAAACACAAGGTATAGAATGTCGAAAAGATAAAGCAGTGATTGATGAAATTCCAAGCGCTTATAAAGATATCAATCATGTCATGCAAAACCAAAGCGATCTTATCGAAATCATGCATACGCTTAAACAAGTACTCTGCGTTAAAGGCTAAATTTAATTTAAAATTTGAGAGAAAACATGGATTTCACAGTGCTTTTCTTATGTGTCTTAAGTTTAATATGGGGTGGATGGGCACTACGCAAATACATTAGACCTTATTTCAGAAGAAAAACACTTAAATCATGGTTGGAAAATCATGTAAATAGCAATCAATTTAAAATCACAATATCGCAGCTCCACTCGATATATCGCTTTTCTTTCTCACATCAGGTTGCTAATTTTGCAAAAACAACCAGAGGGTTAAAGAAAACTAATTATTTGTATGGCGAAATTGATATTTTAAATTTTATTTATATCCTAGACAAACTCAATCCAAACACGGAAGATGTTTTCTATGATCTCGGCTCTGGTGCAGGAAAAGCCGTTCTCACTGCGGCAATCGCCTTTCCCCTTAAAAAAGCAGTTGGTATCGAGATTGTTCCCGAATTAATAACACTCTCTAGAACAAGACTCACAAAATATCATGCACAACCTTTTGACAAGATTAGCCAATGCAAGATTCAATTTATCCAAGGTGATTTTTTGAAAATACCTCTTAATGATGCAACCATTGTCTTTGTGAATGCGACTGCATTTTCAGAGTATTTCTGGCAATATGTACTAAAAAAACTCATAGAATTACCTCAAAATACGCATATTATTATCAACACACATACACTACCTAATCCATATTTTAACTTGATCTCTCAAGGTTATGAAATAATGAGCTGGGGATTAACACTTGTGAGTCTATATCAGCGACGCTAAATCCTTAGAGGATTGTTGAAGAGTCGCTAAATAACATATTGAATGTTGAATGATTCATGATATTATGTCATTCCACACTCCAATTATTAATACAGGTTCAAAACCGCATAATGCGCAGCATTGCGATTAAAATGCTCTTGGGCGATCGCGCCAAATACCTCGGACTCGTATTCGGAGTAACCTTTGCCACACTCTTGATGGCACAACAAGTTTCAATTTTTATTGGTGTTATGGCAAGAACAGCCAGTGCTATTTATGCGGTTTCAGAAGCCGATATCTGGGTGATGGATCAACGTGTTCGATATATTGAAGAAGTAGAGCCTTTGAGAGATATTGAATTACAAAATGTACGCTCTGTAGAGGGTGTTGCATGGGCAGTCCCTTTCTACAAAGGCTTGTCTACCATACGCATGCCTGATGGCTTAACGCAACAAGTACAATTGATTGGTGTCGATGATGTCTCACTTGTTGGCATCTGTCCTAAAATGGTCATGGGTGATCAGTTAGTCATTCAAAAACCACAAAATGCGATGATCGACATTAATGGTTATATCTTTACCTGGCCAAACCAAGCCTTTAGAACGGACAAACAAATTGAGTTAAATGACAATCGTTTAACCGTTAGCGCAATTTGTGATGTAGCCCCAACGTTCTTCACGTTCCCTATTATGTATGTTTCTTACAATACCGCCATGGAAATCACGCCTCCCATGCGCAATAAAATGCCTTTCATTCTTGTCAAAGCAGAAGAAGGGCAAAATTTACAGGAATTGAACAAACGGATCGCAATGCAAACAGGGCTACAGTCTCTAACTCAAAATGAATTTGCTTGGCGCAGTATTAATTATTTCTTAGAACGCACCGGCATCCCCATCAATTTTGGTATCACTATTTTGTTAGGTGTTATCATTGGTGCCGCAATTACAGCACAAACTTTTTATATTTTCGTTGTTGAGAATCTAAAGCAATTTGCGGCAATGAAGGCCGTTGGCGTCACAAATACACAATTATTAAAAATGGTACTGACTCAAGCAAGTATTGTGGGAACAACAGGATATGGTTTAGGCATTGGTTTCACTGCACTTTTCTTTAAAATAACGGGAGAAACCCCCGCCTTAAAGGGCTTTGTTTTGCCTTGGCAGGTCATGGTTGGCACCGCTGTTGTCATTGCTATCATTATTTTACTTTCTATTATATTCAGTTTGCGCAAAGTATTTAAACTCGATCCTGCCATCGTGTTTAGGGGATAATTTTGTCACGCTTAGCTGCAACCATTAAACAACTGAATAAAAGCTTTGAAGCAGGCGATAGCCTGATACAAGTTCTACATGATATCAACATAGATATCCATATGGGCGAATTAACCATGCTCGTTGGCCCTTCTGGCTGTGGTAAAACAACACTTATTTCTATAATTTCCGGCATCTTGTCACCCACAAGTGGCGAAATACATTTAATTGGGCATTCTTTGTCTAATATGAATGATCAAAATAAAGTATTATTTCGACGCGCACATATTGGTTTTATCTTTCAACAGTATAATTTGTTACCTGCCCTCACAGCAGCTGAAAATGCGGCAATGCCCTTACTCGCTGCTGGCGTATCATTGCAAGAAGCCACAGCAAAAGCACGTGTTATCTTAGATAGCATTGGCATGGTCGGTCAATCTGAAAAATTACCTAGACAACTATCTGGTGGACAGCAACAGCGTGTCGCTATTGCCAGAGCACTGGTTCATAATCCTAAACTGATTGTCTGCGATGAACCAACTGCCGCGTTGGACGCTAAAACAGGCCATGCTGTCATGGAAATTCTACGCAACATTGCCAATGATCAGAATCGTGCTGTATTGATTGTCACACACGATAATCGTATCTATCATTTTGCCGATCGTATCTTAGAAATGTCCGATGGCCGTATCATTGGCAGTCATAAACCTGAAGCATTCGTACACAAGGAGTGATCCATGTCCCGTATCCTTGCACTTTCAAGAGGCTGGAAATTACCTTTATTTTCTTTGTTTGCATTGCTCTTTGCACTTATCACGGTGATAGCCAGAGAACCCGCACCTAAAAAAGAGCCGATTACCATGCCCCCTGTGGGGCAATTTGCCAGTAATTTATCTGGCATCGGCGTTGTAGAGCCTGCAAGCGAGATTATCAGTATCGGTACAGAAATAGGCGGTGTGGTTCGTCAAGTACATGTTAAAGTAGGTGATACTGTCAAAAAAGGCGCTTTGTTGTTCAGTCTGGATCAACGCGATATTGATGCACAAATCAATATACTGGAATCAGCGCTCGAAGTTGCCAAAGTGCAAGCAGAAGACGCAAAAGCCCAATTTGCCATTGTAAAAGACATCACAGATACACGTGCTGTCGCCAAAGATGATTACAATCACCGAAAATACAGTGCCGAACTTGCGACTGCCCGTATTTCTGAAACACAAGCACGTTTAAAACAAGCACGCATCACCAAAGAACGATTGAATACAAAAGCCCCCATTGATGGTCAAATTCTCTCTATCAACGTACGCCCTGGTGAATTTGCAAATGCAGGCCCCTTGAATGAGCCACTGATTCGTATGGGCGATACACAAACATTACATGTGCGTGTTGAAATTGATGAAGAAAATGCCATGTGGGTAAAAAAATCAGCGCCCGCAAAGGGACTCTTACGAGGCGATCCTAAAAATGCGATCCCGCTTAAATTCGTGCGCTTCGAACCTTATATTCGTCCTAAACAAAATTTAGCCGTTTCAGGACAACGCGTTGATACGCGTGTTTTACAAATTATTTATGAAATAGCGCTCAAACAATCACATGGTTTTGTGGGCGAACAAATGGATGTCTATATTGAGAAAGCACGCGAAAATAAAAGCGAGGCACAAGGATGAAATATCGCGTTGCCATTCTGGCTTTAACAACACTTTGTATCTGTGCTTGCTCAGCACCACCTATATCCGATTCATCTTGGCAAAAAAAGAGCACAATGGTCATTCACCGACCTCTCACAGAAGCCATGACGCAAGAACAAAGGTGGTGGTATTCATTTAATGATCCGCTCTTAAATCAACTTGTCGATCAATTACTCATTGAAAATATCGACTTACAAATTGCTTATGCAAGGCTACAAGAAGCACGTGCATTGACTACAGTTGCATACTCAGCCTTTTTTCCCAATATTACAGGCGCAGCTTCTACCACACGCGCGAATACATCAACCCTAAAACCAGAAACATTGTCACAAATAGGTTTTGATGCGCAATGGGAGCTAGATCTATTTGGAAAAACACGCGCCAATGTACAAGCAGCTAAAGCACGCACCCAAGCCCGTGAAGCAACAATTGATGATGTGAAAAACATTATTATTGCAGATCTTGCACGCGCAGTCATAGAATGGCGACAAGCACAACACAGCATCCAGGAAATACATCATTTATTGAATGGACAAGACCAACAGGTATCTATCTTAAATATCCGCGCCAACGCGGGTTTAATCGATGCTTCTTTTGCCAAACGCGCCCAAGCACAACGTGAACAAACCGCAACGCAGCTTCCACTTGCCTATGCTGCTGCTGAAAAAGCACAATATCAAATAGAAACCTTAATCAATAGCAAAGATAATTCTGTTGTTTCTTCTTTAAACCATGCAAAAAAACAATCTGTTGTAGTTCCCTCCCCTCAACAAATGATCACCCTTCCTTTAGAGATCATCAAACAACGCCCCGATCTAAAAGCCTCATACAGTCATCTATTAGCGGCACGCGCTGATTTGGCAGAAGCAGAGGCCTCTCTATGGCCACAGATCAATATCACTGGATTTTTTGGGGTACAAGAAGGTACAAATGGTTTACGCCTTGCAGAAAACCCCATTTGGTCTATTGCCAATACCATCTCTATGCCCATTCTAAATTTTGGTCGTTTACGAGGCTTGGTAAAAAGTGCAGATGCCAGAGCACAACAAGCCCTCTTAGAATATGAGCATAATGTTAATTTAGCCTTACAAGAATGTAGGACAGCGTTCTCAGATTATGTGCATGGTATCAATGCAATGAACCGTCAAGCACAAACCTTAAGACATCGCCAAGAAACCGTTGATATTGCGCGTGAACGATTCGAACGAGGTCTTACCGACATGACAGATCTCACAACCGCTCAAACAGAACTTGATCAAGCAAGCCTGTCTTTTATTTCAAGCAAAACTACCGCAGCGATTGCCTATATCCGATTACAAAAAGCACTTGGAACAGCAACATTCTTTGCCTCAGACCAAAGATAATTTTCTAACTTTAATATAGAGCTAGAAATTAAACTCTGTTAAAAAATACACAGCATTAATAAGTTTTTTAACTATTTATTCTATGTCTTCCAGGCACAACGATTAATATAAAAAAATATCCTGGTTCAGACAAAATCACGCCCTTATCATACATAAGCACCAAGAAAAAAAGACAAGAAAAATTACTGTCTTTATTTATATAAAGCGCTTAAAAATATCAATAACGATGCAAAAAAACAGAAAAAACTGAAATCGCAAGCGCATATTTTACAGTTGTATATGGACAAGACTATAAACTATATTTAGAGCATACAAACTAGCTGAGCATAACAAGATGCATCATTGGACAAAATTATTTTGCACTACAGCAATCGGGGCATTTTCAATAAATGCGCTTGCCGCCACAGCAACCTCAAATTTTCAAGTACAAGCAACCGTCAGCGCCTCTTGCAATATTGCAGCAAATCCTTTAACGTTTGTTACACCTTACGATCCAACTGTGGGTACCGAGGTAGATGGCCAAACAACCCTGGATATCACGTGCACAGCGGCAACCGCCTATACTGTTGCTTTAAATGCAGGCAACGGCATTGGCGCTACAGTTGCCACTAGAAAAATGACAAGTGGTGCGAATACGCTGGATTACGCCCTGTATCGCGAAGCAGCAAGAACCAGTATCTGGGGCACAACCGAACCAACAGAGACTGTAGCAGGTACCGGCACTGGAGCCGCGCAAACACTGACGGTATATGGTAAAATCTTGAGCGGACAAACAACTGTGCCAGCAGGAACTTATACCGACACAGTTACCGCAACAATTACTTTTTAAAAGATGGACATCAATCAATATCTCAAAAATGAATTTTTTAAAAATATTTTTAATTTTATTTTTCATTTTTACCAGCAATGCGCTCTTTGCCAGCACACTGAGAATTGAGCCTATTCGACTTGCAATAGCTTCTCAAGAAACAATTACCACTTTAAAAATTATTAATGACAGTCATGATGCTATTTCAGTACAAATAGATCCTAAATTATGGACACAAAGAAATAATCAAGATTTTTACGAGGCAACAACGGATATTTTAGTGGTACCACCCATTGTTAGCATAGAACCTCAAGAAGAGCAAATCATCCGTATTGCAAAGCGTCACAACCTCGTAACCATGGTAGAAAAACAGTATCGGCTCTTCGTACAAGAACTAAATACAGTCACAAATGCGCCTAAAACAAATAATCTGAAAGTTATTTTGAATCTTCGTTTACCCTTATTTTTGCTGCCTGAAAAAATACTCTCTAACTATCACTGGGAAATTAATGATTTTGATTTAAACAAGAAAAAAATAACCTTGACCAATAATGGCAATACACATATCGCTGTGTCTCAATTTGTTCTGAAAGATAAACTGGGTAAATCTAGTTTTAAACCTATTAAAACCCTAGATTACATTCTTCCCTATCAGAACAAAAGCTGGATTGTGCCTAATCCTTTATCTAAAGACAGATTATCCATTGAGGCAACAGTCAATATCCCTGAACAACAATAATAATAATTAAAATATATGCGCGCTATTTTTTACCTTCTATCCTCTAAATTGTATGCTTCACAGTAAGTAGTTACAACATATGTCCAATAAGTTGCTGACTACTATTTTTCTTTGCCTTTTTTGTCTTCCTGTTTTCGCACATACCAACTGTTCTACTGCTGAGATACTGTTTGTAAAGCCTCCGCATTATCAAGAGTATGTTTATGATTTATATATAAATCAAGTTAAACAACCACAAATGATTTATTTAATAGAGGACAACAAAGGAAACCTCTATATTAATGAATGTGCCAATCACAAATTATCGCTTTCTGCTTTGAATTTAAAAGAGACGACTATTCACACATCTCGTTTTTTCTTATTAGAAAAAAAAGAAAAACTAAAATATAGCTTAGACAAGAAAAATCAGACCCTCTCAATATCCCTACATCCAAGCCTTTTTAGTCAGCAATATATTGAGACAAATGAATCTAAACTTATTAGCTGCACCCCTCCTGCAAAAGGCAATCTTTTTAATTATGATCTGACAGCACAAAATAATAATTTTTCAAACTCAAATTATTTGGGTGGAATTGGTGAATGGATTAATTTCTCTTCTAATGCTTTTACAAGGCTACAATTTTTAGCCAATCACAGCAATGATAAATCACAAGTTACTCGACTTGACACAACTTGGCAGCAAGATCTACCTAAAACGATAACGACATGGAAAGTAGGTGATTTCCTTTCTGGTCAAGATGCCTAGTCTAGCACAGCTAGGCTGGGCGGCATCCAGTATGCAAGAAATTTTCAAACACAACCCTACTATATAACCTATCCCCTACCCGCTTATAGTGGAGAAGCGATATTACCAACACAAGTACAATATTATATAAACGATCAAATAAGATTAACTCAAGACGTAGCCGCTGGTCCATTTGTGATTGATGGATTACCCGTCACGGATGGGCTCAATAATATTAACGTTCAAACAAAAGATCTACTGAATAGAGTTTCGATTGTTAGCTTACCCTTTTATGCAAGTACAGAACTCCTAAAAAAATCACTGACTAGCTTCTCCTATGAATTCGGATTTATTAGGGAGAATTATGGTCTAAAAAGCAATGATTATGGTAGAGCTATTTTTATCGGCACACATCTGCTAGGCATAACAGACAAATGGACCTTAGGTGGACATTTTGAAATTGCAGACAAACAACAAATTGCGGGTATCTCCACGCGCAATCTCATTGGTACGCTCGGTATACTGACGACTGCCATTTCAGCAAGCCAATACAATCAAGCACAAGGCGCACAGCTCTTCTTGCAATTCATTCGGAAGGCTCAAACCATTACATTTGGCGGTAACTTGATTGCCAATACAAAGAATTATTATCAATTAAATATTTTTGATAATGAACTTACTCCCTCTTTAACAACCCTAGGATTTACCAGCTTCAATCTCAATCGCTATGGCACCATAAATCTCAGTCATGCGCATCAGCAATATAAAACAATACCCAATATAAATATCTCAACGCTGTCTTATCAACGCTCTTTATTCCAAAGATATTATTTATTGTTTAATTATTTGCAGAAATACAATCAAACAAGAGATAAAGAGCTACAACTGTCTCTCATCTGGAGTCCTCAAAACAATTATACAGCAAGTGTAACTGGTGGGTATGAGGATAATAACAAAGAAAATAAAATAGCCAGAGCAACATTTCAAAAAAGCACTCCTTTAGACAAAGGTTTGGGGTATTTTCTGCTCGCTGAACAAAATGAATATAGCAATGCCTCCGTAGACGCGCTTTATAATGGAAAATATGCACAATATAGAGGGCGTCTAAGTCGATTTAGAAACACAAATAATACAGAATTATCTACGGCAGGATCAATCGCAATGATTGGCACTGATATTCTTTTCTCAAAACCTATTTATGATAGCTTTGCGATTGTTAATACAAATGGACTTGAGAATATTTCTGTGTATGAAAGCGGCCAAATCATTGGAAAAACAGATGCAAACGGAAATATATTAGTACATAGATTAAGATCTTATGAAAAAAACAATCTGAATATCTCATTAAAAGATCTCCCGCTCAATATGCATGCAGATACTGCGACACAAGAGATTATTCCTTATTCTCATAGCGGTTATTTACTTAATTTTAATATTAAGAAATATAATAGTATTTTGTTTGAATTAGTTGATCAAAACCAACAACCTATACCTGTCGGTGGTTATGTTACAATCACTGAAAAAACAGAAAAATATCCAATTGGTTATGCGGGGAAGATCTTTATACAAGATATTTCCAGTAACCTTACTTCATTAACAGGTATTGCTTATTATGAAGGCAAACAATGTCATTTCTCTGCACCTATGAAATATTCAAATGCACCTATTGCAGAATTAGGGACTATTATCTGTCATGAAAGAACATAGATTGCTGATTATTTTATTTTTTATCTTATTTTCTCTCGGGGAAAATGCGTATGCACTTTGTTTAGGGCTCGGCTGTAGCTGCAGCATTGCAACAAATAACTTTGATTTTGGCGCTTATAATCCATTATCGCCTACAGCCAGAGATCTCACTGGATCATTAAGTGTTACTTGTGGCTCACTGCTTGCAAGTATAAGTGTTGCATATACTGTGAGCTTATCAACAGGCAACAGCGGTACCTATACGCAACGCTCTATGCTCAATGGCGCAAACATACTCCATTACAATTTCTATACCGATGCGGGAAGAGCCACCATTTGGGGCAATGGTGGCGGCGGAACAAGCATGATCTCAAATAGCTATAGCTTAGGGCTTTTATTCCCGAGAACCGATAATTTTACGATATATGGCAGGATCCCAGCATTACAAAATGTACCCATAGGTACCTATACTGATAATATCGTAGCAACCGTCACTTTTTAAATGCGCAAGATGAGGGCGCATAAACAGCGCCCTTTATAATACAGATAATTTTTTATTAGCGCAGTAACATCCTAAGCTCTCTTGCCAATGGCTTATTTCGAGGCAGTGTGCTTATGTGGTTTTCAGGCTCAGTTACTAGAATATCATGTCTGTCTTTATTTCTACTCGGTGTAGCACGTAAATTATATCTACCCACTTGTAAACCCGTCAGCATAGGCGTAATGCTTGGTAATGAACCTTCAAATGCAATATTGGGTCTTTGAGGAAATTCATTATTCTCCAGCCAAGTATGCATTTTATTAAGAAAACTCGTCATGCGTGTTTTGGAGTTACTTAATAGTATATCTAATATATTCTTTAATCCTTTATATTCTTCCACCATTTTTAAAAAGGCTGCTGTCATGGCACCTTGATATCTTTTATCTATATATGCATCTGCTGATGTTTCCGCATCTCTGCAACCACTCATCATAACCGCATAACCATGCTCTGAAAAACGTGGTCTTCTTGTGCCTTTTTCAATTAAATTATTTTCTAAATCAAGCACTGTACCTGAATGACAAGAATCAAATAAACACAGCATTTTGACATTTTTAGGAAGAGTTCTCACTATCGCATTTAATTCATCATCAATAATATCGCCACCGGATATAGGACAAATAGCCTCATCACGCCCATCTTTTTCATCAAAACTGAGATCTCTTGTATAGGTACCATGACCACTGTAATGAAGAAATAGCGTATCACCCGCTTTTGCATTTTTAATTAATGCTTTTAATTCATTTAAAATATTTCTTCTTGTGGGTGCTGTTGCACCTGCAATGTCATCTGATAGCATTTTAATGTTATTCTCTTCATAGCCATTTTTCTGTAATAGGCTCTGCATTGCTTTAATATCATTTGCACAACCATTCAATCGAGCACTTGTGCCTATATAATTAATCCCTATCAGTAATGCTTTGTTAGCCATCTTCAATTTCCTTATTGTTAACAGAAGAATACATCTTATGATCGAATATGTTCTGAATAAATAATTACTTTTACACTAATAAATAGTCCTCGCACATGCGCTTTTGTTGGTATATTCTTCACCCTCTCGCAATCTATATGGAAACGAAGGTTGCTCAAAGCTCGACGCCTACCCACATTGACCGCTTACGGTTAGATGCTTATATGCTATGACTACAATTAAGTAAGAGAATAGGCTTTTTTAAGATCATGCGCGAAGGCTATATGAGCCGTAATAATAACTTAATTCGCCCTATTTTTATGACTAAACAGAGTGTAGCAATTTATTAGCAACTCATCGTGGAGATTTTGATAATTCTAGCAGCTATTTTCTATTCAACTCATGTTTAAGAAAATTAACATAATCAATATTTTTTTGTATCCATGCGCCAGAAAAAGCACCTAGAAAAAATCCCAGCAAAGCAACTGCACCACCATACAAGTGCCCTGAAGTTACCTGCAGCACAACATTATCTGACACAGGTGCAGGTGTAGAGAAGAATGAGAAAAAACCACCAGTCACTTGATCTATTTCAGATAGACTTAATTTTTGCATAAAAAATACCTCTTCGTTTCAAAAAAATTCTATTTATCATTGAGAGAGACGCTGACCATTTTTCTTTTTGCGTTCTAATTCATTTGCAAAGTTGCTTGCAAGCATACCAGCCATATGCACTCTAAACTGCGAGTAATCACAAACAAATTTTGCTGAATGGCTCTTAGGAAGCATCTTATTTTGAGCACAACGTGAGCCCCAGAATGAAATTGCCGCGCCACAGTCAACACTATTATCTTGTTCATGCACAAGAATGTGTTCTTTTTTCTTGATTATAATTCCGTCTTCACGTTCATGATAAAGCGCTTTGAGAAAATTTTCTGCTTTAGCAAAGTGCGCTTTAGTTTCTGTATTCAAAGAATCTAGACAAAAAATATTAAACTGATTTTCAGAAATTTTATCTATAATAACTAAATACCAATGTTCTGCATCGCAAATAGGCCATAAAATTCTTCTGGATAATTTGCATCTCTCTCTTAAAGCTGTAAAATCATTTTTTCTTAATCGCTCATCAAATTCTTTTAACTTCGCAAAATGGCAAAATACATTTGCAATGCTTGGATTTTGCTCAGACAAAAAATTAAAATAAAGATCAATAGCACAATCATCTATATATTGTATTGGTGAGAGTAACCTCTGCGCTGCAGCTTTACCCATTTCAGGGATTTGAGATATTAATTTTCTTAAAATAACTTTCTGATCTTGGTGTTTTTCATAAATTTTTGATTGTAAAATATAGCTATTTCTCTTAACTTTTTTTAACTGCACACCCATTGGTTGTTCTGTCTCAACTTCTAAATCTGTGATGTACTGCCACGTAAGCGTTACTTGCTTTTGTCGCTTAACCTGGTCTACCACACTTGACTCATCAGATAAATCATCCACTGTCACAAGATGAGACTTGGCTTTTTGTTTGGGCATCTCATCATCACTCAAATCTTCCGGTGCGTCTTCAACAAGAGAGATGACATGCACATCATTATGAGCGCTCTCTAAGTCATCAATTGCAATAGATTCTCTTGGCACCCCTGTAACACTTGACACCTCGGTGTTCTCATCATCAACAAAATCTTTATCTAAGACTACCACCTCTTTTCTAGGATCATTGTCCTCATCAATCACGACTATTATTTTATCTTTTTGCGAACGAGGACCCTTTTTCATAAAACCCAAACCAAACCACAGAAAAATGGCATTTTACCTAATTTAATCAACACTTTCCAGAATAGCCTGGTTGTTTATATGTCATTTCTACCCAATAGCCCCTTATTTAGCCGCAACAAGGAAGAAAAGCCCTATCTTTCATGCACGCCTTTCATTAATTTTAAGTGTAATACCCCGCAATAAAAGGAGCACAACTCAAGAATAAAATAAAATACAGCGAATCATTCATTTTAGTGCTGCAAAATGATGCATAAGGTTGAGATTCCGGCAATGATGGAAACACTTGATCTATAATTACACTTATGTCTGTGACAATTATTTAAGAATGGGATGCATGTTGCGTGTAACCAAACAATTCGGTTCGAGCTTATTACTCATACTCTGCCTATCTATTAATAGTATCAGTTATGCACAAGCTAATGCACAAGATGAAAATACTTCCATAACGCCTATTACACACAGCAATCATCAAACAAAAGAGCAAGAAATATTAACAAATACATCCCATTTAAAAAATTTACTGTCAATATTCAATGGCTGGGCAGATCCTAAAAAAATATCACCTGCCGATCGTATTAAAGTAATCTATGGCGATCTCAACACCAGCAAACAACTCATACTTCTCGAACGAAGTAAAATAAATGCGACTTATCTACACTTTGATTCTGAGGGCAAGTCAACGCGTGAATTGCAAGATGATGTATCATTATTTTTCAATAATCTACCTGATTTATCAAAGAACCCACGCCCTATTATTGTTCATATCGAGCTTAGTGGTGACACGAGAATTTTCTATCCAGACTACTGGGATATTTTTAACCAATTTAACGATACACTTGAGAAAGACAATGCAACATTGATCATTTCTACAAACAGTTCACTCAATCTTGCATCTATACGCTCAGGCTCTCATTACTCTCAGGATTATCCAGACCATAAAACACTGGATGAAATAACTTCAATATATCAAATCATATATCCAAGTTATAAGGAACGACAAGAAATTATATCGCTCTTAACCCAGGACTATACGTATGATAAGAACGCAAGCCTAGATAGTCTCTCTTTGATAACACATGGCTACACTTTTTATGATATATACAGTTTGCTAACAAGCGTTAAGAAAAAGATAAAGAACAACACTATTGATATGAATGCTATACGCATAGCACAAGAGGATTCAAAACATATATATCAACCCCTATCCTCTATTACACCTGAAAAAAATAACTCCTCCTCTAGCAAAAAAGAAGCTTTTGAATTCTATCCCGCAGGTGAGATAGATTTAAGCTTCACTGATGTTGCAGGCCTAGATTCTGCAAAAGAAGAGTTAAATGTCTATTTACATTACTTAAAGCAACCAGAAAAATTTAAAGCAATAGGCGCCACAATGCCAAAAGGCTTGATACTTTATGGTCCACCCGGCACCGGGAAAACATACCTAGCCAAAGCATTTGCAGGAGAAGCAAAGCTGAATTTCATCTATGTATCAAGCTCTCAATTTCTACAAGGATTTGTGGGAGAGGCTGCAAAATCAATACATGCTGCGTTTGAATATGCGAGAAATAATAAACCTTGCATCTTATTTATTGACGAGATCGACGGCATTGCTGAAAAAAGAAGCGAATCTTCCTCGTCCTCTAATCGCGAAACAGTCAATCAATTGCTTATTGAATTAGATAGTATTAATAGTGCCGCCAATGAAGGACTGATTGTCATTGCCGCAACAAATCAATTAGATAGGATTGACAGTGCTATTTTACGCCCAGGTCGATTTGATAGTCATATTTATTTAGGGATCCCAACAGAACAGGATAGAAAAACCCTTATCACTTCTCTCACCCAAAAATATAAAGTGAATGACAAAATTGATCTGAATGAATTAGCAAGAACCACACAAGGATGGACAACGGCCAAGATTACAAATTTTTTTAATATCGCAGCAATCCATGCTGTCTTGCAAAACAAATTGATGATTGATGAGGCATCTTTTACAGAAGCAAGAGAGAAGATATTAGAAGAAACAAGAAATTTTCATGAAAAACCCAAAGATATTGATAATAAATTTCAGATTATATTACCTGAAGATGTTCAAACAACTTTTGCTCAGGTTGGTGGATTATCTGAGGCAAAGCAAGAATTAAAAGATATTCTGTATTTTATTAAAAATGTCGACAAGCTCAAAAATGCAGGCGTTACCATTCCCAAAGGCGCCATCTTATATGGCCCGCCCGGCACAGGGAAGACTATGCTTGCACGCGCACTCGCTGGTGAGGCAAATGTAAGCTTTATTTCTCTTTCAGCAACAGAATTAATGGGGCAATATATTGGCCACAGCGCACCCATGATCCGAAATCTTTTCACGTTAGCGCGCGCCATCTCACCTGCGATTATTTTTATTGATGAGTTTGATGCTATTGTGCAAAGTCGCAACAGTACGAATTCAAACAGTATTAACCAAGAAATTGTTAACCAGCTTTTAGCAGAGCTGGATGGTATCAAAGAAGACAAGAATAATATGATCTTTATTGTAGCTGCAACCAATCGTCTTGATACAATTGATCCGGCGATCCTACGCCCAGGTAGATTTGATCGACATATTAATGTTTCCTATCCTGACAAAGCGGACAGAGAAGATATTTGCCGTATTTTCTTCGAATCATACGCTGTAGATAAGTCTATCAAACCTATTGATATCGCTAATATGACTCAAGGTTGGTCTCCCAGTCAGATTAAACAACTCTTCAATGAAGCGGCTATACGCACTGTTAAAAATAATCAAAGTCATATAACAATAAATGATTTTGCAACAGCTAAAGATAGAATCTTAATTGGTAGTAAATCCATTGTCATAAAAGACAAAGCTGCTCTGGAACTTACGGCTTATCACGAAGCAGGTCATGCACTCATGGCGTATCTCCTACCTGAGAGCAACAAAAAAGTTGAAAAAATCAATATTATGGCAAGAGGCGACACATTAGGTGTTACCATCTTCCAACCAGATGAAGAAAGTTTTAGTATCAGTTACAAAACGCTACGCGCCCATATTGCTGTTGCCTTAGGTGGCCGCGCAGCTGAAGAAATACTGCGTGGTCCTGATGGTATTACATCAGGCATTTCAAGTGACTTAAGCCATGCTTCTGATATTGCCTTTAGAATGCTCACACAATACGGATACTCAACAACAAATGGTCTCATCGCCTATCCATATAGAAACATATCCATTGGAACAGCAAGCTCCGAGGTTATGCAAGAAATGAAAAAAATCTTAGATGAAGAATACACAAGAACATTAAAACTTCTTACCGAGAACAAACAAAAACTTGAAAAAATTGTGCACGCTTTATTAGAAAAAGAATCACTCACCGAAGCAGAATTCTATAAACTACTTTCTGAGCAAAAGTAATAGCTTATAAAATATTCACAAGCCTTTTGATAACCGCTTAGTATTCTGTGCTTTCTTTTTGGCTTGACTGTCCTGATTCAGCTTAGAATCCACCTTATGACTGTTTTTTCTATTCGAATAAACAGGTGTAATTGGCTCAGATTTCTGTTTTTCCATTGTATTGTCTAATAAACTTTCTCGTTCTCCCCATGCGGAATCTATCTTCTCTTTGAAATCATATGTCAAGTTCTCTTCCCTGTTTGTTTCAATAAAAACACCGCTTGGCGCTCTCAGATTCTCATCCATCTTCACACCCACCTGAGATAATAGAGCCGTATCAAAGGTATTATATGAGGCTCTTATTTTTCTTTTTAAAAGTAAAACAGGAAAATAAATTCCTCCCATCACCGATAGATTTTCTATGCTATTATTTACCCCAAGCATCACTTTATCTTTAAGAAAAATTGGCAAAAAAGGTATAGGGAAGAGATGCCCGCGCATCAAATGGCGCGCATATCTAAAATTATTTTGTGGATTATATAATTTATTCAATTGCTGATATATTTTCTTGGTTTTTTTATCGACAATTGCATTGATTGCCTTCAAATCTGATGATGCACAATCATTTACTCCACCCATAATGGTCATTACTGAACACAAGTCTGCACTCACACCATCGGATAATGACAAACATCTTCGCGCTGCATGCACAAAAAAAGCAAATGCCTTAGCACGATTTTGAGCAGAATTCTTCTTGGAAATTTCAGCAGTAATATATGTTTTTACTTTCTCTAAGATTTTCTCATGAGCAACAATTGTAGGTGCCTTCAGCGCTCTATCTGTTTTCCCAAATTCCCAAACCGTTTCTCTGAACTCTTTTAGATCGCATATTTGAAACAGCTGCAAGCTAAGATTACGCATTTGCAATGCAAAATGAGCAATCTCTCCCTCTAATAACTCTGCACTATTAGAAAACAATACATTTTGTTGAAAGTCCATATAAGAATTAAACATCATTTTTTTAAATGGATAAAAAGATATCATTTTTTTTAATTCATGATATCTTGAGAATATAGAATTCTCTTTAAAATGCTCTATAAAATCAAAAAATTTTAAAAAAGAGTCTTGCAGATCTTTTTCTGCACTACAAGCCAGGTAGTCATTCATTTTTCTTCTGAATCCAACACTAAGCACATAAGAGAAATCCACATTATATATTAGTATTTCTTTCAGAATGTATAAACAGATCATGTTTTGAGCATTATTAATTTGGGGCATCAATTTCAACATTGCCTCTAAAATAACATCTGGTGAAAATTGATCTAACAAACCTAATGCAGATTTGCTGACATACATACTGTTAAATACCCTATAAGAACCTTGCTCCATGCCACAACAAATAAAATACAGTGCCTTCATACAATCATTATCAAGAAGTGTTTCTTCAACCTGAGATATTTCATGAGATGAGAATTGTTTGACAAATCTATTTGCAATAAATAATTTATGAACTGTGTCAGAAAGCGTTTGCAATTTTTCATCAAAAATAGAAAGCTCATCCGTTACAATGGGACATAACTCCTCTAGCATCATTAGCAAGAAATCAGCGTGACTTCCTTCTTCATCCGAAGATATAACTTCATAAAGAGACTCAGAGAGTTTATGTTTTTTTATTGAAGCTCCTGCCAAAATCAATTTTATAAAGAGCGATTTCTTTTTATAAATAAATGCATAATAGAGCAAAGACCGCTGATGAGGAGCAATGATTTGGTTTGGATCTCCACCCGACTTTAGAAAAGAATCAATTTTATCTATATCTCCTAAAAGAAAATCTTTATCTTCTGGTATATGCGTCTTATCTTTGAACGTTTTATTAGGCATAACCATAATTGATTTTAGAGTCGCCGCACTCTTTCTACCAATGTTTAAAATAGGGCGTACTGTTCTAACAGAAACATGATCCAATTGCAGCTCATCAAACTCCTTGCACAAATCCTTTAAAACATTTTCATCTGCCACCATAGAGATATTTTCAAAGATCTGCTGCTCAAATCCAGAAGTAGAATTATTTGAAAACGGCAATGCTTTTAAAGCATTTAAGGCACTTTCCCTGCGCATAACATCATGATCCATTTCAATAATGTCTTGCGCTGTTTGCCCCTCTGTATTGCGAACTAAAATATTTAAAGCACTTTGAGAAGCTAATATCTTTAAGCATTCTGCTGATTTTCGATGGGCTGCTTTATGCAAAGCCGTTTCATTCTTTGAATCAACCAAATTTATTTCTATTTTTTCTTGATGACATAATATTAACAATACAACTGCAGCACTTGTTTCCGCAGCACAATGTAAGGGCGTCAAACCACGATCACTTTGAGCATTAATAGGAAAATTAAGGTTTATCAGTAATTTTGTTACCTCGGGCAAAGCAAACTTAGCAGCCAAATGCAAGGCTGTATTGCCTGCATGATAGGTTTTATTGATATCATTAGGGTTGCGCGCTACTATCGCTGCAATAATTGTACATTTCTCTTCTTCTGTGAGTGTGGTTGCAGAAATGACTTGATCAATATGATGATATTGTGTGACTCCTATTTTTCTATTCCCTGCTAACATTCAAAACTCCTCAATATTGAACCACGATTATAAGCAAAACTAACTTAAGTCAAAAATCAAAAAAACCTATGCAGCATAAAATATCTTTTCATTGTAGATCAGATTAAAAATAAACAATAAATTATCTTAATCTTGAGCGTTTTGACGACGCCTCACAAGGGACAGAATCCTCCGTGTGTTTCCCCTTATTTTTACCGATTATCCGTTTTGTTTTTGAGACATGTTCTTTATAAAGTGGGCATGCTGTTTTTGTTCGTCTTGAAATCAATGCCTTCAGACTACCGTTGATACCTTCATTAAAAATTTCCCTGGCAAGTTGCTTAATCACAATACATCCATTATTGATATTGCCTCCTCTTTTAAATGTTTTGATTAGATGCTCATCAAGAAGGCTAAAAAATTGTTGGGCAATACCTATTTTTTTATTTTTTTGTGCTGTATCTTCTAATTTTGCTTCCATCAACCTGATATCATTCATTGTGCTTTGATAATTGCTCACAATATTAGCTATTTTTACAATTTCTTCTTGTTCCTGTATACTAGAGCTATCCAAATGCTTAATGCTCTCAAGTTTTTGATGATATGTCATCATCGCTTGCTGCACCCCGGTCAACTGCTCAATCTCTCTTTCCAGGCCAATCAGCAGTTGGTTCTCTTGCATGGTTGCAGAGAAATACACACTCAAATCTTCATGCAGCACAATACCAAATTTTTGCGAAACATATTGAGGCATTGATAAAAGTTCATCATAATATTGCATAGATTGAATCATATGCTGAAAAGAATCTAGATCTTCTTCTATAACAGCTCTTTTTAATGCTTCGAGCTGTTTTAAGTCATCGTCTACATTAGGAATACGGCGTTGTATATAATTACAAGCAATTAATAATTTTGTCTCGTCTGTTGCTGGCCTAACAGAAAATCCTCTGGCAACAGGAAAATGATCTGCACCATGATAATAGGTCTTTTTTTCACTGTATTCACAATACGCATCATACAATGTTGCACCGTAATACATATCACTTGCTTCTAATCCAGAAGAAAAGGTAACTCTATCTAAGTACCCCTCTCTTGCCACATGTGCTCTTTGTTTAAGATCAGGGTCGCCTTTGATTTGCCGACCGTCTAATATTCTAACGCCATAGGTACCATAAATAGGGTTACCCTCTAACGTTTGTTGAGGGGTCCTTGTAACATCAAAACCAAAGCCATTTAGATTTGTTTGATGAGTCTGATCACGTGTTGTCCCATCTCGCATAAGATAATCACGCTCATTTAGATCTCCCATAAATACACGAAATACTTGAGCCTGTGTAAATATATCCTCTATCGAATCAAAGTTTATGTCTCTTAAATTTTCGCCTAAGAGATAGCTGTTAATGTGCTCTCTGCGTTTGGCATCTTTATTAGAATCGAGATGTGCACCAGCAATAGAAATATCCATTATTCTCTGACTATCTTTTGTCAGTGTGCCTTCTATTCGAATGATTGATTTATTACCTCTTTTTTCTTTGCCAGGCTCATAATAAATTTTAGCATCCGCATCTTGAATGTCATAAGGCTCTCTGACCAACAAGGCATTAGATACTTGATTTCTATCCGTTAACATTGCTTTCACAAATTGACCAATATTTCCCTCTTTTAGCATATTATTTACACCAGCTAAAGTTTTATGTTTTTCAAAAAGAACAATCTTATATTTCTGACCTTCTGGTAAATTTTTATTCAATTCTTCCAACATTTGTTCGTACAATCGCTTTCCTTTCTTTGCCATTTCTTCTTGTGTGGCAATTGCAATAACGATAGGAAGATTGTTAAGATCTGGAATGAGCTGTTCAAGCGCATCACTTACCGCAGCAGCAGATGCTGTTTGATTACCTAGATTCCATGTCAAAGATGAAATTTGAATACTATCATTCATGGTTCTATCTAACATTTTTTACCTAATTATGTTGCAAGCAACCAGGGTGTAAAAAGAAACGATAAAATTTAAATTGATGGATACGCACTATTCTTGTGTATATGTGAAGTAATTTCTGCTATAGGCGCTAACTATGGATGAAAAATGAAAATTAGTATCTATAGGCCATCTCGTATTTAACATTCACCAGCTTTTTTTTACAGCCTATCTCAAATCAGAAACGCTTTTATTCTCTTCACAAATATTAATAATATAGTACAATGTGCTAATAATATATTCGCAAAAAATATATCCTGCTAATTCATCTTTAATATTCAAGGGGAAAGGCGACTATTCATCTGATAAATAATAAAACCCATCTGAAATTATTTTATATACCTCGAAAAAACAAGCAATATACCCCACCATGACTACGAACATAGCTGTCTAAAAATGTTACAATTAAAATCCAAAAAGATAACACCATCCAATTTGCATTTTTATTATGGAATATTGGATGCAGAAAAGAAAAATCAAGATACTTTGTATTCAAAAAGAGATCTACCGCTTCTGAGCTATTATCATACACTGCGCAATCATGCCAAAAACGATGTTATATTGATGCAAGCTGAATATTACCGCGAGATGCTAGCAGAAAGATTCATCAGAAAAAATTATCTCTCCATCAGAGAAAGGGCACAATATAGAACGTTTATCTTAAACAACATATTTGTAGATGATTTTAACAATCGATTAGATGGCGAATATATTTACGGATTGCTACCAGATCATCGTCTCTACATGGCACCTATTCATGAAGTTCGTAATCACTCTCACTTAATTGCAGGACTACCTGTCATTGCAATAGGTCATGCTTATATAGACAATGGATATTTAATTACGATCAGTAACAATAGTGGTCATTATAAACCTCTACTATCTATAATGAAGCCTGGTATAAAATGGTTTATAGAAAACATTTCCCATGATTTTTTAATTGAAGATCATTCCACAATATCACCGGAAGAACTTTATGGTGGGGTCAAAATTTATTTGGCTTCTACTGTATACCAAATGCCCACACAAGCACTTGAAAAAACAGATGTTGAGTTATTTATTAATCATTTGTGTACCGTTGTTCTTCCCCAGAAATCTGAAGAAGCAGAGAAAGAAAATGAAGAAGGAAGCAATGAAGAAGAAAGTCATGAAGAAAATTTATTGACTCCCCATACAGTGATATCATCTCATCTCTCGACCGGATATCAAAATACAATTACCAATAATCAAAACCAACCCTCTATCAATATACAGGTAAGCTTAGATATAGAACAAATACCCTGCACAGAAAATGTAGCGCTGCCCAGAGAAATAGAGTCTTCTCTTGTAGAAAAATTCACAAGTATACAAAGAAGCATTGATTACTGCCGTTTCAATAAAATAAGAAAAGAGTGGCGGGCAACTTAATTTGTTCTTATACAACCCCTGCCATCTTTACCATTATGAAGATAGCAGGGTTCTAGCTGATTAATGAGAATCACTATATTTAATACTACAACCATAGGGTGCAGAGGTAGAGATTTTTATGCTTTGCCCATCTATTGTGGCATCAATTGCATTTTTAGCATAAGGCTCGGCCTTGGCAATATCACTAATATCTGCTGAAGAAATGCTATCAATTGCACCATTGTACATGACTGCTCCCTCTTTGCTAATTACAAACATCTGTGGTGTTGTCTTAGCTTCATACAATCTTCCGATTGTACCATCTGCATCTATGATATATGCTGTTGCTGCATTTGCATCTTTTTTAAGCTGCTCTTCTAAAACAGCGCCTTCAAGATAACCTTGTTTATCCTTGGCAGATGAATTAATGGAAAGCCAAATAATATCTTTAGCTGTATATTCTTTTTGTAGTGCTTGCATATTGCCAGCATCATAATGCTTGCGCACAAAAGGACAAAATGGATTGTTCCATTCTAAAACAACAACTTTACCTTTATAATCAGAAAGCTTTACTGTTTTTCCGTCTGCTGTCGTTCCAGAAAATTCTGGCGCTTGAGCACCAATCTGAACAGCAGCCTGAGCAGCGGTCTGAAAAAGAGAAAATGCTGCAATGGTTGTTAATGCAACAAAAACTGTTTTTAATTTATGCTTGATCATGAAAGGGCTCCTTTAGAGTATCACTCAGAAAATAACTACTTAAGAAAATGCTTCTATTAATATAGAAGGAGTTAATATTTGCGGCAAAATACGAGGCGCTCCTCCCTTTGCCGGAAAAAAAACATACAGTGGCACACCAGCACGCTCATATTCTTGCAAGAACTGTGTAATAGCAGGATCTTCGTTTGTCCAGTCAGCAACCATTACAGGAATGCCTAATTTAGCAATATGCTGCTGCACATCCTTATCGTTAATGGCTACACGCTCATTCACTTTACAAGTAATACACCAAGCAGCAGTTGCATAGACAAATATAGCACGTCCTTCATCTCTATATTGCTGTAGAGTGCTCTTATCATACAGTAATGTTTCATTCTTATTGCTTATCTGTTTGGTGGCATTATTGACAGGCGCAGGCAACATAATAATCGGCCATAAAACCAATACCCCTAATAAAATAAAGATTATTATTCTTGCTGATTGAGTGTGTGGTCTAATCACTTTCCATAACCAAATAGACATTGTCAGCAAGACAAGCCCTAATAACAAAAATGCTGTTGCGTTGATACCAAGCTGCTGTGCAAAAACCCAAATCAACCATACAGCAGAAATAAACATAGGAAAAGCTAAGAATTGTTTGAAATGCTCCATCCAGATCCCAGGCTTAGGAAACCATTTAAGGGCACCTGGTATGGTGGTCAATGCCAAATAAGGAAAAGCGACGCCCAAACCCATCGCAATAAAAATTAGTATGCCAATAATGGGGGGGTGCACAAAAGCAACACCAAGCGCTGTTGCCATAAACGGAGCCGTACAAGGCGTTGCAACCAAGGTCACTAAGGCTCCTGTGGCAAAACTACTTTTTAAACTCTCCTTATGACTACCTGCCTCACCTTTAAAATTCATACTAAAAGAGATCTCAAAATATCCAGATAAATTCAAACCAATTAAAAATAAAAGATAAACAAGAATGGCCACAAAATAGGGCGATTGCATTTGATAGCCCCAACCAACAATATTACCCATTGCTTTTAATATAAATAGAAAAAACGCAACCAACATGAAACTCACAATCACGCCTAAGGTATAGCTGTAACCATACCTTCGTATTGTTTTAGCTTCTTTTGTTGCTTCTTGTGATAAAGAAAGCGCTTTCAGCGATAAAACAGGAAAAACACAAGGCATCGCATTTAAAATAACGCCGCCTAAAAAAGCAAAAAATAAGGTTATAAGAAGAGAAGAAGTACTTGAAGATTTATCTGTTGGTGCCGCAAAAGAATCACGACGCTCTAAATACAGCTCTTTATACTGTAAGCCATTGTCTAGTGCAATTTCTAAAATACCAGAGAACGTTTCTGGCAAAGCCACAGCCCCTTTTTTGAATGTCATGTGCACAATCTCATCATTGCGCGTTATTTCTTGCTGCGCAGCAGGCTCTGAACTCCCGGGCACAGAGGAATAAAAATAAGCAGCACCTGTCGCCGGCATGCTGGGTGAAGTGAATGCAAAACTAACCGTCTCATTGTTCTCAAAGGCATAAGTGCCACTGATTTTATCTAAATGCGAGGATTTTTCTAAAGCATGGATCAACGCAGAAGCAGATGAGGGTATAGCAGCTCCTAAACCCACCTCAATCGACAGATCTGTTTTTTCAGGAATACACTCCTCCTCACATACAAGCCAACTTGCATGTGCTTTTAAAAGCGCTTTGCCGCTGGCTTTAGGATCAGGTGTAATCTTGATAAGATGATATGCATTATGATCATAACCATAATTCATCAAAGATCCGACAGGAATACGGTGCGGTGGCTGCCATATGATTTCACTGGCCTGCCAACCTTTAGGTAGTTCCCATGCGAGATGAGGTGGCATGCCGGAATCACCTGGATTTAACCAGTAAGTATGCCATCCTGGTACAATTTGTAGATGAAACAAAACATAAAAAGGAGCTTGTGGATCAACACTCTCATATTCAGAATGCAATTCGGCAGTAGTATATCTAAGTTTAACCGTGCTCGATGCAGTAGCCATGCTTGTGCTCACAGTGCAGATTGCTATAGCAATCGCACAACACAAGATAGAAATGATTTTTCGTTCTCTCATTGCCATTCCTTGACACTAATAAAGCTACTCAGTATTGACGCACATTAAAAATATAATCTTAAGTCTAAGGGCTCATCATATTTTATTTTGAGATAGTTTTCCAATTAACTATTTTTAAGAGATTATGTACAGCTTAATAAAATAGCCGCAGATACGTGCAATATCAATCAATTTCCTCGTCTACCCCAATAGCCCTCTTGTCGCTATTGATTTATAAATCATCATTAAGATTGCTACAATCTATAGATTCTAAAGATAATGAGTGCTGAGATAAATTTGGGGATAAAGGCTATTCATACATCATGTCCATATAATGTCATTGCTGAAACACAATATATACGAGCCAATCACGATGCCAAAGCCAGCATCATATGGTTACATGGTTTGGGCGATAAACAAAACATAGAGAGTCTTTTGCCACTCCTCGGCATGCATTTTAATCGGCATGTGAATTTTATCTTTCCAAAAGCAAAGAAGAGATCTATCACTGTTTGTGGTGGACAATATTTACCTGGCTGGTTTGATATTGCTGATCTCGATTTACATAAAAAACAAGACAACAAAAGTATTCAAACCGCACTCTTAGCGATAGAAAAATTAATAGAAAATGAAATTGCAGCGGGCATTCCAAGCAAAAATATTGTACTCGCTGGCTTTTCACAAGGCGCGGCGTTAGCACTTTATTGCGCATTGAATTCAAAATATGCATTAGCAGGTGTTGCCAGCTTATCTGGTTTTTTTCTTAAAAATACCCAAACTAGACATCAAACAACAAAGCCTTCTATTTTTATTGGACATGGTCTACAAGACTATATTGTTCCCATGAGTCATTGTGAAGATATTTTAGAAAATCTTTACAACATGGGACATCTACCAACTACTCAAATCGGCACATTCAAACATTGTTTAGATGAAATTACTTTTTCAAGACTTGGATCTTGGTTGAACAATCTTCTAAAATTATCTTGCAACACCCATCTTAAAACAAATCCCTCTGAAGATATGTTAATGGTATAAAACAAATATTAAACGCATCAAAAATTTATGCACAACATATGTTATATCAATGTAAATCCTTTTGTTGGTCGACAAAAAGTTTCTTTAATAAAAAATACTGAAATAATAATAGAAAGTGCGATTAATCCAATAACGAAAGAAAAGGCAAAAGAGTAATCTGCCAAAGACAGCGCTCCTGTACTATTATTGTAATTTAGGAGCCATCCTATAACAGGTGCATTGATCGAAGATAACACAGTAATCATTGTATTATTGAAACTTAAGCCAACAGCCAAATAAGTTTTGCTACATTGCTCTGCCATGATCGCAAATGCAACACTTTGCCCCCCAGCCCCAAATCCAAGAAGAAAAAATGCACACGCAACTATTGTTTTTGAGATCGGTAAATAAACAATAAATACAATCGATATCAAAGAAAATAATGCTGCCATAATCATAACCATTTTTCTTCTTTTAAAAATATCTGACAACGCACCTAATAAAGGACAACTAATAGCATAGCCAAACCAACCCACTGTTATCATATAAGATGAATATCGAGCGCTAAAACCATTTAATTCTAAAAAAGCTTTTCCTTCATTTTCAGATAAATATTCAATGGTAAAATACACAAGCGCTGAATACAATGCAATTAACCAAGTCTGTGACTGACCAAGCACACGAAGCAAATTTTTCTTAATGGGATCTGGCTTTTTAATGATCCGGAAAACACCTATGTTATCATCATTATTTTTAACATAGAGAACAACCAAAACAAGTAAAATACCTCCCAAGAACCCAAAAGACAATAAAATAGACCGCCAATCTATTTTAGTATTTAAAGCAAGTGAATTAAGTGGCCCAGCCGCTAACATAGGTCCCATTGTACCAATAAACTGAGAGAGCCCAATGAAGAGACCATAAAATTTTTTCGGCATCCAATCATAAACCGCAACTAGCAAACAAATAAAACCAAAAGATGCTCCCACCCCCATTATCATTCTCGCTATCACTGCGGTGCTGAATTGATAGCTAAATGAAAAGGCGACACTGGAAATTATGCATATGCTAATTGCAAAAGCTAAGGTTCTCTTCAAACCATATTTATCAACAATAAATCCAGCTGGCAACTGCATTACGCCATAGGTCAATAAAAATGCAGTTGTACTAAGAACAGAAAATGAAAAAGGAGATAACGACAAGTCATACATAATAGGATGCTGAAATGTTCCTAGTATAGTTCTTAAACTGAACTCATAAGTAAAAAATAATGCACATATTGCCCAGACGAATAATCCGAGACCTCTTAGTTTATTTTCGTGAGATAACATACGCTTTTTATTGAGCCTCTTGTTGCTGTACTTCCCAAGACTCAATGGCACTTTCAGCTCTATGATTATCAATAAAAGAGGCAACTTTAAAAATAGACAAGCCTTCATGAATAAGTGGCGTCGTATTAATACCAACAATAACACCATCTTGAGTTGCTGTAACATACTCTTCTACATCAGCACTAAAGGGATCTGATATAGAGGCAATTTTATCGCCTTTTCTTATGGTTTGACCAAGAACAACATTAACGTGCAAAACCCCACCTTTGTTGGCAACAATCCATTCTTCATCTTGAGAAAATACTGGTTTGATATCATCAATCATCTTTTCAGGAATCATAGAAATGCATCGCATAAAGTTCCTGACGCCTTCTACTCCGATATTAATAGCATTTTCATCAAAGCGCATTGCTTCGCCTGCCTGATATACAATTAAGGGAATATCTAGATTTTCTGTAGTTTGACGCAATTGATTTCTTTTGAGGCTGACATTGGTAATAACGGGAACCTGAAATGATTTTGCTAGCTGTTTTGTTCGCTGGTTCTCAAAATTACAATATACCTGCGGAAGAATTGCATGGTTGAGTGAACCAGTATCCAGCTCAATACAATAATCTGCTTTTTTTATTAACTCTTGAGTAAAGATACATGCAATTCTCTCACCATATTTTCCATCAATTTTTCCCGGAAAACACTCAGCAATATTTTGTCCAGAGGGAATAGTTTTGGGATAATGCGTCAAACCAAATACATTTAAAACAGGAACAGCAATCACTGTTCCATGGATTTGGTCTGGCTCTAATGAATTAATCAGTCTATTTACAATCTCAAGACCATTCATCTCATAACCATGGATGGTAGCAAAAACCAATAAACAGGGACCTGCTTTCTTGCTATGTATAATTTTTATTGGCATATAAAGAGGAGCACAAGAATAGAAATCTGGCATTTGCAGTGCCAGATTTGCTTTTTCACCTGGCTGAATGAGTTCCTTGCAAATGGAAAGTGGCGTATTTTTCATAAAAAATATGTGATTTTTTCATCCCTTATATCAAACAGATGTAAAATCATAGCAAAATTCCAAACAAAATAAAAGCAATGCATATAATCTACTTAATGTCAAAATATTTTGTTTTTTAATTAAGCATTTCCATTGCTTTCTTTTTAACTTCAGACGGTGTATTCAGATTGATGACAAGATCAATCCTCATTTAGCACATTCTATTTCCGAGATTCACTCTAGTCGTAGCCTCAACATTTTTAGGTTTACATAAGATTGATCCAGATCGCTTTGAATTGGCGCTGAATATAAGCGATTTTCCTAGTGAGCTAATATCAACTGATTGCTCAAGACTTGGTCTATTTCTAGATGTATAGCGAAGGATAGAAGTCATTTTTATGCTATTCTTTTCTTCATTTAAAACAACAATATTTTTGTTAGCCTGAGAAATAGGCCTTTGAATTTTCAAGCGATATAAGTTTGATAAAACAATAGCAGACTCCAGAACCATGAGACCCACCCCAATACCCGGGCTCAACACAACCCCTAGCGGCATAAATAATCCTACGCCTGCAAGAGTAACCAACGAGTTGTATGCTAAACTAAGAAATAAATTTTGGTATATATTTTGCTTCGTTTTGGCAGCTATATCAAATGCTGTTGCTATTGGAAACAACACCCCTTTCTGAATCGTCATTCCCGCATGCTTTTCAGTAAGCTTATCACCAATATCTGATTTTACGGCAACACCAATATCCGCTCTTGCAATAGCGGTTAAGTCATTTGCAGCATCACCCACCATAGCTACATTGAATCCACGCTCTTGCAAATCCTTGATGTAACTCTCCTTAGATACTTCTTGAGAACCCGTTATAGCGCCTACCGTATTTGCACAAATATTCTCCATAGGAATATCCGCATTCAACTGCTTTACGTAATATTCTGCTGTTGGTTTATCAGCGCCAGTGCAAATATGTACTTGTTTACCCATTGCTCGCAATTGCTGCACGGTGGCGATAGCATCTTTTCTTAGTCGATCTGTGATTGAAATTTGCCCAATGACCTCAGTGCCTCGCACCATGTAAATCGTGCCATTTTGATTATTTTTATATTTTGCGGGGATCTCTGTGATATGATTTGCATGCAACATATCTATATTACCAATGATAAACCTCTCTCCATGGATAATACCTTTAATCCCCGCATGGTGACTTTTGTCGATATGCGTGACTTTTAATGCTGGATTAACTTTAATGTCCTGTTGAGCTATAAAATCAATAATTGTTTTTGATACAGGATGATCGGAATGTGCCTCTAAAGAGGCGATATATTTCCACAATTTTTTATCTTTGATTGCATACTTATTAACAGAAGGCTTACCCTCTGTTAGGGTGCCATTTAGATCAAAAACTACCGTATCGATATTAGCCGCAGCCTGTAATGCCTTACCATGCTTGAAATGAATACCGTTTTCAGAAGATTTTTTCATTCCAAGTCTAACAGCCATAGGCGTAATGAGACCTAATGCACAAGGACATGCACTCACTAGGATTGATATGACAGACTGAATAGCAATAGCAGAACCAAATAATATCCCAAGCGTAACTCCAGATATTAGTGAAATTGCAATCAAGCCTGGCACAAAATATTTTAGAACTTTATTTGCAAATAGTTCTAACGGCGCTTTTTCTTGATGTGCTGTATCAATATTTTTTGCTATCAAAGACAAATACGAATTCCGAAATGTTTTTGTGGCACGCATTTCTAATGTTGAGACATTATTAGCAAGAAACATTCCTGCTTTTACCGCATCACCTGCATTAAATTTTTTGGGATAAGGAGAACCATTAACTCTAGTTGTGTAAAGAAGAGCAGGTTGGTTTAATATACCATCAACAGGTATAACCTCATCTTTCTTAATAATTATAATATCATTAGGTATAATTTTTTTTACCGAGACTGAATCATCCTTATTACCCTTTAGACAAACCGTTTTAGGCGCACAATCTCGCACATCTAATTTTTCATTTATTTTATCTAATAACTTATGCTCAATGGCTTCTCCCAAATGCCAAAAGCCTAAAATCAGTGGAGCCGACTCCAACATCATCGGTAAATTAGGAAAAATTAGACTCAAGATAGAGAGGCCAAGGATGGTCAAAGTGCTGATTGTATACAGTGTAGCGGTACTTATTTTTTTCTTCTTGAGTGCATACCAGACTGATTGGTAGAGATTCTTCCCAAGATACCCTGTCATCAAAATGGATATACCGTTAATAATATAACTAGCCATTGCAGGAATATTAAAAGCGATTAGCTGCACGCCCAGCAAACAAAGCCCAAAAGCCATACCCAAAACAGCTTTTAACGAATGGTTTTCATGGCTATGGCTATGCCCATGCCCATGCCCATGCCCATGCCCATGATGATGATCGCAACTTTGATTATTCGAACAATGCTTTTTGTCTTCAAGCGCTCCATATTCGATCTTTTGACTGATTGGAATTTTTTTTGTCTTTAAATAATCACACCATTCCTCCTTTTCCGCATGTATATCCTTTTTAGAATTACACAAAATGCTGAGACTTTTCTTTGGTCCAATTAAGTCAAAAGAAACACGTATATAACCATCATTTTTTCGATTTTCTAATATTGATTTATAGCGCTTAATAGAATGATTATGCTGAGTATTGTTAAGATAAAATCGAAAATATTTATAAGACATATAGTGCCTGCCTGATATATCGTAAATTTGCCATCTAAAAGATATGACCAAAATTAGTTAGGAATACAAATTTTTAAAAAATGTTATAATATAACATTCTCCAATGTGATACAATATAACATATACAGCATAACCCTAAAGAAGACTATTTATTATGACGCAATCTATCTTAAAAAAGGCACACAAACATTGTGTAAATCATGGACTTAGATTTACAAATCCAAGAGAGCTTGTTTTGAGAATACTTGTTAATGAAGGGAAGCCACTTGGAGCTTATGAAATTTTGCAGAAATTATCCAACCAAATTGACAAACCCCACCCTCCAACGGTATACCGAGCTATCCAGTTTTGGCATCAAGAAGGCTTCATCCATTGTATTGACAGTCTTAAATCATATGTTGTCTGCACAAATGAGCATCATATTGGACATACCCAATTTCTGGTGTGCACTGCGTGCAATTATGCGAAAGAACTTGATTGCGACATTAATTTTTCTCCGATACCAAAAATAGCAAAAAACAATAAATTTTCAATTAGAAATTACACCTTAGAAATTAAAGGATTGTGTAATAACTGCACTACGCCTACAGTCAAAGAATCAAGGCATACTGACGTGTATTGATTGCTGCCTCAATTATATTGAGGCCTTCAGCAAATCTAAAAATCTCTAAGCGCAATATTGTAAATATTCAAAAACATGTTATGATTTTTCACTCAAAAAACTAATATAAAAATAGAGCAGTAACAATGAAAGAATTAAATGCACATGAAACTCAACAGATCGCTGGTGGTGTTGATTTTTTAGTACTGGGAATTGGCGGTTTGGCAATCGTAAATTTTCTTTATACTCTATCTCAAAATACACAGCTCAATAAACTTAATGAGCTCGTCTTATTCTTTTCAACATTCACGCTATATCATGAAGCACAATTGTCACTTCTTCCTTATCACGACATAGTGTCTAATTATACAATTACTGAACTCTATAAATAATATTAACGTTTTCAACAACCCTTGCTGAAAAGTGAGGGTTATATAATATTCTGTTCGTGCAATCGCAAAATAAAAACAATAGTCTGAAAAGAATTCACTACTCTTATTAATAGCCCATTAAAGAATCTAAAATTTTTATTATTATAACTACCTATAACACATAAATAGCTGCATCTTATACAACGAATTATACAATAGTAATACAGCATGACGCCTAAATTGATTCGTTCTGAACGAACTGTGACCATAACTTAATTTATCATCCCTCATTGAATAAAAAATGGCTGCTTAGCGTGGCGTCCATTTTTTCAAGGGAGACTCAGGCAATGAATACAAGCTCTGACGAAATTGCTCTCTAGTATCACTAAATCTCTTCTTTAATGTTAAATCATGAATAATAGCCTTTTCCATACTCCTCATCATATTGCTATATTTGTCATATGTATGCTGATTATGGCTCGGCTTTTTTGCTTCTTCCACCATTTTTCTACACAAAAATTCTAATGGAGATATGCCATATGGCCTGCTAAAAATATCTGCTCCTTTTTTAAGCAAATGCGTAACGAGATCATCATCTATATTTTCAATTGCTATATGCAAAAAAGAATGTACCTTGGGAGAATGCAAAACATCATAAAATGTGCTTTTTTCAATTTTATTGATATCCAGAGAAAAACTATCAACCAAGCTATCAAAAGCTTCTATGTTATAATGCGTTTTTGTAATCATTTTACAAGCAGCGGCATAGGGATTGTAACCTGCCATTCTTAAAGCATCATTAGCGCCTTGATTGCAAGAGTTAAAAATTTTACGACTTGTGTTATAAAAACTGCTTACAGGTTTGTTAACCGCTTTTATCTTAAAAAATCGATTTAAATTTTCCTCAGGTTTATATACTATTCCATCAAAAACAAAATTTTCTTTCAATAATGCCCTTTTAATTTCTATAATAGTTTCTGATTCATCATAAAAATGCAATCTCTCCTCATGTGAGGGTATATTTTTATATGAATTTTTACCAATCTCTGCTTCTCCTTTATAGAATTTATATAATTTCATCATAGCATCATGACTCATATAAACTATCTGCTCCATAAATTGATAATTCTTAAGCTGATTTTCAAAAATGGACTCTTGAGAAAAAATTTCTGCTCGTTTTAAGTTAATATCAATAAGCCCAATCTTAATCGCTTGCATCATATCTATGTTATTTGAGTCAATAATATAAAAAGCATTTTCATAAGGTGTGTCGTTCTTTGCGTTCTTTGCAAGAACAAGCCCACACATCTCCAAGTCACGTTTCGTTGAATCATTAAAAAGTTCTCCACTTGTAAGTGGTGGAATATTTAAATCAGAATATACAATGTAATTATGTTCCTTTTTTTCAGCAATTTCGTGGCAAATCATCACGCGAATTAGATCTGCTTTGAAATAAACCGGTGGCTTTCTATAATATTGCTCCACAGATGGAAATAAAATTGCCTCATGTTCTTGAACAGATTTTAAAGTATGAATATCCACTAATGAAACTTTACTCAAAGCGTTTTTATTACTTTGTGCCAACATGTTTTGTATCAATTCTTCAGTACGCTTAACAGCCTCTGGTGTGGTTGTTCTAGAGTTATACCAAACTCTAATTTCACAATCTCCCGCTGTTTTTTCAGCCCAACCAAGGATAGGCTCTAGAAATCCTTTTTGAATATTATTCCCGCAATAAATATATTCGCAGCCCTCTTTTAAATCTTGATTCAACCACATTAAATTAACCAAATAATTTTGACTCATAGATTATCCTTTATGCAGAAAATCTATGAGTGAGACTGAAATATAAAGCTGGAAGTTCAAAGCAATGAGCCCCACGAATTGCCTCATATTAAATGTAACCGAAAAAGGAAAATAAACGGTCGTTGCCTCATATTTAAAGTAACCGGGAGGTGAAATATGGGGTCATTTGAAAGGAAATCGTATTTAATTGCTATTTTAAG
>JBFWLB010000020.1:0-42824 GCA_050252335.1 Candidatus Berkiella sp. | reverse complement strand
CTCATCAATTTTTTCAAAAGTAATAATTTGATATTTAAGGTTATGAATCTGAAAATAATCAGCAATATTCAGCTCTGTCGTTGTTCCCGCATTGGTGCAAATAATTGCCCCATTTAAATCAGCAATAGAGGAGACTTTTAAAGTTGAGTTTTTTATTTCATTTTTTACAATAAATCCTTGGCCGTCATAATACAGAACCCCCGCAAAATCGAGACCTAAAGCGCTGTCTCTGGATAAAGTCCATGTCGTATTACGAGCGAGAAGATCAATCTCACCCGATTGCAACGCGGTAAATCTATCTTTGGTTGATAATGGTATAAATTTAACTTTTCGTTTATCTCCCAGCACCGCAACTGCCACAGCACGGCAAAAATCAGTATCTATCCCCTGCCAATGCCCTCTATCATCTGGTGTTGAAAATCCTGCCAACCCTTGAGACACGCCACAAACAAGATACCCTCGTGTTTTGACTGTTTGCAGCGTATCTTGAAGCGTTATTTTCTGAGCAATGGATATTGCCGGAATCAAACTAATAAATAATAAGAGAAAATATTTTAAAAATTTATCTAATGCATTCCTAACAACTTGTCCCCCGATCCTTATCCACAAAGAAAAAGCTTTCGTCATAAAAAGTAAGTAGTTACACATATTGCTCGCATCCCAGGGCTATGACTGTCAGTTTTTTTTACAAAAAAGCAAATAATGATATAAGCATTCACTAATATTTATATGTTTATCAACTGATTATGTTGGCTGGCGCAGAAATTGCCTTATATTGCGTAGGCACAAGAGGAGTAATCAAATGAAAAATCTAATCGACTATAACCAGTATGTTCAATCTCTCGAACAAACGGCGGTGGGTGGTTTATGCTTTCATCACATTGAGCAATGTATCTATATTACGGACAGCACTCGCAAGCTTCTCGGAATATGGAATTTAGAAACGGGGCAACCTAAAAAATAATCTTTTCCCCAAGAGAATACAGAATAGCCAATAAAAATACAGTCAAGTAATCTGTCTATTGCGCTTGCTTAAGCGCTTTATCAATGCGTGAATCAAGTTCTCCATGATAATCACGCTCTTATTTTTTCTTAGCTCAAATCCCTGAAGAAATTTTTAAGCAAAACCTCAATAATCATACCTATTGTCTGCCTTCCAATACCAACCAGCAATAGCAATAGCAATAGCAATAGCAATAGCAATAGCAATAGCAATAGCAATAGCAATAGCAATAGCAATAGCAATAGCAATAGCAATAGCAATAGCAATAGCAATAGCAATAGCAATAGCAATTATTGCTATGACGACAAAGAACATTATTTGCCACAATACCATCCAGTTTGATGACAAAATAATGTTTTTTAAAATGATTCACTTTGCAGAACTAAATAAGCTCTACACAGCAATTGAAAACGACAACCTTCATGAGGTTGAGGCTCTTTTAACACTCAAAGACGTGCGCGATAACATTGCGGCGAATAATAACCAAGCTTTCCGTTTGGCTGCTAGTAATGGTCATATTGATATAGTAAGGCTACTTTTAAAATATTCAGCAGTGCGCGACAAATAACCAAGCTTTTATTGAGGCTGCTGGCCATGGCTACCTTGATGTGGTGAAGCTACTTTTAGAATATTCAGTAGTGCACGATAATATCGCAGCCTTTAATAATCTAGCTTTCCGTTGGGTTGCTAGTCACGGTCATCTTGATTTAGTAAATCGTCTTCTAGAATTTCCAGAGGTGGCAAATAATACCACAGCCCAAGGTAACGAAGCCTTCCGTTTTGCATATCTGCATGGTCATATGGATGTGTGTCATCGCCTTTTAGATTATCCAGCAGTTCGAGCAGCAGTATTGGCAGCAGATAATATGGACGAAAATCTGCGCACAATAGCGCAAGACAAAGAAAGCTCAATGCGCGCACTGAATCTGCAAGAGCAGTCTTTCTGATTATCAAAAACCTGGACAGGCGCTAAACGATTATTTCCAGAATATGTATATTTGAAATTCCAATGTTATTTATCTTTATTATTTTTAGTTTGAAATGGGTTTTTAACCATTTCAAGATGCCTGCTTGCTAATTCTGAACAGCTTTTAACATTGTCCTCAGCGATTTTATAGAGCTCTTTTGCCATTTTATCGCCATTTTGAGCTAACCTTTGCAACTCTTCAATATTTGCTTTTTGCTCGATGTTGATTCCTTCGTTTCTAAGCAGTTTCTGTGGATCAAGCCCCATGCTTTTTGCTCTTTTTAACAAAATTTCAATCACAGAAATATTATCTGACACCTGTAGAGAATCTGAGGCATTCGCTGTGTTTAATGCTTTATTTTGAGAGCCAGATTGTCCTTCACTAGACATTAAAAGCTTTACTCCCGATCCATCCATATCAAATGATTCTTCACCACCCTCATCATTATCGCCTCCACCGCCAGACTTGCATTTACAAAATAGCCGTGGCTTTGAGCATCCTTTACATGTATTAGGATCTTTTGTTGGGTCTACACCCAATTGCATTTTTTCTTGAATCTCATTGTCTTTAGAGATTGTCATTAATATTTACCACCAAGTATTCATTTATTCATGTTACTACTGTGGGGGGCATCTTTGCAAAACTGAATATTTAATCCGACCAAGTGTATAAACAGCATAATAATCTCGAAATATCGTGTATTCTCATATATTTTCTGAGTGCATTATTTTGTGAGGTTTTGATAAGAATGATTGTTTAGATTAGTTACTATTTACGTCGGTGACAAAAGTCTCTCCTGTATGACAACAGAAAAAGACATCGTCTCATTCTCTCATCCAATAAATGCATAGACTATAGCACAAGGATGTAATTTTTTATTCGTGTAATATTAAAGTATTTTTCTGCCTCACCGATAAACAAATTAATGCTTATTGTTTAGATACTCATTGATTATTTATCCAGGGTGACGGAAATGTATGACAAATGGCACAATCAATTAAAGTCAAACGCTCAAACACGTGGAGCACCAACGCCACCATCACCGGCAGAAGCAGAGACACTTGCTCCGGATTTTGTCACGGGGGCTGTTAGCTCAAATGATGAAGAAGAAATAACTGTCGATTTAATTGAGCAATATTTAAAAGAAATTAGACATATCCCCTTGCTCACAAAAGAAGAAGAAATAAAATATGCGCGCCTTGTGCAACAAGGTGATAATGCTGCTCGCAAAAAAATGATTGAATCAAATTTACGTTTAGTGGTAAAAATTGCAAGACGCTATCTCAGAAGTGATCTACATATCCTCGATCTCATTGAAGAGGGAAATCTAGGTCTCATGCATGCCGTAGAAAAATATGACCCAGAAAAAGGCTTTCGTTTCTCTACCTATGGCGCATGGTGGATTCAACAAAATATTGAACGCGCTATCATGAACCAAGGAAGAACAGTTCGTGTACCTGTACATGTTGTCAAAAAAATTAATACTTGTTTTCGCATGAAAAGAGAATTATCTAAAGCACTAGAACATACGCCCACCTCAAAAGATTTGGCGGAGGCAATGTCAAAATCAACCAGCGATATTGAACACATGATGGTATTAAGTGAAAAAGTACTTTCTATTGATAGCCCATCTTCCGATTACTTTGACAGAACTATGTTAGATACCTTGAAAGATGAAAATTCTGATGATCCTTTTATTTCTTTTGTAGAAAACAGTTTATCCGAGCAGATAAATCAATGGCTTGATCATCTTTCTCCTAAACACAGAGAAATTATTGTTAAACGTTACGGACTCTGTGGTTCTGAACCTAAAACACTCGATCAAACTGGATTTGAAGTAGGGCTAACTCGCGAACGAGTCAGGCAACTTCAAACCGAAGGCTTGAAACAATTAAAACAATTTATTGAAGCAGATGGTGAAAATAAAACATCTTTATTTATTTAAAATAAGCAATCATGCTTTAAGGATAATGCCCTCTCATTAAAACTCGAATTTTTTGAGGCATCTGCGATATAATCTGCTATAAATTTTTTAATATTTGATCTCTACATGAATAGCTATCTACTTTATATTACCATTGCCTGTAACTTATTAGCGCTTATATGGCTTTTTTACAAGCATACTAAACTCGAAAAAAATCTATCTAACTTGCTCGTTCAAAATTTCCAGCAATTTCAAAATCACTTCAATCAACAACTCTCCCAAGAAGTTGACAAACTAAGGACTCAGCAACATGCACATACGCAACAATTGTATGAAACAAATATAAAATCTCAACATTTGCAAAATGAATCACTGCAGAAACTTATGCATACACTTCAATCACAGCATGAAACAAGCATTCATAAGCTTCAAGTTGCAATTGGTGAAAACTATGCGCACCAACACAAACAACTGCATGAGGTGTTAACACATTCTACCAAGCAACTACATGAGCAATTTAATCTTTTAAATCAATCAACTGAACGCCATATGATTCAAATCAATCAATCGATGGAAACACATCTTCTCAAAGGATTTGAAAAAACCAATGAGACGTTTAGCAGCATTATCCAACGCCTTGCAATTATTGACGATGCACAAAAGAAAATTACCGATCTTTCTCAGAACGTTGTTAACTTACAGGATATATTGAGAGATAAACGCTCACGTGGCGCCTTTGGGGAAATACAACTCAAAGCACTCATCGATAATGTATTGCCAGAGCAAAGTTATCAATTCCAATATACGCTATCCAATGGTGCGCGCGCAGATTGCACTCTATTCTTACCGAACCCAACGGGACATATTGTTATTGATGCTAAATTCCCTTTAGAAAACTATCAAAAAATGACTAACTTTGAGGAAAACACACAAGGAAAGATTGAATTAGCACGCTTATTTAAACAAGATATTAAAAAACATATTCAGGACATTAGTTCTAAATATATTATTCCTAATGAAACTGCAGAAGGCGCCATTATGTTTATCCCTGCTGAAGCGGTTTTTGCAGAAATTCATGCACGTCATCCTGATTTGGTTGAACTCGCTTATCAAAAGAAGGTCTGGATGACCTCCCCTACTACTTTAATGGCTATCTTAACAACCGCACAAACTGTTTTAAAAGACGATGCAACCAAAAAACAAATACATATTATTCAACGACATTTGAAGCTTTTAGCTCAGGATTTTGCACGATTTGAAAAACGTATGGAAAATTTATCTAAGCACTTACAGCAAGCTAATATAGATGCAGAACAAGTCAATACCTCTGCAAAGAAAATTGCTAAACAATTTACACTTATTGAAAATGTTGAATTGTCTCATGAGCAATTGTCTTATATTGAATAAAGGAGAACGCCCATGCAAGAAGGTATAGACGACACAAATACGCTCTTAAAAAAATATCAAGAAAGATTAAGCGCGCCACAACGTGAGCTTATTAATAATTTTATGGAGACAGTGGGATTTGAGATCACCCCTTGGCAACCCACATTTTCACAAAGTGAGATGGATTGTCATACTATCCATAATATCGAACTTTTATTAACAAAATGGTTTTGCATTCTTCAAGAAAACATTCTTGATATACTCGAAGACATTCCAGATAGAGACACAAAAGCAGGTGAGCTACATGCTTGGTTTGTGGCCTTCGATAAACTAATGACCAATCACCCAAGAGAATCAGAAAAAGATAAGTGCACGTTTCTACGTCACTTGATGACTGCTGTAGAACATGATCTCTCTTTTATCACTGCTTGCACTCATTTAGTTGCAAATTGCACATTTTTTAACTTTAGAAACAACTATCCAAAGCTAATACGCGAATTAAAAAATCTACATACAAAATCCCCTGATGATGCAACGTATCGCTATTCAAGAGCTATAGAGACACTCATCCGCACTTGGGCAAATTCACAAGCTAATCTTTTATTAATGCACGTTGCACCTTGCCTTACCAGGCAATATAGACAATATTGCCCTCAAAAACCTATTATTCAGATTGGAATTGAGGATGACACCCTCAGCGCACAGCCCAGGCTACGGCGTCACCATTCTTTTTCCTAAAAAAATAAATGAGGAAAAAACAATAGAGTTCCAGATGAGAGACGCGAATAAAAGCTCTCTCTTTTTGAAGTTGAGGTATCCCCAAGAATGAAGGTTTGTAAAGTGGTCTCTTCTACATAAGTTTACTATGGGGATACTGTCTTTTTCTTTGCTCGCATAGCAAACAGTTTACACTAAACGGTTGACGCTGATTTCTTAATATTCCAGGCGATCAGCGCAAAGAAAACCATCATGGTTGAAAGCGCCCAAAGCTTTGGTAATTCTGTAAACGCAAGATAACCCACAATACTGTTAAATAAAAAACGGCAAATATCAAAGGGAGCTAAAAAAGTAATTTCAGCAAATACCAATGCTTTACTCACGCAATAAATAGCCAAAACAGTTAGCAATCCAGCAAGTGACAACCAACCTAAATGGTCTACACTAATGGGTGTCCATTGCGATAAAGCAGGAATTAACGATACAGGAATAATAAATAGTAATAGTGATAATGTGAGCATGCGTGCGCCACAGCCTCTTTGAGCAAGCAACCGTGTCGTAATTTTAGCAACCGCAAAACAAAAAGCCGAAATCAATACAAATAAAACACCCAGACTATTCGCTTGATTTGCTTTTAGCACATCTACCGTCTGCATAATAAAAAGTGTCGCGATAAAGCTCACGCTGATCAAAGCAATACGAACAATATTCAACTTCTCTTTCAGAACCCAATTTGCAATCAACACCCCCATAATGGGTCCAACAATGCTCAAAGCAACTGCATCAGAGAGAGGTAAATAAAATAAGGCAAAATACCAGGTGATAACAGCAACACCAGAAAAAACGCCTCTTAGAATATGAATGGGTATATGCTTCAGCCGCCAAGCAGCAGCACTTTTAAAATACCACGGCAGCAGTATTAGAAATGCAATTAAATCTTGAAAAAATACAATTTCATAAACAGGCAAAGCAGGAATATCACTCACAACTCCGCCAGATAAATAACGAGCCACGCCATCTAATCCCGCATAGCAGGCAAAAGCGGCTATTTTCCAAGCTGCTCCCATCCATGCATGATGTGATTTTGGATTTCTAATCTGCTGAATCGCCTGCAAAAGTATCTCTCATTTAAAAATAAAGCGCATATACACGATGCTCTCTTATTGGTGAAATGAGTATAGGGACAGTTGTTCATATATTCAATTATTAATTACCACATCATTCCGATGGTTCAAAGGTAAACAAGGGAAAACTAAGCCATAATAATCTAAACTTTAATAAGAGAAATATAATTTATCCGGGCAACTTAATGTTTCGTTCCCTTAAAGAATCTATTATTAATTGGATTACATATGAACCACCTCCCAGTGGCTTTCCACTCTGTGATTTTGAGCGTATTCGCTATGAAGTGCGCCCTTCAGATGTATTACTGATTGAAGGTAGAAGCAGAGCAAGTATGGTTATTAAGCAAATAACCCAAAGCTCTTGGTCACACTCCTGTATTTATATTGGGCGCTTACATGACATTGATGATATTCAACTGCGCCAAGAACTCTCAGAGCAATTTACAGGCTCTCCTGATGAGCAATTAGTTATTGAAGGCTATCTAGGGAAAGGAACCATCGTCACCCCCCTTAAAAATTACAGACACGATCATATACGCATTTGCAGACCTAGGGGCTTATCTCGAAAAGACGCGCAAAAAGTTTTAGCGTTTGCTATTTCACAATTAGGTACAGAATATAATACACGGCAAATTTTTGACCTCGCACGATTCTTAGTGCCTTGGAGCATTTTACCGAGTCGTTGGCGCTCTTCTTTATTCGAGCATAATGTCGGAGAATCAACCAAAACAGTATGTTCAACTATGATTGCAGAAGCCTTTTCTTCTGTGGAGTTTCCAATTTTGCCATTGATTAAACAACATGAAGAAACGGGCATTGAACTCATTCAAAGAAACCCAAAACTCTATACACCACGTGATTTTGATTATTCTCCTTTTTTTGAAATCATAAAATATCCTTTTATAGAACTCTCTGACAGCCCTCATTATCGTAATTTACCTTGGAATAGAACCGGCGTAGTGAGTTCTGATGGGCAATCTATTGATGAAATTCCGATAAAACCCAAGAAAGAAAGTCAAAAAACTTCTGAATTAAATCCTGAATTAGATAATGCTCAAACAATACAAGATTCTGAAGAGACCGTACTAAAGACAGATGCAGATAACGATCCTGCAACAGGTATTAAAAACCCATTTCTTAAAAAAGATACTAAAGATACTATAGAAAAATCAAAAACAGAGAAACCATCAAAAAGTTTGCTGCATCGCATAACGCCATCCATTCCAATCAAAGCCTCCAAAGCTGTTAATGCACTAAAAGGCAAATAAAATATATATCTGAGAATGGAGCCCCAATTAAGTTATCTGTCTTCACATTAAAGAATTGCTTGCTACCTAATTACAGGGTTTTTACAATAGATTCACCCTACTTATTTTTTAGTTAACATTTTGAAATTCATGACGCAGCAATTCCTTTCTCTTTTGCAATACTTTATTGTGTCCTACATAATCTTAACTGCATTATTTTACTTGTTGTCTGACTTTATTATTTTCCAGCCTCCACAACCACCCCGATATCATTTAAATTCAAATATTCAATTCATTGCCTTACCCAATGGTGGAAAAATTGCAACAACTTATTATGAAAATCCTCATTCAAAATATACCTTGCTCTACAGCCACGGTAATGCAGAAGATTTGGGGACATTACAAGCTTATTTGTATTATTATTTTCAACGTGGATATTCTATTCTTGCCTATGATTATGAAGGCTATGGCTTAAGTAGCGGAAAAGCATCAGAACAAAATGTTTATCAAAACGTCGAGGCTGTATTTAAATACATGCAAAATGATTTGGGTATTTCTGCAGATCGCATTATTGTACATGGCTCTTCTTTAGGATCTGGTCCAAGTGTTCATTTAGCATCGAAACATAACGTAGCGGGCCTTATTTTAGAAGCGCCCTTTGTCTCTACTTATAGGGTAAAAACCAGATTCCCTCTGATTCCTTTTGATAAATTTGTCAATATCAAAAAAATACCCCAAGTCAAAGCACCACTTCTTATCATCCATGGCAAAAGAGACTCGATTGTCCCCTTTTGGCATGGTCAAAAATTAATGCAGGCTGCTAATCGACCTAAAACCTTTTTCGAAGTAGAATATGCGGGCCATAATGACATCATCCAAGTTGCGGGTGCAGCTTATTGGCAAACAATTGAAACTTTTGTAAATGGCTTAAATCATGAATAAACCTATAACTTCACATAAATTTCCTTGTTACTGCTGTAGTGAAAAAGATTACCAAGAATGCTGTGAACCGTATCATCTTGGCACCTTACTCCCAAGTACACCCGAACAATTAATGCGTTCACGTTATAGTGCATTTGCTATAAAAAATATGGTTTATATTGAAACAACCATGAAAGAAAAAGCATTACATTCGGCTGATCTTGAACAAACAGAAGAGTGGCTCAAAGAGATCAACTGGAAAAGATTAAGCATCATCAAAAGTGAATTGCCTCAAGCTTCCTCAGGGATTGTTCATTTTATTGCTGAATACGAAGAAAATGGAGAAGAACGACGCCTAGAAGAAATCAGTGAATTCAAGAAAATTGCCAACAAATGGTATTACGTCCACGGACGCCAACTTAACCCTCAACAAGCACAAAGCCAAAATAAAATTGGCAGAAACGATCCCTGTCCTTGCGCAAGCGGAAAAAAATATAAGCACTGTTGCATCTCATAAGCCTGCGAAAATGTCATAGAGAGAGTTTGAGCACTCTAAATGCCTCTCTCTCTGAGATAGCAAATATCTTTTAATTGGGATGTTTAGCGCTAAAAACAACATTCATATGCCAATAGAGATTCTCACTAAAATCATTGACTATACTGCTAAAGAAACAGGATCATGTAACTATTCAGACAACCAAAAAAGCTTCACTTCTAGATTTAATTTATATCGCTCTGGATTTAAATTAATAAAGAATCACAATAAGCAGCATCAATCTCCAGAAGCTCAACGTTGCCTCCCTGCAAAAAAAACCTCTCGTTAAATTCTAATATACGTAGCTTTTAATTTTTTTTATTTTTAAAAGCTACGATGGGATCGCCACCTTCTGGTGGTGGATAATCTCGATGCAACGCTTTAATTCCAAAAGATTCTTCTGGTTTAGACTGTTGTGCTAATTGACTGAAAATCAAATGATTATCTTCCGCTTCTGGAACAACCCATCTTGAAACATTTTCTTCAGGTTCAAGCTGTAATGCACCTAACTGCTCTATCAATGAATTAGTATCCATTGTTGTTACTGTTTCAGCTATAGGAACAGTTGAAGACGCTGTTTTTTTGAGTTTTGCCAAATGTTTTTTTTGTGCATCAGGATCATGAGGTATTTCAGAGTTAACTGACGGAGTTGTTGTAGCGCTAATAACAGTACCTAGTTTTTTTTCTTTTTCATTTGCTTGCATAGCATTCCACTGAAACGATAACAGCGCTTGAATACCTGCAGCAGCGTCTAGGGCAACTGCTAAATCTGCTTTATGCTCATTGATAAGAAATAAAAACACATCCGGCTGTTCATGAAAATACGCATAGTTTAATAACGTCCAGCCATGAGGATGATGTATATTTCTTGCATTCACGAAGAATGATCCTTTGTCTAATAATGCAAAAACACTTTGCCAATCATCGTATTCTGCTGCACGAAAGAGCACTGCGTCATCGGACAAAACCTGATAAGTCTTTGCTTTGTGTCTTTCAATCAATAATCTTCTGTTAACAAACTCGCGGTCTTCATTTGCCCAATCCAAAATGCTTCTATAGCTATGACCATAAGGCATTATATAGTTTGCATTCATCCAGCCATATTCAATCAAATGAAGAATAGCATTCCAGTTTTTTTGTTGAATTAAATATGCAATTGTATCAGGGTTAGGATGTTTGTAAGCGCCAGGATAAGCACGTAACCGATTAACAATCTGAATATTGCCTTGAAACAAAGCACAATCCACTATTGAATTAGGAGGCGCAATAACAGAGAAAACCTCCCCCATTACTGCTAGCTCAGGATGCTTATCCAGCATCTTAAAAACCTCATCCCATTTCCGCTTGTGTATCAACCCAAATAATTCAGCACCTGAAGGTTTTTCTGAACCATGAAATCTCAGCATTTTATCTCCACTTATTCTATCTTAGATAGCAAGCACACTTCTTATTGACTATGATTACACAGTTTATTAGAAGAATCTATGTATCACAAAGCTGTTACTCTAAATAAAAAGAAACATAGGTTGTATAATTAACTTTTATAGATGGATAAAAAACTGATAAATCTGTTATTCCTGCATCTTAAATAACATACTTTATTGTTTAAACTGTCTTCTGCATATACACTTGATGCAAATATAAATCTATAGATTTTGTGTCATGAAGGAGAAAGTCTGCACACTTCCTTCTGCGCTTAAACAAGAACTTAAGAAAAAAAAATAATAACCACATGAAGAATAATATGAATAATAAAATTTTTATTTTTGATTTTGATTCTACATTCATTCAAGTAGAAAGCGTCAGCATTCTAGCAGAAATTACTTTCGCAGATCACCCCAACAAAACGAATATCATTAAAGAGATCGACCTCTTAACTGAGCAGACTATGGCAGGATTATATTCTTTTTCAGAAGCATTACAACAACGTTTACATCTCTTTTCATTGCATCGCACTCATATTCAAAAAGCAATTGAAATACTTAAAACAAAAATAACCCCCTCTATTCAAAAAAACATTGCTTTCTTCAAAGAATATGCAGATCAAATTTATATTATTTCTGGTGGTTTTTATGAAATCATTCTCCCCATTGCCAAATCTTTTGGGATACAAGCCGATCATGTTTTCGCCAACCATTTTTATTATAATTATGATGGCAAAGTTGTAGGCATCGATACAGAAAACCCACTTGCTCAAGATCAAGGGAAAGTGAAATTACTGAAAAAATTAAATTTCTCACCTGAAAACACCACTATTATCGGTGATGGCTACAATGATTATGAAGTGAAAGAAGCAGGCTTAGTGGGAACCTTCTACGCCTTTACAGAAAATATTAGCCGTGAAGCTGTTATTAAAAATGCAGATGCCATCATTCATAATTTAGATGGTTTATTTTTACTTTCCGATATCGCTTACCGACCTCAAGATAGAAACAAAAAAGTATTACTGCTTGAAAATATTCATGAAAGTGTACGTTTATTTTTTCAAAATAAAGGCTATGAAGTCATTAGCGAAAAACATGCATTACCAGAGCAAGAGCTTATCCATGCATTAAGTGATATTCATATCCTTGGCATTCGCTCCAAAACTAAAGTCACCGCCACTGTGCTTGAACATGCCCCCCAATTAGAAGCCTTAGGTGCTTTTTGTATTGGCACCAATCAAATAGATCTGCCCAAATGCCAACAACAAGGTATTGCCGTGTTCAATGCGCCTTATAGCAATACTCGAAGTGTTGTTGAGCTCACTTTAGCAGAGATGATTCTCCTAATGCGCAGGGGCATCGCTTTGAATCGAAAATTGAATCAAGGTATTTGGGATAACTCTTCTGACGGCGCCCATGAGGTACGTGGTAAAACACTCGGTATCATTGGCTATGGCAACATTGGCTCACAACTTTCTATCTTAGCAGAAGCCATTGGCATGAATGTTATTTTTTATGACATTGAAGAAAAATTACCCTTAGGCAATGCGCGCGCATTATCAAGTATGGAGAAAGTTTTGTCGCGCGCAGATGTTGTATCCATCCATGTAGATGGCCGCAAAGAGAATCGACATCTTATTGGAAAAGCACAATTTGACAGCATGAAACACGGTGCTATCTTTTTGAATTTGAGTCGCGATTCTGTCATTGATGAACATGCGCTCTTCGAAGCACTTTTATCCGGTCGGGTGAATGGCGCAGGCGTTGATGTATTTCCCGATGAACCCCATCAATCAGGCAGTCCCTTTCACTCTAAGCTTTTAGAACATGATAACGTCTTTCTAACCCCCCATATTGGTGGCAGCACGATGGAAGCACAAAAACACATTGGAGATTATGTTTCTAAAAATTTACATTTATATACATCTCACGGTACTTCCAGTGGCAGTGTAAACTTTCCTCAAATTGATTTGCCTGCGATTGAAAGCGATCATCGCATTATTCACATACATAAGAATACACCAGGCGTATTAGCCAAAATTAATAGCTTGTTGGCAAGTTTTCAAAACAATATTGAGGGGCAATTCTTAAAGACCAATGAAGACATTGGTTATGTAATCACTGATATTAACCATCAAGTTAAAGATGAGCTAATAGAAGAACTCAAGAAAATTCCTAACACAATTAAAGTAAGGAAATTGAGCTAAATTATAATTATATTATCTCGCACAGCGATTTACAGGCACACAACTTTGCCCCAAAACAGCGTGTAGCACAGCCATGAATTAGAGTCAAAACAGCTAAATCCCTCTTGCGCTGCGCGCTTTCTCCCTTTACAAAAGTGAGAAAACTGATTCGCTGCGCTCATCGGGAATTCCATTAAAGACTAACGTTACAATGTACTAGAAGCTGTCTCAGAAATAGTAATTTTTAGGATAGCTTCTACATGCGCTCAACTGTTTTTAAACCTAAGAGCTGCATACCTTGCTTAAGTACACGTTCAGACAGTTCACAGAGCTGTAAACGCTGATCTTGCTCTTCGCTACCAATCACACGACAGTCTCTGAAAAAGGCATTATATTTTTCAGCTAACAAATATAAATACTCACATAAACGATGAGGTAGCAGATCATCCGCAATAGAATCCAAACTTTCATTAAATTGTGCCAAATGCAATGCCAATGCAATCTCGCTCTCATGCTGAATCGACAAAGGAACCGTTTGTGCCACAATCCCCTTTTCTTGCAGTTGTCGTTTAATTCCATGGATCCGTACATACGCATACATTAAAAAGGCTGCTGTATTACCTTCAAATTGAAGCATACGGTCATAACTAAATTGATAATCATGAATTCGATTAGAGGATAAATCCGCATATTTAATAGCATTCACCCCCAATGCATTGGCTATTTCATTGATTTGCTCAGCATCTAATCCTCTAGCCTGCTCTTCTTCTCTTGTCTCTAAAATAGCCTGAGCCTTTTCAACGGCAGTATGAATTAAATCAATAAGACGCTCTGTATCACCAGAACGCGTTTTAAATTTCTTACCATCTGGACCTAAGACTAAACCAAAAGGAACATGATCAACGCGTGTCTTTTCTGAGTTTAACCAACCTGCTTTTTCAGCGGCTTTAAAAAGCATTGCGAAATGTGTGGCCTGACCAATATCCGTCACATAGATAAGCCAATCGCCCTTCTCTTCAAAGATACGGTGCTTAATTGCGGCCATATCGGTCGTTGCATAGTTAAATCCACCATCCGATTTTTGCAGCATGAAAGGCAAAGGCTCGCCTTCTCGATTCGTATATCCATCCAAAAATAAGCATTTTGCACCATCAGAAATTTCCACAATACCTTTTTGCTCTAGCTCTTCAATGGTGTTTTTTAAATAGGGATTGTAAAAAGATTCACCGCGTTCGTTTAAATCAATATCTAAAATATCATAAATTTCTTGATAGCTTTTACGTGAAATCTGACAAATCAAAGCCCAAATTTTTAAGGCTTCTTTCTCACCACCTTGCAAAGCAACCACTTCTAATTGAGATTGTTTTTTGAAATTTGCGTCTTCATCAAATTTTGCTTTTGCCATTTTGTAAAATTGCACTAAGCGTGGTAATTCAGCAGAATCAGGATCGCTGATAACAGAAGGTTCATATTGCTTAATATAGGCAATCAACATGCCAAAAGCCGTTCCCCAATCACCCACATGATTTAGCCTCAATACATCGTAGCCCAAGAAGCTTAAAACACGTGCAATACTTTCACCAATAATGGTGGATCTCAAATGCCCCACATGCATTTCTTTGGCAATATTGGGGGAGGAAAAATCAATCACTACTTTTTGATAGGAGGCTGTTTTTTCAATTGCCAAATCTGAATTCTGTAACATTTTATTACAACAAGATTCAAGCATAGCTGTAGAAAAACTAATATTCATAAAGCCAGGACCCGCTACTTCTAACGTGGCTAGTTCATCACCTAAAATTGCTTTTGCTGACTCAAGTGCAGCCTGCGCAATTTTTTGTGGAGGCAATCGCAATATTTTAGAGAGCTTCATCGCACTATTGCATTGATAATGCCCAAAACTACTTTGTGTGCTTTGCGTAATTTCTGCCTCAAAATTTTCTGTTGCTAACTGAGGGAAAGCGTCAAGAAAGGCTTTTGTAAACTGTGCTTTTAAATATCGTTTTAAATTCATTATTATCTCTTTGGAAAAGGAAAATCAAAATAGGTATCAGGAAAAGGTTCATCGATTAATGTAAAGTGCCACCATTCTTGCTCAATTCCGACAAACCCACATTCTCTCATGAGCCGCTGGAGTAATTGTCGATTCTGATACACTTTAGTACTTACCTGTGTATTTGCAGGATGGGACAAGATATCCATAAAATCAAAGCAAGTACCCATATCAACGGCTTTGATTTGAGAGCCAGATACATCTACAATATTGCAATCAACCGTACTGCCTCTACTATGACTAGAACGTCGTACAATATAACCTAACTCAAAAAAATCAGCTTTATCTACATTTGGGTAATAATCTAATTTGTTCTTATCACACGCTGAATGAGCCCATTGCCAAAAATCTTCGCTTGCGCGTTGAGGTCGATAGCTATCAAAAATCAATACTCTGGGTTCATGAATATTAAATGCTTTTTTTATATCCGTATTTTGAATGCATTCGTGCAATTTTAATAAACCGTGCAAGGCAGGCAATGTAAGACAAGCTTGACTGTCAGATTCATATCCTGCTAAAGGCCGCCCCATGAGATTATTATCAGAGGTGTATTTGAGATCGATAACAAAAGGTGTCTCATCTCCGAGCGTTACAAAAGAATCTGGCATGCTGCGAGATAACTCTGCTAATTTTAAAGACATGCTTTCTTCCATTTTGACATTCAACCAACTTAGTTCTACCGTTTATCTCATTTTAAACTATTTTTATCTTTAAACCCACGTCTATGCGTTTTCAAAAGCCAAATGAAGCGTTAACATAGCCATAAGAATATTTTGGAGCCATTATGTCACGTAAAAAGCGCGCAGAAACAGAGCAAATTCTAAGAGCATTACCAATAGCAAATACTTATCAGGTTTACTATTCTGCTGAATCAGAATCAAATTTTAATGCACTGTCGCAAACTTTAGCAAAGCTAAAGGGCTTTTTACAATTCTTAACTAAATTGGACTGGGCGCAGTTTTTACATTTTATGAACCATGCCTGTGTGAAGCCTGCAAGAGATGTGAGCCTCAAGAACAAAATGGCTATGCCAGAACCCAGTAAACAGGAAACTTACAGTGAAGTGGTTATTAAAGGCAGCGGAGAAGCCCAAACACAAAGCGTACAGCCTGGCAAACGAAAAGGCTTACGCCGTAGATTTGCGACTTCTAAATAGCGATTCAAAATTGATTTGATGAGTGCAACGAGTCATAACGCCTCTACCATTTTGGGAGAGGCCGGCTGAAAGCCTGGTGAGGGTTTAACATAAAACCTCAGTAATCATCCTCATCACTGGTATCTATTGTGATAATCCGCCAGCCTTGATCTAATAACGAATGTTTCTCATAAATGAATCGGAGCTCAATGGGAATGCGCTGTTTTTTTCCGTCTTTTTCCACAGTCACAAAGCCTCTGATGTAACCCTTTTTCGTTTCATGACTCAACTCATTTGCCCCCGCTTGCCAATTACGGGCTGTACTCAAACCTGAACGTTCCAGCTCATTTTGAAATTGCTCTACCGTTGCAGTCTTTTTAAATTCTGTTGCCATCATAAAATAGGCCGTTTCGTAACTTTTCTTCTCTATCGAATGAAAAAAGCCTTTGGCAGCCATTGGCAAAACCGGCATTTGAGAAGAAATAAAAGCAACACCTGCCCCTAATATTGCAAATGCCACCAAAACATAAAGTAGTTTTTTGAAGAATCTAGGCACACAACCTCGTCTTATATACAATCAACCATTTAGTAGTATAGTCACAGCATATGATTTTTACCCACAAGGGACACAGGCGCCCCTCCCTCATATTAGTACATGAGGATTACGGGCGAAGACAACACTGCCTAAAAATCATGTGCGAAGACTATATTCAAATTATACCGCAAATTTAAGATAAGTGAGCTGATGATAGATATAGAACCCGACATAGCAGGACAACTACCTAAAAACAGGATGCAGCGTATTCTAAAATTGCTGTGGCAAAAATTCAAAAGCCAGTCTATTTTCACAAAGTGGATCACCTTGCTATTGATCTTATTCACAGTACTTGTCATCGTTGTATTTTTCTCAACTTTTCTTATTTGGAAAATATTCTATTTCTTATTTGCACGCATATTTTTAAATACTTTAGAGTGGTATCTCATGCTCGATCAAAAATAATACAGATCCATACTATAAATTACGACAACCAACTATTAATCATTAGAGCTCTTAGGAAGATCTATACACTCAATATCCCAAAGCGCTGCCTCACTTGTTCCGCTTCTGCAGAAACGCGCTGCTGCTTTGCAAGCTGTGTTTGTGCTTCAAGCTTCAACGATTCTAAATCACCCCAAGTCTGAACCAAAGGCTCTATCATTGCTTTAGGAAATAAATTATAACGAACATGTGTACTGTTACAGGTTCTAAAGTGCTTTAATTTCTGACCCAAGCGTCTCTGTACATTAACGTCTAAATTAGCACTCTGTGCTGGATTATGCACCTCATCATTAAGAAGCTGATTAACCTCATCAATAATCCCCTGAGCATCAAGCACTCTGTCATCTGCCTGTAATTTCCTTTTACGATAATTCTGTAAGGCTGGCATAAAACGACCAGCGAAAAATTCACGAAGAGGATGTTTGAAGCCTTCTCTTCGAAACGTACCATCATGGCCATAACGCTCACAATCAGCCACCATGTGCTGAAGCATATCAAAGGTTGCCTCTCTTGCTTGATTTCGCTCATCTGAAACCAATCCTCTCTGGAAATGCGCAAAACAATTTAAAGGCAAAATACGACTGGTCACCGCATGAATAGCACCACGCCCACAATTAATTTGAGGATCTTCGCCAGCCTCTACTCCTAACAAAGCATTGAACTTATCTATTTCACTTGCGGTAAAAATGTATTCGGTATTGGTATTGCCTCCTATTGAGTAGGCCATCGCTCGGTATACTTGTTTTGCACCTGTACCAGCTGTAGCGCCTCCTAACCACAACCCCAATGCTCCTGTACAAATATCAATGACTACCGCACCAGCGCCCTCTGCCAATCCATTAAAACCATTAATAATGGTTCCTGGAATAATACCTTCTACAATGGCATTCCCCCAATCATAAAAAGCTGGCACTTCAATAAATAAGACACAGCCACCTGCCATACCTCCTACCAAAACAACAAACATACCTAAATTTCTTAGCCTTTTCTTGCCTTGAACAAAACCAATGACCGCATTAAAGGCTTCTTTGATTGGATTTAGCTTTAAGCTAGACCATAAATAACTCAAACCTTTTGCAACACTTTCTTTCATTTTTACCTCTTATTTAATAGATTGCAGCAAAATTTCATATGGATTGCTTATCAAACTTTCAGGCTCATATTTTAATTTTGTTTTTTTCAGTGTTTTGATTTCAGGATAAACAGCCATCAGCGTTTCTGGTTCTATTAGTAAATTTTGTAAATGAACATTCCCTTTTTCTTGTAATACAAAGTCATTTATCTCCAGCATCATTTTTTGATATAACACTACATCTTCTTTATTGTCCTTTAACTTCATGAACAGCGTAATACTTAAACCAGCATTTTTGGCAAATGAAACAAGTGATATATCATCTTTCTGCACATAGGATGCAAGAGTATGAATAAGCTGAATCGAAGGATAATTTTTTGTGATGGCTTGTAGTTTCTCAAAGAATATATTTCTCAAGGCAACAGGTACGATAAAATGCGATCTGCGTATTTCTATGTCACTGTTTATCATTGCAACTGGATATCTATTTAATAAAGCAATTTCATTAAAGGAAACTGGATTTGGTTCAAATATACCTGCAATATCATGTAAACTAGCATTTAATCCATCGCTCACTGTATCTTGATAGCTTCTTGAGGATTCAAGTAAATATCGCGCAATTGGATTAATTTTTATCATTTCAAATTGCACAGCACGTGGCTCAAATATACCGTATGACATTTTTTGCATTTGCTCAATCTGTATTGAGGTATTTTCATCTCCTCTATACCAAAATACCGCTGGCGGATTATGCTCTTCATAAGAAGTTTGAGCAAATAGATAGAGATTTTCAACCGTTGTAAAGCTAACATTTAAAATAACACCAATTGCCCCCATACCGCCTAATAAGCTTTCAAACAAATCTTTATTTTCTTTTAGACTACAATGAATAATTTCGCCATTTGAAAGCAAAACATCTATTCCTATCACATGGTCAGATAAAAGAGTTCTCCCAAATCCAATGCCATTTAAATTTTCAATAACACCTTGGTATACTGTCATCTCACTATCATAAGGATACATTTCAAGTGCACGACCAAATTGTGTCAAATAAGCTTGAATCTGAGCAAAAGTTGCACCACTTTCCACATGAATTACTTTTGTATCCGACTCATAATGTGCATGTCGAAAGCGAGATAGGCTTAGATTAATAGCATGAGGATCTAATTGCTGCGCGGCATTGACAAGAATATGAATCTTCTTGTTCATCTTAGATGCATCGCTAAGTGCTTCTTTAAAATCATGCGTGGCAGAGGGGTATTGCACAACCACAGTGTTTTGTTGATTTCCCTCTGTTTTATTCGTCGCAACCCCCATAACCCCTAGAGATAAAAACGATTTTATCATTTCATCTGTATTTACATCCCACACAATGACTGGGAATTTTTTCTTAAGAAAAATGTCCAACAACCTTCTTTCTATTGTATAGTGCGCCCCCAAGATATCTGGCTGTATCAAACGTATCATTTGTGTTTGAAGCCATGGCCATTGATAGACCCATGGAATATGCGAAAAACTATAACTAAGGCCTAAATATTTTTTATGATTGGAGTCAATAAAATTGTACTGTATAACAATCTTTGGATCTTGCGCTCTTAATGCATATAAGAAAAATGGGTTTGTGGATTCAACAACCACATAATCAAAAGCTTGATGTTTTTGGATAATACTTGCCAATCCTCGCGCTGAGTTACCAGCAGCATACTCATCATTGACAACATCAATAAAGATTTTTTTACGCCCATTAATGCGCGCAAGCACCTCATCTAAACTTGCTAATTTATAAGGCATCGACACCTGTGCTTCTTGATAGTAAACACAACTTAGATCTTTTGTATACTTGCTTGCAATAGTGCCTTGCGCATCTGTGTAATTATCTAAGCGGCTTGGTTTATATAAAAAATATTGTGCATCTTTTGTCGCTTGAACACTGACTTGAAAAGCATCAACATCACTTAAAATAAGATCCTCAACATACTCAAGTGTATTGTAAGGATGTTTACTCTTTTGAAATGTAGAAATGACTATGTTAGGAAAGGCTTTTAATTGAGTCTCATATTGGATAGCTATCGGATGATAACTAGGTTTAAAAAAAGAACAAAAAAGACCGAAAAGAATTAGAACAAAAGTACTTCGTACGCATAGCTTCTTAAAGCGCCCCTTTTTTGCATGTACTGACATCTAGCTGTTCCTTGGCTTTGCATGTACATCGATGTTCTATTGTAACGATTCACGTCGTATCATGAAACGTCTCTTTTGCGAGATCTAACGCTCACAAAAGACAAAGATTGAGATAAGATAGATAAATAGCAAAGCATGGCAAAAAAAAAGCTAATATATAGTCACAACAAATGACTTTTACCCACAAGAGGGCATTGGGTAGGCCTCGAACCTCGAGCATGCGGATTTATACAGACGTAAAGAAGATTGGGGAGACGAAGACAACAATCCCGAAGTCTCATGTGTGAAGACTACAAACTCAGCACTTGGAAACAGAAAGCATCCAAGTGCTGGGCTTATAAAATGTCAAGCAAGAGAAAACTAAAGATTTAGTTCACTATCGCTTTTTTCATTCTTTTTTAGCTCTTCAAGCTTTTGATCAATTTCTTCTTTCATGGGTGCGGCTTCAGTTGCAGCCTTTTCTTTTGCACTTTCTAAAGATTCACCAATGTCTTTTGCTGTTTCTTCTGCACCTTTTTTAATGGTGTCTACAGTATCAGCAACCCCATCTGACATCTCTTGCACAGTGTTTTTCATTGAATCTATCATTTCTTGAGACTTTGTAGCATCTTCATTTTGTGACTGAGGTGCTGCACTACCTTCTTCCGCTGGTTTATCTTCTGCAGGGGCTTCTGTAGTAGGTGCTGTTTGTTCAGCAGATGGCTGTTCTGTAGGCTTAAGCTCTGGTACAGTAGTTACATTGCTATCTGCGCCGTACTCCATGCCTGTTGATGATTGTTCGTCGCCAACAATCTCTTCCGTTTTGTTACAAGCTGTCACGATAAGTGATGATAGCAACGCTGCACATAATAACGATTTTTTCATGCTGCTTCCTAATATAGTAAATAAACTAAGCCCCGACACATAGAGGCTGGATCTCGTTGATTAGAAGAAGGTAACAACCACCGAGGTTTATAAGGCAGTTGTTACATAGAAATATAGCAACTAAATCTTAGTTTGTATCAACTGCTGTCTCTTCAGTTGTTGTTTTAGATTCGGTTGTTGTCGTAGATTCAGGTGTTTTTACTGTTTTAGTTTCAGTTTGAGTGGTTGTGGAGCTATCTTTTTTTTCAGCATTGCTATCAGCTTGTTGATTACAAGCAACAACAAAGACCATTGATGATAAAGCGACTGCAGCTAATATTGATTTCATTGGGCGATCTCCCTTCAGGCATTGTTAATGTAGGTTTACAATGCCTATACTTTACCTGACATAATTTAACTTTAAAATAGCATGAACAACTTTAATACAATTATTATTGCAGATGGAGAGATCCCCTCTCCTACCTATTGGGGTTCCTATTCGTACAAACAACTTATTTGCACAGATGGGGCAGCCGTTGTACTACAAAATTTTAAAATAAACCCAACGATTATCCTTGGGGACTTAGATACGTTACTCTCTCACTTTAAAACAGAAGCACAGATCAAAGCAGAATTTCCTCACGCAAAACTTATCAGAACACAAGATCAAGACACGACCGATTTCGAAAAAAGTTTATTATTTGCCCAAAACCAAAGTGATTACCCTATTTTATTTTTAGGCATTTTTGGCAAAGCCATCGATCATAGTCTGCATAACTTATGTTTGTTTTCTCAATTTTCATCTGAGGCAATAAACAGGACAGCCACAATGAATGGGACAGCCAAAGCAACCCCTCCCCCCATGGTCTGGCTCAATGAGTTTAATGGTATAAGCCAATGGGGTTTCATGCTCCCCCCTTATTGCTGCATATACACAGAAATAGATCAAACCGTGTCCTTCTTCCCAATGCCTGAAGCAAAGCTAAGTAGTACAGGCTTACATTGGGAGTTATCAAACACAAAACTTTCGCAACAAAATAAGCATTCCGTACGAAACAAAGCCTCCCAAAACCGTCTATATCTACATACAAAGGGTCTCTGTTTTGTTATCTTGACCCAAAAGCACTGCCCTATCGTGGAATTACAACGAAAGACCAGTAACTAAATGATATCGTTTATAAAATTCTCTGAAAAGAAATGACAAACGTAGCTTGGTTATCGACGAAGTGCATATACCCAAGTAGTATTTTGACTATATATATGTTAGATTTGTTAAAAGTTTGCAAATTAACTATCGTAACACTTATGGAGGCTACACATGGCCTATACAATTCAAAATTACGTTGACCAAAGCTGGAAAGAATTCTCAAAAACTTATGACTTTGAAAAAAAGTTTGGTATAGAAGCACTGCGCCACAAATTAAGCCGTGAGAACAAGAGTCATGGTTTACAAAGTGTAACTCGTGATGAAGTGCTTAATATGATTGGCTCACATAACAATGAGCTTAACAACGATTTGTCTAGTCGATTAGATCTTGCTTACCAAGCACGTCAAGCAAATATGACACCCCGTGCGAAGCAACGCCCAGAACAAGTGAATGAAAATATCGTAGACAGAGATTTAAGTGGTCCATCTCAAAAGAAATTACCACCTTGGCCGGGCGCTGATAAAATTGATTTTGCTTCAAACCCAGCAATTCGTCAAGCGGTCGATAACCTTATAAATGTTAGAGACAATAGCAATGATCAAGTAGCAGTAACGGCAGCCTATGATCAACTCAAAGCGGAATTGAAAAATCAATTAAAAGCTGAATACAAGAATCGCTTAACTGCTAAGTTAACACCTTCAAAGCCATCTCCCAAACCAGACAGGCCTTAACATAACCTATGTCACTTTCTCAGGAAATATTACAAGGAACGTATCAAGGCGTGGCAACACGCCTTGAACAAGGTGACTCCCCCAACATTATTGATGAATATGGTTATACCCCATTGGTACATGCCATTATTGTCAATAAAATTGATATTGTTTCACTTCTTTTAAAACACCATGCGCGCGTAGACATACTCGATACCTCTGGACTTACCGCACTACACTGGGCGGTTGATATGGGCTACTATGATATCTCAAAGCTATTGCTCGATTATCATGCCAATCCCAATGCCTATAGCAGTCAAGGACAACCCATTCTTTTTTACCCTTTACTACGCAAAGATAAAAAACTCATAAAACTCTTATTGGAAAAAGGTGCTGATTTACATTTTGCCAAAGATTATATCATGGCCAAATTAGTCGGACATCGCTTTGAACTACAGGGTGCTTGCGATATTGTGAGTGCAGAAGGACTCTTTTTAGAAGTCGACATGGAAGGCTTTTATTTAGAATTTACTTTAGATTTAATCGGCGACTCGCTCACGCATTTCATACATAGTTATGTTGCAAAAAGAATGGATCTACATGAAAAGGAATTAGCACAGATCATAGAAGCCTTTAAGCATGCAACCAAATTAAGAGAATTTAAACATATCTCCAAGAGTGTTGAAGAAAATAAAGAAACCATTTACAAACTAACTGAGTCAGATTTACTCTTATTGCCTGTATCCTTTGTTGGACATGCAATTACCTTTATCAAGCATGGCAAGCTATTTGCCAAATGTGATCGAGGCGTACATAAAATGACCGATCCTATTGTCATTAATACCGTACATAATCCCAAACCTTTGACACACCATTTTTACACACACTTATTATATAAGCGGCACACACGTAAATATATTCAAAAAGATCTCTATCAAATTTTAAATTTAGAACCTTATGTAAAGCTCCCCATCCAGCATCAAATTACTGGAAATTGTTCTTGGGCAAATGTAGAAGCCTCCGTGCCCACCATGCTCTATATGTTGTTACATGACAAACTAAACACTAAGACAGCAGCAGATCAACTCGTCATTGAAGTCATGCGCTTTTACTTTGCGTGGTTAGATTGGGATAAAGACAGAGCCATTGAAGATATGCTTAGCGATTTTGAAAATTTATCTGTCAATAGACAAAAAGCAAGAGCCGCACTACTCGGAGAAGTACTGTTCCAAGCCTGTAATCCAGAAAAGAAAAATGATCTCAAAAGAGCAAAAAAAATCTTACAGTTGTTAGTGCGCAAAGAATATCATTTCATTATTAGAAGCTATTTGAATGTATTTGGCGTAACAACAGGACGCTCAGCCACAGGCAGCAACCTTAGATTATTATTAAAAAATTGTGGTTATCAAGCAGCGGACTTTAGTTCTTAAATGCTTGATATTTACCCCGCCTTTATACTATTATTCGCCGTTTTTATCTTCCTATCTCCCATCATGCTTAAAAGAATACGCGCAAAGTTAAAATATATTCGTCTCAATCGAATCAACCGTCAAATTTCACAGCTTTATAAAGATGTAAATCCTTACCAAATCTCCATTCAAGCAAGAAAAGACTTAGGCATGGAAGACAAAAATCTTGTCTATGGTGAAGTCAATATTATCACTTTTCTTGAAATACTGAATGATTTATCCCCTGCGCCCGATGCTGTTTTCTATGATCTAGGCTCAGGTTGTGGCAAACAAGTCATTGCCGCCAGCCTCGCCTTTCCTCTCCGAAAAATAGTCGGGGTAGAGCTTTTGGCTGAACTACATGAGATAAGTCTAAAAAAATTATCACAATTAAATCCAAGCGTTCAGAATGTCTCCTTTATAAAACAAGATTATTTCAAGACAGATATTTCTGATGCAGATATTATTCTCATCAACGCCACTTGCATTGATACTGAAAATTGGCAAAAACTCACAGAAAAACTCATTGAAACAAAAGCAAAGTGCAAATTATGTGTCATCACAAAACGCATAAAACACCAAGACTTTAAATTGATTTCACAAAATATGGAATTAATGAGCTGGGGCTACGCAACGGTTCGCCTATATGAAAAACGCTAAAGGATTTATAAGTAGAGGATCTAAGTGAAAGAACTACATCTTATTGAAAAAATATTAGTATGGGCGCTGCCTGTGATTTTTGCGATTACCATACACGAAGCAGCACATGGCTTTGTGGCCAATAAACTAGGCGATGATACAGCCAAAAGATTAGGACGCATCACCGCAAATCCACTTAAGCATATAGAGCTTGTGGGAACCGTTATCGTACCACTTATCTTATTAGCAACCACCAACTTCATTTTTGGCTGGGCAAAACCTGTTCCCGTTGATATGCGAAAACTGAAAAAACCTAAAAAACATATGGCTATTGTTGCCGTTGCAGGACCACTTTCTAATGGCTTAATGGCTATTTTTTGGGTTTTATTCTTAAAATTAAGTCTATGGTTTGTGCAAAATGATTACGCTATTGGTATGCTACTGGTCTATATGGGGCAAGCGGGTATCATTGTAAATCTTATTTTAATGATCCTAAATTTATTCCCTATACCACCGTTAGATGGCAGTAAAGTACTATCTGCTTTTTTACCAGACAAACTAGATAAATATTACAGTCAGGCTTCTTTGCTTGGTTTGATGCTTATAATAGCACTTGCTGCCACAGGCGCGTTGGGAGAAATCATGTTCCCTATTTTTGATTGGATGCGACATTACTTATTCTTGATTTTTGGATTGGTGTAAAAAGTAACTGAAAGGGAACGCTTCTGACGTTTCATCGCAGGTCAAGCATCTTTCTGATTGATGAGCATCGCGAATCAGGCTCCCACTTTTTGAAGGGGGATGCGCACTGGCAAGTGCGCAAAGGGGATTTATGCTGGGAGACTAAAGCCAATCAGCTAAATCCCTCTACTCGTACAGCTGCGCTGAACGAGCGTCTCCCTTTACAAAGTGAGAAAATGTTCGCTTTGCGAACGAAGAAAAAGACAGTACTTATTAACTTCAGCCCCATCACTGCTAACTAAATAATTTACAGGGATACCTCAGCTCGCAATAATGAAGCTTCATTCGAGGGCATATCTCAGGCTCTTCATAGCAACCAAGAGCTAACCATTTTATGCGCGTAATTACAAGAATAGCGACGATATGAGTCTCCAATGCACATCAGGCCTGATTTTAATCGCTCTGACTTTAATCTCTCATAGCATTCTCAAGCTCTAATCGGTATTATCACGCGCTTAAGCTGAAATGGATGTCGATTCAATTCTTTGTATGTTAGAATCCTACTTAAATTTTATATATGGCTGGTGATATGAATAAGCAATACTTACCAAACGACTACTCATTTAGGCTATCTGATTGCCTTCTGGGCGTCCAAACGCTCTTTATTGCACTGGGTGCTCTTGTACTGATGCCGCTTCTCACAGGTCTCAACCCCAGCGTTGCTCTCTTTACTGCCGGTGTGGGAACACTCATTTTCCAATTTTTAACCAAGGGTCAAATCCCCGCCTTCCTAGGCTCCTCTTTTGCATTCTTACCAGCAACTATTTATGGCATGGAACATTGGGGCTTATCGGGCACATTGTTTGGCCTAGCCTCTGCGGGCTTAATGTACTATCTATTTAGTGCTTTAATTTATTGGCGCGGTCAAGGACTCATTGATCGAGTTTTCCCCGCCATTGTAACGGGCCCTATCATCATGAGTATCGGCTTGGTACTTGCTCCCGTAGCAATTAATATGGCAATGGGATATACCGGCAACGGTGAAGTAGAACTCTTTGCTGAAAACCAAGCTATTGTCGTTGCACTTATTGCATTGTCAGCAACCGTTATCACACGACTATTCGGCAAAGGTAAATTACAACTCGTACCTATATTAGTAGGTGTACTGGTTGGCTTTATTGCAAGCGCATATTATGGCATGGTGGATTTAAGCAAGGTCTATGCTGCACCCTGGTTTGAAGTGCCACAGTTCAGTTTTCCAACATTTAATATCGAAGCCGTACTGATTATGGCACCGATTGCTGCTGTTTCAGCCATTGAACATATTGGTGATGTAATAGCCATTGGGGGTGTAACCAACAGAAATTATGTACGTCACCCTGGTTTACATCGTAGCTTGCTAGGTGATGGTGTTGCTACTATGTTTGCTGGTTGTGTAGGCGGACCGCCTAATATTACTTATGCAGAAGTAACCGCTGGTGTTGCACTCACAAAAACATTCAACCCTGGAATTATGACTTGGTCTAGTATTGCTGCTATTTTGCTTGCGTTTGTAGGTAAGGTAACTGTTCTCTTTCAAGCAATTCCAAGCCCTGTCATGGGTGGTATCCTGATTTTATTATTTGGCGCTATTATCGTCACAGGCTTACATATTTTAGTTCATTCTCAAGTAGACTTGATGAAGCCACGTAACATGACTATTGTTGGTATTATTCTTGTAATACCCGTTGGTGGTTTAAGTCTTGGGATGGGCAGCTTTGCAATCGAAGGTATTGGCTTAGGTGGTATCACTGGCGTACTTTTGCATTTATTGATCCCTACAGAGAAAGATCAGCAAGCAGTTCATTCAAACTAACAATATAAAATAACGGAGTTTTTCCATGGAATGGACAACTTGGATTTATGATCCACATGCATGGGTTGCATTAGCAACCCTTACTGCACTTGAAATCGTATTGGGCATTGATAACATTATCTTCCTAACGATTTTAGTCGGTAGGCTCCCTCCTGCTCAACGTCAATCAGCACGCTTAATTGGCTTAGGTTTAGCCATGGGCACTCGCATATTACTTTTGTTCAGCATTGCCTGGGTAATGACACTCACCAACCCACTTTTCTCTATTCTTGAAATGTCTTTTTCGGGCAGAGATCTGATCCTTATTATTGGTGGTTTATTCTTAATGGCAAAAAGCACGCATGAGATCCACAATAGCCTCGAAAGCGACAGTGAAGCACATGAAACAAATGCCAGCACTCGAAAAGTAAGTTATTTAAGTATTTTAATTCAAATTGCTTTACTCGATGTGGTCTTTTCTTTGGATTCTGTTATCACTGCTGTAGGCTTAGCAGACCATGTAGAAATTATGGTAATTGCCATTGTAACCTCTGTCCTTGTCATGATGTTTTCAGCAAAGAGCATTGGCGAATTTGTAGATGAACATCCCACTTTAAAAATGCTAGCTCTCAGTTTTCTCATTCTGGTGGGTGTAGCACTTTTAGGGGAAGGTTTTGAATTACATATACCCAAAGGCTACATTTACTTTGCAATGGCTTTTTCTGTTGTGGTTGAGATGCTCAACATTAGAATGTCTAAAAAAAGAAAGCATCTCAAACTGAATAAGAACTTACCTTAACAATACGGTGTTTCTCAAATATTGTGCTTTTTTTTCATGCGAGCCAACAGACAACTTGGCTCGCTCAAAAACAGTTCATCTACTAACTTGTGCATTATGTCCTATGAACACTACCGTCTATCATCTAATAGTCACAGACATTTGTACCAATACCTAAAACCTGTTAATTTTTCATCACTTTCTACAACAAACCTTTAAGGGGATTTCCATGGCAACAGCAGGCCCAACAACAGAAGATCAAGCAAAAGCAACGTCAGTCGTTGCAGAGAATGATAAAAGAAAGAATCGTGGTACTGTCGGTCTAGTATTTGGCACAGCAACCGCTGCTATTGTATTTGGCTTAACACTTGCTACAGGTGGCGCAGCACTGAGTGCGGCTTTTTTAATTAAATCACTTTTCGTAAGTTCCTTTGTTGGATTATTATTTGGTGCTATAGCAGAAAGTATTGCAAATGATGAACTTAAATCTGGTCGTAGAGTTACATACGTAAGAGAGCATCATATTGGTGTTCCCCCAGCAAAAAAAGTACGCACAACTGTATATGGCGCAGGCCCCAAACCTACCCATCATGCACGCACAACGGTGTATCACGCAGGCCCTGCAGCAACAAAAACAACAGTATTGCATCCTAAACCCGCAAAGACTTTCACACCAAGTCATCATAGTCACACAACAACAATGCGCACTGCGCCTACACAACCAACACAAACACCATCAAACCAGACTTATGCAGCGCATAGACCCACAATGCGAAAAAGCAATCACGGCTAATTAATGCCATTGTGCTCAAAAAAAAGCCTCTTTTATAGAGGCTTTTTTGTAGAAAGTATTATTTCGCAAGTAAATAGATAACAGCGACAATCCCGAAGACAACAAGGCTTAATCTAAATAGCGGGCCAACCATAACAGGCAAAGTATTACCTTGCAGCATTAACATCTTACGTTTTGCATAAGCATCACTTTTATTAATAGCATATGCTTTTTTATAATAATCTAAAGCCTTGTCACTTTCTTTTCTTTTTTCATAGATAAGCGCACAGTTTACAAAACTAGCACCATTATTATGAAATACTTGCGTTGATTTTTTAAATAATTCTAGCGCCTTGTCTTCATCACCTAGATATTGATATAACAGCCCTAGTAAATTATAGGCATCAAAGCCCATCGCTAAATTATAAATATTTTTCTCAACTTTCTTCAGATCGAGATCAATATTAATGCGTTCATACAATGACATCGCTTTTATAATCTCACAAAGTCTATCATGAATAATGGCATAGGCATCCGGATCCCAATGACTCATTCTTAAGAAAGTAATAATTGCTTTCGCAGAATATCGATAGGCATTTTGCACAGATTGATCAAAAAACGATACAAACTCATGAGGTCCTAAGCTTTCCATATGCTCGATAAAAGCAAGCTTGACATTGGGTAGCTCATCAAAGTGGCTGTTCAAACTATACATACATACTTGGAAATCATTGTTATTTTCAGATAGAAGCGCATCCCCACCTAGGCGTTTAACATATTCGCCCATTAAATGAAAATTGAATAATAAAGTATAACAACCTTCATAAGTCATACGATATTTTTCATCCAAAGCAGCAAAGACCTCAAGCTTAGAAGCCCCTTTATCTCCCATTAAAAATACAACATTATGATCTGTTAATTTATTAATGTTATTAAAAAAATTAATTGCAGCAACGGGGATCGGCATCAGTGCTGTTTTATCTCTCAACACTGTTTTATATTCATTAAGAATATGTCTTAAATGTTTGTCTTCGAAATAAGTTTCTAAATCAATCGCTTCAAAGAAGTATTCGAATCGTAGTTCATTTAAATATTTTACTTCTTGTGTATCAAAATTTTTAAATCGGCTTTTAAGACCTAAATTTAACCCCAAGTATTGATTATCTTGAAAATTTAGAAAATCATGACGAATACAATCAAATATATAATTCGAAACCACAATCAGCGGTTCTTTTATATCTTGAGAATAGCTTTTTTGAGAATTTTTTAAATATATATCGGAATCTGTTTCAACATCAAATATTGCAAAATCAAGCACCCCCTTTTGAACATACTCAGCCAATGAGCTATTGTTTCTGCAAAATTCAACATTTTTTTCTGACAAATCTGACATAATATAGCAAAATGAAGCATTTATATTCTGTCGTTCGATCAGCTCCATAAGCGACTTTAAAAAATAAAACCCAAATTTTCCTATACCACAACCCAACTCTAAAATATAAAAGCAGGTATTTTCAGGGTATTTTTTTGACCAATCAATTAATAATTGACCAACCAAATAGGCATAATGATGACCAATAAATGCATTATTGGTAATGTAATAGGGGATATCTTTTTCCCAAGCCTGAATACCCATGGTATTAAAATAGTTTTTCTGCAAATCCCAAAGCTTTGATTGAGAAAAGCGAATTGGATTTTCAATTAATTTACTATCTCTGCTTTTGCTTTCAACAGCACTTTGGCTCATTCAAATTCCTTTTCAAAATTCATTTTCAAATTTTACTTTGCTTTCTAAAGCCTTAAAATCCCACAATCCTTTATCCATTAATTGGCTAGGACGAATATTTTGAATCGCGCTCAAAATATTACTTGGGATTTTAGGATTTTTCTTTGCCAAATCAAGCAACAAACGCTTAGTATCATTTCTGGCCATGTTGCTTTGAGAACCACATAAATTGCAAGGAATAATAGGAAATTCACTTAAATAAGCAAATTCAGCAATATCACGCTCTTGCACATAAACCAAGGGGCGAATTACAAGCAAAGATTCATCATCCGTTAATAATTTAGGTGGCATTGAACGCACTTCACCGTTATAAAAAATCCCCATCAAAAGCGAGTGAATCAGATCATCTCGATGATGTCCTAAGGCAATTTTATTAAAACCATGTTCCTTTGCATAACGATAAATATTGCCACGTCGCAAGCGGGAACATAAACTGCAATAGGTGTGGTTTTCTGGTGTCTTCTCTTTAACAATGGAATATGTATCTTTGGTCAGTACAGTATATGGAATATTACGAGACTCCATAAACAATTTTAACTTTGAATCATCCCACCCTGGTTGAGATTGATCTAAGGTAAAAGAAAAAATCTCAAATGGTATCTTAGCTATCTTCTGTAAATGCTGTAACAATACAAGCATCGTAAAAGAATCTTTGCCACCTGATACACAAACCAAAATTCTATCGTGTGGTTTAATCAATTCAAAATCATGAATTGCTTTTCCTGTGTAATGTAATAATTTTTTCTGTAATCGAGATATCTTTTTTGCTTTTTGTTGAGCAATTTCCTCCTCCGTTTTAGGCTTATTGCTTAACTCCGGCTGAGGGATAATTGTGAGTGTATCTAACTTCATCATAAAATATTGAACTTCTTTTTGTGTGAGAGCATTGTAATAAGTACTTGGCTGCGATGATGCCTCTATCTTAATACAAAGCTACCTACCTGAAAAGCAAAGACACGTCTCTAACAACAGAAGCCCCCTTTTGAGTCTATAAAACTCCGCCCCATATTCAAAGATGGGGCGTAAGAGGTAAATATTTACACACAATAATCTAGTTGCCAGACATAACACGTTCACAAGCAGAACTATCAGACTGCACCATGCCAACCAGGCTTTCTACCAACAAAGAGATTCCACTCGTAGCAAAACCCAATGCCAGAGAGCCTCCCTGCTTAACCATATTATTATCAACACGCACCTTAGGATCAGAGATTGTGCCTGTAACACTCACAGCACCTTCAAACTTGCCAAGATTAATAGGGGAATTATTTTTTGATTTGAAATCAATCAACATGGATAAGTTTTCGGATTTTAAATCAATATCAGCAGAACCCAAGCCCATTAAATGCGTTGATTCTAAACCAATACCCCGCTCTGAACGCGCAACACCATTATTAATTGAAAACTTTGCAGCTAAGCACTTTAACTTATCTTGTTTATTTGCGGACAGTATATTAAAAACAGCATCTGAGATACTACCACTCAATTTCCCAGTGCTTAAAAGATCCATATCAGAAAGATAAAATTGAGCCTTAGCCTTTAAATTATTAAGATAATCCGACATCTTATCTAATGGCGCACTACCAGAAAATTCAAAGTTTGCAAGTCCCCCAGCTACTTTCAACTGAGGATTAAAATGTTGCACCATGGCAGCAGCCTTTGCCTTGACAATCTTGATAGAAAAATCAGATTGTGGCTTAGCAGAAGAAAGATGTTGTAGGGTAACTTGAGCATTATAATCTCCGTCAAATACTTTTGCGGTATTTGTAACTACTACTTTTTCTTTATTAAAATCAAAAACAAAACGACTTCTTTCAAAGGGAATTTCTTTTATGAAACATTTCTTAGCATCAAGCACTATCTTTCCTTTTAATCCAGATAATCCAGCTAAAGAAAAGAAACTGTTTGAAGCATTATTTGACTTGTCGTTTTTAGGGAAAATGGACATCTCATCTACTTCAAATTTTCCTGAAACTTTTCGATGGCTACCAAACATGATAAAATTAATGCGACCATGATATGTGCCAGTATCGTGCGTAATCAGCATATTGGAAAATTTCACCTCATCCTGAGTTGATTCCATTTCTCCTTGCACTTTCTTAAGCTCAAATAATGCTTGCTTGTTTTTATCTTGAGAAACTTTTAGATCCGAAAACTCAAAATAATCAAAATCAATAACATTATTAAACAAAGCATATAAGTTAATTTTTAAATTAATACCACCAATTTCTATTTTATAATCAACTCCATTCATATCAACGTTCAGATCAATGTCTTCAATCTGAGTTGCCAGATAAGGCAATAACTGAGCTTTAACATTACCCTTGATATCCATATCAAAGCCTGTAGCTTTTTTAAAAGATGCTTCAATAGCATCTCGATGCTTATTCAAGTCGGCAAATTGAATAGCCACCATACCGCCAATTGCGACTAATACAAAAAACAATATGATTTTGAATATTACTTTAAAGACATTCATTAAAAAATGCATTTTTGCTCCAAATATAAAATGAGAGTATTGATATCACTTATCTCACAACTTGTTGTTCAAAGATTCTCCGTTTATTCGATGAGAGTTCTTGGAGAGGGACATCATCTGTTGTCGTGGTATCTACGATAAAATTACCATCATCATCCCCATCATCTTCTTCTCGCTGATATTTTCCTAATATTTCTATACTTAAATTTTCACCTCTATCAAGCTCTTCCTGATTAAGGGTTTCATAAATGCTGTTTTTTAAGTCTTCTGCTGGAAGCATGCCAGATTGAGCAGCTAGATTTGCCCAAGCATAAGCTTCTACTTTATTTGGCGACAGTCTTTCGTTAAAATATAAATGCCCTAAACGATATTGAGAAAACTCATCTCCTTGTAATGCAGCTTTTCTATACCACGCAATCGCAAGTTCAAGATCATTTTTTTCATAGAGATCGTTTTCATACATGATCCCCAACTCTCTTTGCGCTAGAGGATAAGATTGTGCAGCAGCTTGCTCAATCAGTTCGAGACCTTTTTTCCAATCTTGTTGGTACCCATTTGCCCCTTCAATATAGTTTTTACCTTGCTTATAGATAGCCGAAGGAACATTAGAATATGCTGCAAAATCTAATAATTCACCCGCATTATTTTCTGCAATATCAACATCAAAACCTTCTTTAAATATTTCTTGTGCCACTTCTTTTGCTTCTGGCACTTGGGCTTGAATGGCTTGTGCAAGCCACATTTTTGATTGAGAGGCATCTTTCTCAATGCCAGTACCTCTAAAATACATTTTGGCTAATTCTAAATAAGCAGCAGCATAATGTTCTGATGCAAGTTTACGATAAAGCGAAAAAGCTTCATTTAAATTTATTTCTGTGCCAATACCTTCTTGATAAAAATTTGCAAGTAAAAAGGCCGCTTTTTGATCATGATTTGCAGCCTTTGCTAGCCAGAAAAAAGCAACTCTGTCATAAACAGGAATAGAGAAATCAGCTAAGGTTTTTGCTAATTTATACTGCGCTTGCGCATCACCATTGATCGCCATTAATGCTAAATGCGTAATGACTTGGTTTTTATCATCTATAATTGATTTACCATCAATAAATAAGGTAGCCATGAGTACTTTTGCAGGATGAAAATTCATATCTGCTGCTTGTTTAAAATATTTGATGGCTAAATCATTATCTTTTTTCCAAGGATAGTCTCCACGCAAAAGAGCAACAGCAATTTCATAAAATGCCTCAGGCTCATTTTGATTGGCTGCCTGCTTCAGTAATTGCTGAGCTTTTGGGATATCTTGTTTAACATATTTTCCAGCAATATAGCATTTTGCCAACAAAACTTTTGCAGGTGAATAATCTTGACTTCTTTGTAATAACTCTGCCACATCAACGTTTGCAGAGAGTTTATTGTCCATGACAAGCTTTGCAAGTAAATAGGATGCCTTAGAAGAATGCGCTTTACTCGCTCTAGCTAACCATAAAGCAGCTGCATCATAAGCTTTAGCTTCAATTTTTTGTTCAGCAATCACTTCCATTGCAGGAATAAATTGCGCTTTTGCTGACGCCAATAATAACTGCTGTCCTTTAGCATCATCTGAAAGCTCAGATTGCGATAAAATTTGATACAAGATATATTGCGCTTGTGCATCATTGGCTTGTGCTGCCTTTTCAAACCAAGCTTTTGCTTTTGCAATATTTTTTTTAACTATTTTCCCTTCATAATACATATTTGCTAATATTTTTTGCGCCCTCAAATCGGAGCGATGTGCTGCTTTTTCTAATAACTGAACCCCTAAATTCACTTTATTATTAGATAAATAATAATGCGCTAAATACAATTCTGATTCTGGATGATGGTTTGCAACCGCCCTTTCAAACCACATGACAGCATAAGACTTATGCTCTTCTCCTAAAGCGCCTGATTCAAAAGCTTTTCCCAGTGCATGCTGCGCTTGAGGAATATTGGCACGCGCATCTTTTAGACAAATGGAGTAAGCATCCATTGCACCTATAGATTCAATCAGTTGTTCACATCTTGTCTCGGGAATAATAGATTCTGAAAATCGTGTTTCCGATTTATTACAACCTGCTATTGTGAAGGTCAATATAACAAGCAATCCAGACTTGAACACCATTCTTTTTCCTTGAGTACTTGAATTCCATTTTTTAGGTGTATGCCTAAATATTATTATTCTTTCTCAGTATCTGTGCAGCATAAAATTCATTTACTGTGACTATAAATTTAAGCACAAAATAGACTCTTTAGCATTTTATCATGTATTACAATTTAACGATCATTTCTGCTTTTTTGATAATGGTATAATTAGATTGTAAATTACATATCTTTTTTTATTTAATTATTCGGGACATCCATATTTATTAATTGCTGGTTCAAGTGATTAATATAGGACAGCCAAATATGTTGTTAATTTGCAGCCACCCATTATTTCCTTCATAGATTCATGAAAACGAGAAAAGAAATCCACATAAAAGCGATTAATCTTTTGTATTTAAAATTATTAGTGCATTAAAATCAGATGAGCTAAGCGACGTGTGTATTAGCGTAGATTCGTTTTGCGTGTGTAATGCCTTTGGGCCCTTTTCGTCCTGTTTTTCCAAAATTAAGCAACAATATTTCACTCCCCACCGCATAAGAGAAGTTTTTACTCAAATTTTTGACCAAAGCAATCCAGTTTGTGGGCTTAAATTGTAACCTGGTTAAAATGGGAGTCAGACGCTCAGAAATAGAACCCGCATCTTTATCATCACGAATTATTCTACCTGTACAATCTACCAACTCAAGATAATCAGAAAGCCTAAAATCAATGACATGAGAATGATTTTTTGAGACATTAGCAAAAGGTACCAAGGACTTAGGTTGTACAAGACTATTATATATGTCTGCTCTTTCACGCTTTTGTTGTTTGATAGATTTGAAATTATTGATTTTCATTTGTTTTGAAATATGCTGAATACGCTCATAAATAGAGGTAAATTCTGATTCTTCTGGTGTCTTACTAATCCCAGCTCTAATTGGGTTCAAATCCACATAGACCATGGCGCTTAAAAGCGCTCCTTCATCTAATAAGGCTTGAGATTTAAAGCGCCCCTCCCAAAATCTTCCAGAAGTATCATCCTCTTCATTTACATCTCGAGCAATTTTTTCATTTAAGCAACGCATAAACCAACTGATGCTGGTAAGCCGTTCTTTCCAAAGCTCAATTTTCTGCTTTAAGTGCTTATTTTCTTTGGCATCTTTGGGGAAAATAGATGCCCAACGATGAATGATTTCTTCTTCTGACCAGCTTTTTACTTGCTGATCATCTACATATAAAACCACATGATAATGATTACTCATAATGGCATACGCACAAATTTTAACCGCAAAAACGTTAGCTAAATATTTTAATCGATCAACAACCCATGCTTTTCTATGGGAATAATCAGTATGGGTAAATTCATCATAACCACAAAGAAAGCTGCGCCTAACACATCGATTCATAACGTGATAGTACGGTGTTGCATTTAAATCAATTTGTTCTGAGCGAGCTAAGGTCATAAGCTAAAATAATTCCCCTATTACTGAAGGAAATTCTAGCTCAAAGATTTTGGGTGCATCAACTTATTTTGGATGTCCTGGATTTTTGGTATGATATTAATTTTTAGAATGAATGCTATTGTGGAAAAACAACAATTACTCGATAAAATAAAAATTTCAGATTTTGAACCCTCCTATTGGGCACAAACTGGTTTGCAACAAACCATTATGGCCTATTGTCTACCTTATAACCCAATGATAGACAACCAAACTTTAGAACATGTATTGCTGGAAGATGGTGACAAGATTGTGATTGCACTTAATTTTCCCAAACCATCCATAAAACCAAAGCGCGTTGTTTTACTTATACATGGATTATCTGGCACTTATCTTTCTAAATATATGATTCGCCTTACGCAACGCCTCACCCAATCTGGAATGATCGTCGCACGTATGAATTTGCGCGGTTGCGGGCCCGGAAAATTTCATGCCAAAAAACTATATCATGCCGGTACAAGTCCAGATGCACGTATGGTTTTGCAATGGCTTGCCAAACGCTACCCACAATTAGCAACCACCTGCATTGGCTTTTCTTTAGGTGCAAACATCAGCCTCAAATTAGGCGGTGAATCTGGTTTTGATAATGGAAATTTAGATAGTTTAGTGGCCATCTCTCCTCCGTTAGATCTCTATAGCTGTGTGAAATTATTAGCAAAGCCTCCGAATAAATTTTTAGATAAGCGTTTTGCTCAAGAGCTGGTTATGGAAGTAACAACCCTACATCAATTTCTAGGCACCTCAGTCCCTAATTTTCCTCAAGATTTATCTGTTTATGACTTTGATGAATTCTACACAGCGCCTCAAAATGGTTTCCAAGATGCCAAAGATTACTACACACAATCTAGTGCACTGCCCTTTATAGAACACATCAAATTACCTACTTTTATTTTATACGCAAAAAATGATCCCATCATTTTTACAAGAAATTTCAAATATATTCCGCGAAAACCCAATATCGATCTTCTTATCACAGAAAGTGGAGGACATGTCGGTTGGGTTAATAAGACAAATTGGCAAGGTATTCGCTGGATGGATAATGCAATTGAGAAATGGATAAAATGGTTTGAAGAGAATCAGTGAAACTGGAGAGCGCAATCGGCTGCGCTCTCCAATTTTTCTGAATTTACCCTTGGTTTTCTTGCGTTTTTTTCCGATCTGCAATCACCTTATAAGTGTGTTGCACATCTTCTAAATTTGGAGAAAGTTTCAGAGCACGCTCCGCAATTTCAAATGCTCGATTGAGATCGCTGTCCTTCAACAACCATGCCATATTATTCAAGATAATTGGGTGATTAGGCACCAAACCATCTGCTTTGATGTATGCTTTGAGCGCTTCCTTGTCATTTTTAAGTAAGAGATAATAGTTTGCTAAACTAATTTGCGCGACGCCATCTTTGGGATATTTATCAAGCCAATTCTCTAATGTAGAGATTGCCATAGATTCTTTTTGAGCTAACCAATAATTAGCTGCCAAATCTACAATCCAACGAGGATGAGGATATTCCCTCTGTAATTGCTGATACAAATGTGCAGCCCGCTCAAATTGCCCCTCTTTACTATATAATAATGCTCTTAAAGAAAGATAATTTTCAGATTGTATCAGATGCGTATAATTCATTTCATATTGATTGAGTGTTTGCTGCGCCAGTGTATATTGTTCAGCCAATCCATAAATCTCTGCCAAGGCAAAAAGTACTTTAGGTGATTTTTGTTGCTCAGCTGTTAATTTTGATAAGACAGACAAAGCTTCAGACAAACGTTTCTCTGTTACATATATTTTTGACAAAGCAAGACTTGCTTGTAAATCATTCGGCACATGTTCTAATGCTTTAAGCAAACAAGCTTGAGCCGATGCTTGATCTTTTTCAAGATTATAATACTGAGCCAGTTTTAAATACCCTCGCACAAACTTAGGATGCTCTTCGACGACTGTTTTTAAATGTACCAAAGCATTTGCTTTATTTCCTTGTGCGTAATCCAAATTGGCCAAATTAAAGTGCGCCATTGGATCACCTTTAGCTATTGCCAGAGAAGCATCAAATTGTGTCCTTGCCTTTTCAATATCGCTTAAGGCAATGTATGCGATACCTTTAAAATTACTGGCTATTATGTTTCGAGGATTTTGTGTAAGCAGTTGCTCTGAAAACTCAATTGCTTTTTCTGGCTTATTTTGCTTTAGCAAACTAAAAAAATGATAAAATTGTGCGGGCATACTATCATGATTTATTTGCATCGCCTGGTGAAAGGCCTTTTCTGCCAGTTGATACTCCCCCATTTCTAAGCTACCAATACCATATTTTAATTGAACAGCAAAAGAATGAGGATTATCCTCTAACGATTTTCCAAGTAAATTAAAACCTTTTTCTGTTTTACTCGTTGAAGGATAATGCGAGCCTAAGAGATTAAGTGTATTGCTGTCTGTGGGATCTGTATCAAGCAAGGCAGTCAATCTTGCTTCAGCATTCTGAACATCGCCTAAATTAAACTCAACCATTGCGAGCATTTTTTGCGCCAACATATGGCTTGGATTTTGATTGATAAAATAAAGTAAATATTTACGAGCTTGTTCTGGTTGCTGTCTCATGTAATGAACAGTGCCTAACAGAAAATGTGCTAGCAAATGATCGGGCGCAATATTAATCACTCGTTCTAAAGAATTTTGAGATTTTGCATAATCATGCTGTAAAAAGGCAATCATTCCAGATACATAATTAAGGTTAAGCCCTTCTCCGGAGATAATCTTTACTTTACGAATATCTCTCCATGCATCCTCGAATTTAGATTGATGTGCCAACACTAAAGCACGATATAGACGTGCATATTGATTTTCCAAACTTGTTGGCAAACTTGAGTTGATTGCTTTAGAGTATGATTTTATGGATTCCTTCAGATGCCCTTGCGCCCTTTCTAAATCTCCTTTAAAAATCAAAACTTCTGGATCTTTATCGTTAATCTCAAAAGCTTTGTTTAACAATATATCTGCTTTTTCTTTTTTATCTTGAGACAAATATAAAGTAGCAAGCCCCAAATATGCGCGAACACAATGTGAGTCCAAGGCAATTGCACGGTTAAAAGACGATACACTTTCCGACAACAGACCTTTGCCTAATTGTGCCTGTCCTTTTAAAGCATTCATCATAGCCTGTTCTTTTGAATGGGCAGAATATAAATCACCTTCAGCATCTAAGGCATTCAACACATCATCGTATTTCTTTTGTTTAATGAGCGCTAATCCCAACAACACAAGTGTTTCATTTTTGGGTGCGCCCAGTTCGATAGCTTTGCGAATATGTCGCTCAGCTTCTAAGGGCTCACCAATTTTCAAAAGCACATCAGCAATTAACTTTCTAGCTTCAACTTGTTCTGGTTTTAATTGTATGGCACGTCTTAAATGCAGCAAACTTTCTGCATAGTTTTTTTTATCATAATTTTTGATTGCGCTATTAAGAGAAACATTTTCTGAACTTGAGTTATTACAAGCCGTTAATAAACTTGATAACAGGACAAGTGTTGTGAGTGTCAATTTCGTCATACAAAAACTTCCCTATTTTAATCCCTACTGATTCAATAAGACAAAAAATCAAAGACTTTGACTAGAAGCTGCCTAAAAAATAGCACTTTCGCTCAGCCAAGGTGCAAATTCTTTTGAGCAGCGCCGTTTACAAGAGATGTAAATGAGCGGCACAACAGGAGCTGTAACGAAGGAGCCACGAAAATTTGAGATAACTTCTATAGACCACAACCAAAAGGATCCCCACACCCCATAGAAAATTTATCCATCATGGGCGCCTCTACTGCACTTAAATTCATTTTTGGATGAGCGTTTTGAGTTAGGTGTTCTCGAATAATCAGCTGAATATTTTTATTAAATTTTGGAAAAAATGGCTGATTCAAATCTGCTTCAAGTATTTCTACCTTTTCTTGATCTAATTTAGCTAAATTTTTAATTTCCAGCAAGCTTGAATTAACACAAGGGTCACATTCTAAACTACGATGGTTCAAAGGACTAAAGCCAGCTGCTTTTAGTAGTACATTTCTTTGTTCATTATCTAAATTCAACAAAGGATGCCACACTGTTCTATCGCCATGGTGCTCACAATGCTCAATATATTCTGGCACAATCTTGCGATATATCGCTTGACGTTTAGGTAATGCAACTAACCATTCTCCGGCGGGATCTTTTTCATCTAGCCACTGTAGAAAAGGGATCCCTTTTAAAAAACCTGCACACCACTGAAATTTAGGTGTAGGAACGCTGTTGCGTTGCTTAGCTAAACTTGCAAAACTATAAGGCGCATCTAAATGCACGACTTGAAAGCCATAATGCTTTGCTAAAGCCTCTCCTCGTTCAACTTGCTGATGCCAGTTTTGTGCTGCCCAACCAGTATTTATATAACATACAAAAATATTTTTTATATTGGCTGCTTTATGCTGATGAAACCACTGAATCAAAGCAATCGACTCATCACCATAATTACTGCGAATAACAACATTCATTTAAAATATGACTCCCTCAGTATATTCACTGATGGTTTTTTTCTGGCACAAGCAATCTGCTTTTAAGTAGGCATACCACTGAGCCAAAAGACAATACCAGAAGCAAAAACACCGATAATGATAACGGCAGCAATCGCATCAAGCGCTTCATTTGATAATTTTTTCTCTACTTTGACTTCATTCTTCACTTTATAATCTCCCTATAAAAAAGGTTAAGGTTTGCTCAATATTCTATCATGATCCACTTAAGAACAAGCATATGAGTAAGTTGCTCACTTGCCAACAGGATTGTTCTTATTTAATGCAGCAGCAACTTCAGGAGGCATATAATTTTCATCGTGTTTTGCCAATATTTCCTTCGCTACAAAGCTATTTTCAGCACTCAACTTGCCAAGGGCCACAATACCTTGCCCCTCTCGAAATAAATCTGGCAAAATACCTTGGTATTGCACTTCAACCTCATGATTAAAGTCAGTTACACGAAATTTTACCTTTAGTTCTTTTTCACGCTGCACACTGTTTTTAACAACCATGCCCCCTAAGCGAAACTGTGAACTTGCATCGACTTTCTGTTCAATGATATCGGTTGGTGTAAAAAACAAATTAATATTTTGTGATAATGCATATAAAACCAAAGCAACGGCTAGGCTTAAAGCGCTCAATCCAATCAAGGCGATATAAATTCTTTGTTTTT
>JBFWLB010000019.1:0-43791 GCA_050252335.1 Candidatus Berkiella sp. | reverse complement strand
TCCGATCTGAACTGTTTCATATATCTTGGTGTCATCAAGTGATGCTGGGTTTTCTGTAGATTCTATAGATTCCGTAGGCTCTATAGAATCTGCAGATTGGATAGACCCCATAGATTCCGTAGATTCTATAGACTCTATAGATTGAGCTAAGATGCTAGTTGAAATTCCCAAACTCAAAATCATGCTGGCTAAAATTCTCATTTCTATTTGTCCTTAGCACTTTTCAAAACCTTTGTAAAAAACTATACTCATATTCAGCATAAAAATATAACTTTCACTAGAAATGACCAAAATATCTGGTTTTAGTTTCAATAACAACGATATTTATCAGTATATTTGGTTATAGCTCAAAACTTAAAACCGCTTATGTACACAAGCATTATGACTATTCAATTCATCAATCCATAACGCCTTTTCTGCATTATTTTCATGCAAAGACTGCTGTTCTATGCCTTTTTGTGTTTGATATGCATTGCAGTATGTTTTCTGAATATTTGTCTCTATTTTTGTCGATTCATATTTTTTGATTCTTCTATCTAGTGTTAATACATCTTTTGCAGCAGTCTCCATACCAGATTTTAAATGCGTATTCACAAGTGTTTGCTCGCTATGCACTTGACCACTGGCCAAAAGACAAGAATGCGCCATAAATATTTTTGCTAATTGAAGCGTATAATCGCTATTTATTGTTGGCACACCTTTACTTGTAAAACCATGTTTAATCGTTTTTTTTATTTTCTCACCAAGACGATATTTATTATACAAGTTTGCATCTTCTATTTTTTTTCCTAAGCGAGCCATTTCCATGGCAGCCTCATGATAATTGATATAAGCATTATCCTTTTGGGTAGACTGTTTATTGTATTCTTCAAATAAGGAGATGAGTGCCTTTTCAAATTGTTCCCAATATTGAGTAAAAGTATAATTAATCATGGCAGTATCTCCTCGGGGGTAATTACAAATATACAGATTGCCGCTCTTAACTTGACATAAAGCTAGAATTGAAATTAAATCCAGTAGCCTCATGAATATAAAAACATGTTAAGAATAAGAAAGTTGACATGATTAATAAGTGTAGTTCAATTACGCCACAATAATTATCAAGAGAACGTAGCATGCATAAAGAATTTTGGCACAATCGATGGCAAAAAAATGAAATTGGTTTTGATCAAGCACAACCTAACACTTTACTAAAAAACTACTTCCATCATTTAAAGCTCAAGCCTGATGCACGTATTTTTGTACCTTTATGCGGAAAAAGTGTGGATATGGTCTGGCTTGCTGAGCAAGGCTATCAGGTCATTGGCGTAGAACTCAATCTTCAAGCTTGTGAACTTTTTTTCAAGCACTATCAAATCCCTTATCAAGAAGCAAAAATCGAAGACTATACTATTTTCACTGCTAAAAATATCCGTCTGTTCGCAGGTGACTACTTTCAAGTCAGCAAAGAAATGATTGGATCTATTGACGCGATTTATGATCGTGCCGCATTGATTGCCTTACCTGCTGAAATGCGTGATGGTTATGTAGAAAAGACCTTAAGTCTCATGCAAGCGCATACACAAATACTTTTAATTACGGCTGGTTACAATCAAGCGATCATGCAAGGCCCCCCATTCTCTATAGATGACACAGAAGTACACCGACTCTTTGGCGCACATTTGAACATCCAATCTCTATATAATCAGCCTGCACATATACCTTCTCATCTACAAGCACGTGGATTAACAGAGGCTATAGAGATGGTTTATCAACTGTCAAATGATTAAAATTCATGTGTAAAGACTATACGTTATCTGAATTTATAATAAATATATACCCAAGCTTTCGCCCAACTTGCCTGATGAATGCCGGTATAGATAAGAGAAAATGACTGCGTGTCTAATTTACGAGTCACCGTAATAATATGGCTTCCTACTTTTAATTTTTCAAATAATCCATGTAAGGCTTGCCATGTTGCATCCGTCAATGCAGCAGCATTTATATATACGATATCTGCATCAGAAAAATCATAATGCAAAAAACTATCTTGTATAATGCTTAGCGTAGAATTGTTTTTCTTTATTTTAGGGAGCATAGACAATACAATAGCCGATGCAGCCTCTTGTAATTTTGCAATTTTTTCAATACCAACCGCTTTGAAATTTCCAAAAAATAATATAGCCACTAAAAGTAAACGAGCATCACCACAACCCAAATCATAAATTTTACAATTTATATTTTTAGGAATAAGTGCACACAAATATAAAAAATCTTTAACGGATAACTCTCCATAAATTAAATCTGGATTCGTAGGCTCATGGCTAATACGGTATTGTTTAGAAATAGAATAACTTGGAATGTTTTTATAGGCTCTTTTGAGTGTTTTTTGAACACAAATAAGCTTAAAAATTTTCAATAAAAAAATAGTATAATATGCTTTGAATTTTTGTAACACTGAAATTTTCATTCAAGCTCAGATCTTTCAATGAGATCTAAAACTACAAACATCGTCTGCATCTAAGCATCTCTCTCTTTCATGCTGAAAGGTTGTATGTGAAATATGAAAATCTGACAACAATATTTCTCGAAGATTTGCAAAAACATGCTCATGATCATATTGTGGATCAATCACGATATGTGCTGTTAGGCTAATTTTATCACTGGTAATAGCCCAAACATGTAACTCATGAATATCTAAGACACCTTTTACTTTATATGCTTTTTCTTTCAATTGATTCAAGTCAATGCCATCGGGCACCCCCTCCAATAAAACATTAATACTTTGTTTGAACAAAACCCAAGCACGTGGCAAGATCCATAACCCAATGAAAACAGCCATTACAGAATCAACCCAAGCCCACCCTGTGGCATAAATAATTAGAGCAGCAATGATAACACTCACAGAGCTTATCATATCGCTCCATACTTCAAGATAAGCACCTTTAATGTTAAGACTTTTGTTTTTATCTGCTGCTAATAACCGCATTGATATAAAATTGATGATTAACCCAATACCTGCAATCACAAACATACCAATTGAATGAATTTCTGGTGGATAAAATACTCTCTGATATGCTTCATATAGAATATAGATTGCAACAAAAAATAAAAGTATTGTATTAAAAGCGGCGGCTAGAATTTCAAAACGATGGTAACCAAAAGTTCTAATCAGATCAGCTGGGCGCTTGCTCATTTTAACCGCAAAAAGAGCAATCGAAAGCGCAGTGACATCTGTAACCATATGCGCAGCATCAGAAAGTAAGGCAAGACTGCCTGTGACAATACCACCGATAATCTCAACAAGCATAAAACTAAAGGTTAAGATCAATGCCCATAGCAAAGGCTTTTCTTTACCATTCCTTGAAATAGAGTGATTATGATTAGACCCCATTAAATTGCCTTCCTGTTTCCATACTGAAAATCTTAATTAAGTAAATTATTCACCATATAATTATGGTGTCTGAACTTAAATATTGTACTCCCCTCATATATAATTGTGCAATTTTTCAGACTCATGACTACCGCTATGCTCTCTTAGCAAAAAATAAATATAACCTTAGAGTTATCATGCTGTATCACATTGAGACACATTCTATAGTCTACAAACTTAAAACCTTTACTTCATATTACAAACACGTAAATAATAGATCCTTGCTTAATCTTGCCATTATTTTGTCAAGCTTAAAACTCACTTTAAAAATAGGAATTATTGCATGCGGGTATTATGTATATGCTCAATATCATGGCTGTGTATATTTTCATTATGGGCCCAAGAACCACATTCTCCCCAATCACATACTTATGATGAATCTACTTATCAATCAAATGACATCATTACACTCAACCAAGCCATTCAAAAAACATTTATGTCTTCGCCCCGCTTACAATCTATTCAAGCACAAATAGAGGCAGCGCATGGTAATCAAAAACAAGCGAAATATCGGTTAAACCCTAGTTTTGAATTTGACGCAGAAAATTTTGCCGGCAACAATGAATATCATGGTACAGCCGCTTCCGAATTTACCTACGGTATTTCACAGACCATAGAAATAGGGGGCAAACGCACAGCCCGTCAAAAATCAGCTCAAGCCGCCATGCAAATAGCCAAATCAAAACTTCAAACTGAAAAAATCAATCTTGCACGTGACGTGCAAATCGCATACCTAAATGTTTTAGGTGCAGAGGAAGCATTAAAAATAACAACAGAACAAGAATCATTATCAAGAGAAATCTTAGCCAACGTCACTCAACGTGTTGCTGCTGCACGTGAACCAGAGATTCAATTGCATAAAGCTAAAGTAGCACTCTCAATGAGCATGATAAAACGTGAACAATCCGTTAGACAATTAAAAATAGCAAAAGAACACTTAGCTCGATTCTGGGATGCAACAAATCTTGAAGCATCATTGGATCATGCACATTTCTTCAATCTCAACGCACCTGAGAATTTAGAGCACTATTATCTGTGTCTAAAACAAGCGCCAGAACTCAGAGAATATGCTTTTCTAAAGGAAGAAAAAAAGTCAAATCTTGCACACGAAAAAGCCCAAGCCATACCAGATCCTACCTTTAATGCGGGTATACGCAATTTTCGTGAGAATAGAAATCATGCTTTTGTACTCAGCGTTTCTCTGCCTTTACCAATTTTTGATCGAAACCAAGGCAATATTTATCGCGTTGCAGCCGAAATAAATGAAGTTGATAGCAATCAAAAAAATACTGAACGCACCCTTAAAGAATATGTGAGTGAAAATTGGCATAATTGTCAGAGTGCTTATCAAGAAGCTTTACAACTAAAAACCCACATTTTGCCAACTGCTCAAAAAGCTTTTTCTTTGGCTTATGAAGGATATCAAAAAGGGAAATACTCTTATATTGAAGTATTAGACGCTCAGCGCACTCTTTCTGATGCAAACTCACAATATTATGAAGCATTGAAGCAATATCATAGTAGCCATGCAGAGCTAGAGCGTTTTAACAGAACACTTGAACAAATTGACATTTGAAATGCCTACATAACAACAGAAATGGGAAAAAAATGATCAGAAAAACCAAGTTCACTATAGCTTTCTTATCTATATTCACCAGCAGTCTAATATTGGGACTCAATACAATATTTAGTTCTGTTGCAATAGCCTCTGAACATAATCATGATTCTCAAGAACATGATTCAGAGGAAAATTCTGCAAGCTCACACATAACTGAAGAAGCCGCTCAACAGTCAAACATAAAAACAGAAATAGCAAAGAGTGGTATTATCAATCAATATACACCGCTGACGGGCAGAATAACGTTAAATCGTAATACAACTGCCCAAGTTCGCGCACGATTTCCAGGCATTGTAAAGCAAGTACATGTGAATTGGGGAGATTTTGTTAAGGTAGGACAACCACTTGCAAGTGTTGAAAGTAATGAAAGCTTAAAAAGCTACAATATCATTGCTCCTATCAATGGTATCGTATTAGCACGTAATACCAATTTAGGTGACGTTGCAAACAGCGATGCCTTGTTTACCATTGCGGATCTGTCTGAAGTTTGGGGTGAGTTTCATGTCTTTCCACGTGATTTAAATAAAATACAATCCGGCCAAGAAATAAAACTACAAACTATAGAAAATACAGTTAAATCAAATGCACATATTTCTATGCTACTCCCGACAGCAGATCCACTAAGCCAAACTGTTATCGCTATTGTTCCTCTTTCAAATCAAGATGGAAGATGGCGACCTGGTATGATTATTGAGGGTGAAGCTCTGGTTCACAAAAAAGAAGTGCCACTCGTGGTACGTACCTCAGCAATACAACGCTTTAAAGGTTCTAACGCCGTTTTTGCTAAGGTAGGAAGCACCTATGAAGTACATATGTTAGAGATAGGTGACAGTGATGGGATATGGACAGAAGTAAAAAGTGGTTTAAAACCAGGAACTGAATACGTCACTGAAAATAGCTTCATTATAAAAGCAGACATTGAAAAATCTGGTGCTTCTCACGCTCATTAATGGAATAAATTATGTTAGAAAAAATTATAAATTTTTCTATTCTGCATCGATGGATAGTCTTAATCATTGTTTTAGGATGTATGTTAATCGGTATTTATAATTTTAATAAATTACCTATTGATGCTGTACCTGACATCACCAATGTACAAGTTCAAATAAATACAGAAGCAGATGGTTATTCACCACTTGAAGTAGAACAACGCATTACTATCCCTATTGAAGCGGTCTTAGCAGGCCTACCCAAATTAGATTATACACGCTCTTTATCACGCTATGGCCTCTCACAAGTCACTGTTATTTTCGAAGAAGGCACTGATATTTATTTTGCGCGCCAACTCATTACTGAGCGATTACAACAGCTTAAAAATGATTTCTCAAAAGACATGCAACCTCAAATGGGACCTATTGCCACTGGCTTGGGTGAAATTTTTATGTATGTCATTGAGGCAGATCCCACTGCACTTAAAGAAGATGGAACACATTACAATCCAATGGATCTCCTTACCTTACAAAAATGGATCATTTTGCCACAATTAAAAAATCTAAAAGGCGTAATAGAAATTAATTCTATTGGTGGCTATGAAAAACAATTTCATGTAATGCCTTATCCACAAAAGCTTCTTGCCTATGATTTAACATTGAACGATCTCATTCAAGCATTGGAAAAAAACAATGCCAATATTGGCGCAGGCTATATTGAAAAAAATGGTGAACAATATTTGATCCGTGTTCCAGGACAAATCAAAAATATAGAAGACATACGTCGTGTCATCGTAACCAAAAAAGATGAACTTACCATTCGTGTAGAAGATATTGCAGATGTAGCGCTTGGTTCTCCACTGAGAACAGGCGCAGCAACACAAAATGGTAATGAAGTGGTTCTCAGTACTGTAATGATGCTGATTGGAGAAAATAGTAGAGAAGTCTCACAACGTGTTGCTAAAAAACTTGAAGATGTTAACCGTAGTTTACCCAAAGGTGTAACTGCCAAACCCGTTTATGATCGCACCATTCTTGTTGACAAAACCATCACCACTGTTTCAAAAAATCTTTTAGAAGGTGCGATTTTAGTCATTGTTCTTTTATTTCTGTTATTAGGCAATATACGTGCAGCACTCATCACTGCATCGGTTATCCCCATATCAATGCTTATGACTATCACCGGAATGCATGAAAATAAAGTATCTGGGAATTTAATGAGCTTAGGCGCTCTAGATTTTGGGTTAATCGTTGATGGCGCTGTCATTATCATTGAAAATTGTATCCGACGTTTTGCTATGGCGCAGCACGAATTAGGACGCCTGCTGACACAAGATGAACGCTTTACACTCACAGCAAAAGCAACAACAGAAGTCATTACGCCTAGCTTATTTGGTGTCATCATTATTACCGTTGTGTACTTACCCATATTCTCATTAACAGGCGTTGAAGGCAAAATGTTCCACCCCATGGCCTTTACTGTGGTGGTTGCTTTAATTTCTGCCCTTATACTCTCCATTACTTTTGTACCCGCAGCTGTTGCACTCTTTGTTACAGGAAAAGTGAATGAAAAAGAAAGTATTCTCATTAAAATAACGAAAACAGCCTATACGCCTGTTTTAAAATGGAGTCTTACTCATTCTTGGAAGATAATATGCAGCGCATCAATATTGCTTGTCTTAAGCTTATTTCTAGCAATGCGCATGGGCGTAGAATTTATTCCTAGTTTAGATGAAGGCGATATTGCACTCCATGCGATGCGTATTCCTGGTACCAGCTTAACACAAGCCATTGCCATGCAAGCCATACTAGAAAAAAGAATCAACGAGTTCCCTGAAGTTAAAGAGGTTTTTGGAAAAATCGGTACAGCAGAGGTAGCAACAGATCCAATGCCTCCCAGCGTAGCAGATACCTTTGTCATGTTAAAGCCTCGCAGTGAATGGCCAGATCCTAAAAAATCCAAACAACAACTTGTTGCAGAAATGGAAAAAGCAGTAAAAGAGATCCCTGGTAATAATTATGAATTCACACAACCTATTCAAATGCGTTTCAATGAACTTATCTCTGGAGTACGCAGTGATTTGGCCGTTAAGGTATTTGGAGATAATCTAGATACATTGCTTCAATCAGCGGAAGCGCTTGAGAAAGTTATAAAAAATATCCCTGGCGCAGCAGACACAAAAATTGAACAAGCCACAGGTCTTCCTGTACTATCCATCTTACCTGACAGGGCAGCTTTAGACAGATATGGTCTTAATATGTCAGATATTCAAGAGGTCGTTGAAGTCGCGATAGGTGGAAAAAAAGCAGGCTTACTTTTCGAGGGTGACCGTCGTTTTGATATTGTTGTGCGTATGGCAGACGATTTACGTACAGATATAAAGATCTTTGAATATTTACCTATTCCATTGCCACAAGCTGAAGAAAACCAAAATAATCTAGGAAATCGTCCTGATTATGTACCCCTTAAAGAAGTGGCTATGCTAGAAATCACCTATGGTCCAAATCAAATAAGTAGAGAAAATGGAAAACGTCGCGTAGTAATCACTACAAACGTTCGTGGGCGAGATTTGGGCGGGTTCGTAACAGAAGTGCAAGAAGCTGTTCGAGAAAAGATTACGCTCCCAGTTGGTTATTGGCTGGATTTTGGTGGTACTTTTGAGCAATTAATATCTGCTCGCGCTCGATTAACCATTGTAGTTCCCGTTGCCATGCTACTCATCTTTGGTCTCTTATTTATGGCTTTTGGCTCAGGCCGAGCAGCACTACTTGTGTTTTCAGGTGTTCCACTTGCGCTTACAGGTGGCATTATTGCTCTATGGTTAAGAGATATACCCCTCTCTATTTCAGCAGGTGTGGGATTTATTGCGCTCTCTGGTGTCGCTGTGTTAAATGGTGTGGTTATGGTTGCCTTTATCCGGAATTTGATAGAGGAAGGAAAAGCCTTAGAGGATGCAATTTTTGAGGGCTCACTTACACGCTTTCGCCCTGTTCTCATGACAGCATTGGTAGCAAGCTTAGGATTTGTTCCTATGGCTTTTAACATTGGTGCAGGTTCAGAAGTGCAACGCCCCTTGGCAACAGTCGTTATTGGTGGAATCATTTCCTCCACGCTCTTAACGCTCGTGGTATTACCTGCACTTTATCGTTTAAGTCATTCAAGGAAAAAAGAAAAGCACAAGCAAACATCATCTATTTAAATAGAGGGCTTTGTCGCCAATATGTTAAAAGTTACAGTTAAAACCTTCTGCAATTTGCCGAAAACCTAAGAAGCAAATTTTACAAAACTTATAACAATGAATTTTTACAGCTACATAGTCTATTTTTTAGCTTGTTCGCAACGTCATCAATATGCACTCATGATGTATAAATAACAGATCTTATTTTTTAACGAAAATATAAACCTCGAAAAGACCATTACAGGAAAAAAATTATGAGCAAACCCTATATTCGCTTAGATAAAAATAAAGCGGCTGTCTTATTAGTTGATCATCAATCAGGTTTACTATCACTTGTACGTGATGTCCAACCAGATACTTTTAAAAACAATGTCTTAGCATTAGCTGATCTTGCACAGTACTTCGAATTACCAACAATTTTAACAACCAGTTTTGAAAGTGGCCCGAATGGCCCATTAGTACCAGAGCTTAAAAGCATGTTTCCAAATGCGCCTTATATAGCGCGTCCTGGCCAAATTAATGCCTGGGACAATGAAGACTTTGTAAAAGCTATCAAAGCCACGGGGAAAAAACAATTGATTATTGCCGGTGTTGTTACTGAAGTATGCGTTGCTTTTCCAGCTCTTTCTGCTTTGGAAGAAGGCTTTGAGGTATTTGTGGTTACTGATGCCTCTGGCACTTTCAATGAAATGACACGACATTCTGCCTGGGATCGTATGTCAAATGCGGGTGCACAATTGATGACCTGGTTCGGTGTTGCTTGCGAGTTACATCGCGATTGGCGTAATGATGTAGAAGGTCTAGGCGCTCTATTTTCCAACCATATCCCCGACTACCGTAATTTGATTTCTAGCTATACTACGTTGAAAGACAATAAATAAAAAATTAGGCTCCAAGCTAAATTGTTTGGAGCCTAGATTTATCATTTTTTTCTCATCGCTTGCCAACGAAAAAAACGTGGTAATAATCCTGGAAATAAGCGATTTAAGATAACACCTAATTTCCCACTCACCGTAATAATGCGTTCACGCTGGCGTAGCCGTATGGCTTTTATGATAATTTTTGCTGCTTTATCTGCATCAAGACGCAACCATTCTGGCAATGGATCCCGAGTGCCTTCCTGATATATTCCCCAATTATTTACATTACGGATCTCTGTTTTAACAAAACCTGGACTAATAAGCGTTACACTGATGCCGTAAGGCGCTAACTCTGCGTATAAAGTTTCTGCCAAAGCAGTAATGGCATGTTTGCTCATTGCATAGGCAGCATACTTAGGTATAGAAATATGACCTGAAGCACTCCCAATAATCACCAACCTGCCCTTCGTCTTTTTTAAATCATCCAAAGTTGCATACAGTGTTCGTAATACACCATACACATTCGTTTCAAATTGACGCTGGAAATCATCGAGCGTTAAATTTTCAACCTTTGCAACAACCCCAAAGCCTGCATTCGCAATCACGACATCAATAAATCCCAATTGCTGTTGTACTGTTGCAACAGCCTTTTCAAGTTCTGTTTCCTTACTAACATCACAGACAAGCGCTAAGGCTTGGCTATCTGCCATTTTGCACAAGGAAGCAATTGTCTCAAGTTTGTTAAGGCGTCTTGCCAATAAAGCTAATTTAGCCTCCTCTTGGGCAAACTCCTTAGCCAATGCTGCGCCAATACCAGAAGAAGCGCCAGTAATTAGTATTACTTTATCCTTGAAACTATTTTTGAAATTTTGAACACTATCGCCTTTAAGCTTTGTCACTTTCATTAAACCCATTTGCAAATTTTAAGTTATTTAAAAAACATTTTTCAATCATATTTTTCTTTGGCTGTCCTTTAATAAAATAGTACTAAATTTTAAGCTGAGTCTAGACACCACTGCTGCTTGAGACGTATATTAGCAATTTAAACATTTAGCTGACATAAAATACTTCCTGATTATTTTATGAATGACATATTCTTTAAGGTTGTAACATGGGCCATATTTTTCCAAGATTGAATATTTCTAATTGCTCAGGGACAGAAGATTTTGACATCGAAGCGCCACCAACATCAGATAATACAGAACTGCCTTCCTCACTGAATCCATCAACCACACTTATAGACAATCATAACGATGAAAGCGCTCCCTATGACAGTGGTGATGATTGCACAATCATTCACGAGGATAAACAATCTATCTTACCCTTTCCTCCTCAATTTATAGCAAAAAAACAACTTCCTCTAGATGAAATTTTTCTTGAAGTAACAGAAAGACTGAACTTTCAATACGAAATCGCTCGTAACAGAGAATCTAGAGAATCTTATGCAAATGGCCAAATCAATACGTCTTCAATAGATGAGACTTCGGCCCCCCCTCTCACGCAAGACAAGCTCAGACTTCGCAAGAAAGTTTAATTCTAATTTATTTATAGGTTCTAATCATGCATAAATGGCTCATCCTAATCGTATGCTCTCTTTTTACAATCACCGCTCAAAGCTCAGAAAACTGCTTTCTAGCGACAGAAAATGGTAAAATTATCAAACAAGAAGGTGAGTGCACAAAACGTCATTCTCCTTTTTCAACGTTCAAAATTCCACTTGCCGTGATGGGTTTTGATGCTGGTATCCTAAAGACACCACAAGAGCCAGAATTAGCATTCACGCCTGAATTAAAACAACAATTAGGCGATCTTTTTCAGCCCAATAAATACCCTATCATGAAACTCCATGAAAAAGTACAAACACCCACATCTTGGATGCAATACTCCGTTATATGGTATTCACAAGAAATCACCAAACATTTAGGCAAAGAAAACTTTATTGTTTATACAAATAAATTTAATTATGGCAATAAAGATGTGTCAGGAACACCAGGAAAAAACGATGGTCTTTCGCATGCCTGGCTCGGTAGTTCTTTGCAAATATCGCCTATAGAGCAAGTCGAATTTCTTGAGAAATTATCAAAAAATGAATTACCCGTCTCAAAAAATGCACAACAAAATACTATCCAAATTATTAAACAAGAAAAAATATGGGAAGATTGGCAACTATTTGGCAAAACGGGCGGCAGCTATAAAACAGGCTGGTTCGTGGGTTGGGTAGAAAAAGGAGATAGACGCATCGTATTTGCACAATATGTTGAAGCTGAAAATCTTCCCATTAGTGCAGGCAGAATTGCTAAAGAAATCGTAAAAGATAATCTCATAAGTCTTATAATCTAGAGGCTGTAGCTTCTTATCTTGATGCCGTCTTCCTACATGCCCAGTAAGCAGAACGAGAAGCAGGATTGATGGCAGGAAAAGGGATTTTCTTTTGCATCTCCTCATTAAAAATTCCATCAACTCGAATGCTAAAGTTGAGTGTTTGTGCCGGATCAGAACCATGCAATTGATTGACAGTATCAAACCAAGCAGAATACGATTCAATATATTTTTTCTGCTTGTTGTGATAAACATAGAATTGTTTATTAAAATTTGTTCTAAACCAAATAAATTCATGGCATAGATCTTGAATAGAGTGATCTCGATGTGCAGTTACCCCATGACCACCTTTGTCAAAGATAATCATTATTCTCGCTGTTTTCTCAAAGGGTAAAGTGCGGATAAAGGCCATTAAAAGAGGAACTTGTTTCGCATATTTTGTTAGATTCCATAACTCAGGCTTATTAATATCAAGATAATCATATTCCGTAGCATGTCGGGTTAACTGCACAACGTAACTTTTTGTCACTTTACTTTGCCATGGAAATTGCGTTATCTCTCCAGTTTCAAAATGTCGTGTATTCGCTTGCTCCGTCATTAAATACGATTCAATAAACTGCGTTACTTCCTGATCAATTGCTTTTAATTGCTTTGTATCTATAAATTCATCCATCGATTTATAACATGGATATTGTATGATGGGCATAACTGGATACTGCTTTGAAATTAGATTAAGCTTGATGTTTAAATATACATCTTTCATTCGATGAAAGCAGTTAGAAAATAAGCTTGTTTTTTTCTTTTTCATATTAACATGTAGTATATGCGTTTTAAGTAGAAAGATTTTTTAGAACTATAATACATGAGAACAACGATAAAACGGAACAAGCAAGTGCAACACAATCCAAGCTAATTGTCATGACAATAAATGGATGCTTACATGGACAATATTCAAGATTTCCCACATGAAATAAGACGATTTGCTTTTAGCACGCTTGCAGGTGGCGTGAGAGCTAAATTATTTGAAACACTGATTCAATCAAAAATATTAGATATCTATCGACACAAAAACGAATACTCTGAAGACGAGATTATTGAACAACTCAAAAGCCATCCACTTCGAACTAAAAAATGGCTCCATTTATTATCCGTAGAATATTTACTCAAAAAAACAACTCGTGAAAACATTATTTATTATTCTCTCTCTCCGCTTTGTCAAAAATTTCTTGCAGAGAAAGGCAAACCCATATGGCTAGAATGTGTTGACATGATTGAGTCTCTACAGCGCTTTGCAGAAGAAAATTTTCATGATGTGCTAAATGGCTCCACTGTTAAATTTTCAGTTAATTGGCCACCTCAAAGCTATCAAGATACCGAACTCTTAGAAGAATGGATGAGAGATACTGCATTTCCACCTTATGAAGCATTGCTCAAGCACTTTGATTTTACAAAAGTTAGCACAGTGCTCGATGTCGGTGGCGGAGATGGAACCATTGCATGCAATTTAGCAAAAAGATTCCCTCATTTGAAAATATGTGTTTTTAATCTTCCACACGCAGCTACATTAGCAACACACAACATTCAAAAACAAGGCTTAAGTGATCGTGTTAACGTCATTGCTGGTGATTTTTTAAACGATAATGAATTACCAAAGGGCTTTGATCTTATGATTTTTTCTAGAGTATTATGGGATTGGTCACATGAAACCTCAATCATGATATTGCATAAAGCATATGCAGCACTCCAAACAGGTGGCTTAATTGCCATTACAGAAGCTTTTCTTGAAGAAAATCGTGATTGCTCATTGGTCTTAGAATATCGCTATCTCTTTTGGGATAATTTTGAAGCTGCTGTTTTTAAATCAGGCAAAGAATATGAAGAACTATTGGCAAATGTTGGTTTTAAGATTGCAAGTCTTCATCGCGGCCGTGCTAGCAATGTATTTTCTGTTTTAGTTGGTCAAAAACCCTAGAGGCTGGCTCAAAACGTGAACAGCGCAAAAAGAACTGCAACGTTTTTGAGACCGCTTCTAATAAAATTTACTCGAAAAATATTTTTTTATATCGCCTAATAATTGGCAAATAAGATCATCACTCAATCCATAGCGTATCACAATTCTTGCAGCCCAAGTTTGTGATGCGCCTTGATTCACTGCATTGTTGTTAAAGACTGGTAAATGCCAACCTAGCTTTATAAGATATTGAGAAAGCGAACGCAGATCATCCTGTCTCTGATTGGATGCTCGCATAATAACACCTGGGATAGAGAATAAATGACTCGGTGTTATCATCTCAAGCTCTGGAAATTCTTTCAAACCTTCAACAATTAATTTATTTTTTCTATATAAATCCTGCATAATATCAGCATATCCAGACCTGCCTAAATTTTTAAAATGATAGAACTGTGTAGCAACATGTGATGCAGAGTGAGAAAAATGTAAGGGTAAACGCTTCATCGATTTCCCTAAATAGGTATTTTCATTTTTCAATTTATCATCACAAATTGTTTCATCAACACACAACCACCCTAAACTTGGATAGACCAGGCCATATTTATGGCTAGATACATTGATGGATTTTACATGAGAAAGACGGAAGTCCCATATAAAATCAGGGTAAATAAAAGGTGCAATGAACCCACCACTGGCAGCATCAACATGAATAGGAATCAAATAGTCTGAGTGACCGGATATTGATTCTAAAACAGCATTTATTTTCTCAACTTCGTCCATCACCAAGGTTGTTGTTGCCCCCAAAGTACAAACAACACCAATGGTGCCTTTATCTATATTTTCTTTAAGTTGAGATAAATTCCATGTGAGGCTTTCATGGTCTTTTTCTACGATCTTAAGCTCTACATCAAGTGCCTTCGCAGCTGAAATAAAAGCAACATGACTGGTTTGATGAATGATTAGATTAGGTTTTATCGTGCTATCTGGATGATACGCTTTCCAATAATTTTTAAACAATAAAATTGCTAAAAAAATTGCCTCTGAAGATCCCGATGTCGGAAAAAATTGATATCGCTCAGGAGAAGAGGCATGAAACATATCTAATAGAAAATTACCACAATATTGCGACATCTCTTCTACTTCAGGATATGCACAACTATCAACGGCATTAATAGATGAAAATTTTATAAATATTTCTTCTGCTTCTTTGGGCATATAGGTAGAAGAAAAAGCTCCTAGATTTTTGATAGCTCTATTTTTTGTATCAAAATCACGCAGTAAATCATCCATGACAATCTCTTTTTTTTAGTATTTTTATTGAGTGTAATAACGAATGCTCCACATCAAGCCTGCAAATAAGGCAAGTACGCTTGAGAGTCGGAGAAACATGCTTGCATATTTGTGGTGCTTTATTTGCTCATATAAATATAAAAATGGATGTTCCATAATTATTTTTTTAAGCATTATTTTGCTGACGCGTTGCGGAAATCCTTCTTTGTTACTTTCATGAATCGTGATATCAGGATCAACATTCACTTCAATGAATACACCTCTGGTCTTAGCAATAGGCTGTGTGATGTCTTCGCACAATACATCAAAGCCTGCTAGATTCAACCCTAAGGCTTCGGCTGCACGCACAGCCAATTTTTGATTATCTTCGCACACAATTTTGGGATTTAAACCTATAAAGGTGCCACCATGTGTTGAATTGCAGATATAGCGCAAAGGTATCTTTTCTCCTGCTGCAGGTACTGTATCAACACTGATATTCAAATCTTTGAAAATAGTCCAAGTTTCTTCATTTAAAGAAATTGGCCCTGTCGGAATCGTCTTTTTTTGGGATTTTCTTTTTTCATTTTGAATTTTGATTAATTCACGAATTGCATTTTTCCCATCACCAACAACATGGGCGGGAATCCGCTCAACGAGCCCTATAACCCTACCATAATATACCAAAACTCTATAAGAGCGTAAGCCTGGGTGGTATTCTTCTAAGCTAATACATTTAGTTAATTTAATATATTTATTAACATATTCCATCAATTTTTCTTCATCTTTGATGTTACAAACCACTTTATAACCACAAGCGGTATCCCAAGTTGGCTTTGCAACCAATGGATATGTTAAATCTTCTGTGCTCCAGCCATTCTTTTTAAACTGCTCTAAGGTAAAGCCTGTTGATTTGGGTACTGGAATATTGGCCATCTCAAGCAGTTTATTTGTACTAAATTTATTAGCACCAATAGATGAGCTCACAACGCTATTAAACGGTGTTAAACCGCCTCGAAAATAATATACATTTTTTCCCAAAGTAAAATAGAACCCAGCCATCTCTCTTTCCAAGCGGACTGGATGCAATCCTAGATCTTGTGCACTTTTATAGTACAATTTTGCGATATTATGCATATGAAAATAAAAATATTATTAACCTATGTTCAGTGTAACAGATAATCCCGCGTATGTGAGATGAAGAATAAAAACTGTATAAAAATATAGATCCTCATTCAGGACATCCAGTTATATTTTCAGGACAGCCACATCTATATTTATAGATTTATTAAGGACAGCCATAATTAAATCTTCTGTAAAAACACCGTTTTATACTTTCTTTTCTGATGTGAATTGGAAATAAAAGTTAAGCAGAAAATGCTTTTCATGCTGAATTCTAAGCATTCGTATGAAATACTAAGAAATAATGAAGTGAGATATTAAACTAAGCAACGCATATATTAGAATAGCTTTTCTTTGCTTGGGTAATGCCTTTTAAGCCTTTCCGCCCCTCTTTGGCATTCGCAAAATTCAGTAGTAAAATTTCACTTCCCACTGCATGAGAAAAACTTTTACCTAAATTTTTAACCAATGACACCCAGTTTGTAGGCTTGAATTGTAATCGAGTCAAGATAGGGGCTAGATGCTCAGGGATAGAACCAGTCTCTTTATCATCGCGAATAACTCGACCCGTATAGTCCACAAGCTCCAAATAATCGACCAACTTAAAATCGATGGCATGAGAATAATGTGTTGAAATATCTGTAAAAGGCACCAAAGATTTGGGTTGTGAAAGATTATTATATACACCCGCACTTTCACGTTTTTGTTGCTTGATAGATCTTGGTTTATTAACTGTTAATTGCTTAGAAATATGCTGAATACGCTCATAAATAGAGGTGAACTCTGATTCTTCGGGCGTTTTAACAATGCCTGCCCTCACTGGATTTAAGTCAACATAGACCATAGCACTTAAAAGTGCCCCTTCATCTAATAAGGCTTGGGATTTAAAGCGCCCTTCCCAAAAACGACCAGCCATATCATCTTCGTCATTCACGTCTCGCGCTATTTTTTCATTTAAGCAACGCATAAACCAGCTGATACTGGTAAGGCGCTCTTTCCAAAGCTGAATTTTTTGCTTTAAATGTTTATTTTCTTTGGCGTCTTTTGGGAAAATAGCTGACCAGCGATGAATAATTTCTTCTTCTGACCAAGCTTGTGCCTGTTTTTCTTCCACATATAAAACAACATGATAATGATTACTCATAATTGCATAAGCACAGATTTTGATGGCAAAAATATCGGCTAAATATTTTAATCGATCGACAATCCACGCTTTACGATGTGAATAATCTCTTTGCGTTAATTCATCAAAACCGCAGAGAAAACTACGACGCACACATCGATTCATGACGTGATAATACGGTGTTGCATCTAAATCAATTTGTTCTGAACGGGCTAAGGTCATAAGCTAAAATAATTTCCCTTTTACTGAAAAGAATTCTAGCGTATAAATTTTGGGTGAATCAACTTAATGTGGCTGTCCTTTATAAAGGGATCTCCATAAGTTTTATTGGGTGATGGTGAAGAAAATCATCGCCGATGATTTGCCAACCTAATTTTGCATACCACTGTGGAATACTTTGATCAAACGCCAAGAGATACAAAGTTGGATATTTTAATTGTTGCGCTTTATGCTTAACCGTTTCAATAAGCGCTTGAGCAATACCTTTGCCACGATATTCTGGCAATACAAACAAAGATGCTAACCAAGGCATTAAATCAGGTCGGATGCCATCCGTTATTCGCAAAGAGCTTGTACCAACAGGCTTGCCATCCTGCAATGCAATATAAGTAATTGGCAATTGCTCTGTATTTAAATGCTCACGCAATTTAAATAATTCTATACGATTTAAACATTCTATTCTCGTCTCTTTATCATAAGAATATTTTTTAATCACTTATAATTTCAGATCTGAAAACAGACTCAATTAATATAGGTTTCTTTGAACTATCAATAGCCACGCCTATTAGTGATGACTGTAAAACCAAACCTTTTTCAAAATGATGAATTTCTTGGATAAATTTAATACGCAGTTTAGATTCAAGCATCATATAGCAGCTCACAGTAAAATCATCACCAGACTCAAGAGATTTTCTATATTTTTGCTGCGACTCCATGGCTACCAAATAAATTCCTCTTTGAATAAGGCTCTTAAAATTCAAGCCAATGCTATCTAGAAATTCATGCCGAGTATGTTCTAAATAATTTAGATAAACAGCGTTGTTAACAATTCCTTGCATATCACATTCATAATCTCGTACCTTAAAGGCTAGGGTAAAAACATTATTTCTGTTTAAATCATTCGACATACTGCTTTCTCTTTTTGTGAATACGATTTCATAATAATCCAAGCACTCTTTCACTTACCAAGGTAATAACTCTTTTTGATAGCTATAAAACATTTCTGGCAAATCATGTGCTTGCTCAATCACGTCACATAGGCCTTTTACTGAAGTTTCCACATCAATTAAAGCATCTTCCCCACCCATGTCTGTTTTCACCCAACCAGGATGAAGAACCAGTACCTTCACACCTTTCTCTTGCAAATCAACTTGTAGACTTCGCATCATTGCATTGAGCGCTGCTTTGCTCGAACGATAAGCATAATATTGGCCAGATGTATTATCTGCAATACTGCCCATTCTACTGGTAATATTGACGATGGTTTTTGTGCTTCCTCTTAAAATAGCATTCAGCACTGTTTGTGTCATTAAGATGGGTGCAAAGGTATTTGTCATAAAGACTTGCTGTAAAGCAGCTATATTTAGATTACCAATGGTTTGGTTTTGTTCACCATAAATACCGGCATTATTAATAAGGATATCTATGGTTTTGGTTTCAAAATATTTTTTTAATTTTTCATAATCTTGAAAATGTGTAACATCAAAAGTAATCGTTTCTATATTACTATATTTCTCTGCTATTTTTTTAAATTCAGCGTTATTTTTTCGAACAATTGCATATACTTGCCAACCTAATTGGGCGTATATTTTTACAAACTCTAAACCAATACCCCTACTACAGCCTGTAATTAATATTGCTTTGCTCATCTTAAAATCCTTGTAAGTAAATGGAATGCGCCATTGAGCCAATGATTTTTTAGTTACAAAACCAAGAAAACAGATAGCTCTATTTAAGCATTATAATATCTATTTTTTGGGCTTCTTTGCTACTGATAAAATACAGTCTTCTTTATCTGTAGTTTTCTTTTCATGCATATTATCCCGCTCGAATTCTTCACGACTTCTTTTTTGAGAACTACTTGCTGCCCCTCCAAAATAAGGCGTATATTTATTTATAACGGAGCCAAACCAAGAAAATATTCCGCCACCAGTCTCTGACTGAGTTGCAGTTTCAGATCCTGTGTTTTTCAAGCCTTCGCATTCATCTTGTAATTCACGTACTCTCTGCTTTTCTTTCAGGAGCAGAGTGAATTCTGGAGAAAGTGATATATTACAGCCGCTTTCCCTCAACATCTCTACGATACGACAACGAGCATAATCAAATAGCGCCACATAATCAGCGTCTAAATTTTCTAATAACCGTTCATCATTCGCAACATGCATATTTGCGATATCTATTGCTTTGAAACCTGCAAAGATAGCACAATTATATTTATCTTTTTGTTCACGTTTCGATAAATTACTATAAAGTACTTTAGGAAAACCCATGTTGAGAAAAAATTTCGCTAATTGAGATTTGTATTTAACATCCAAACCAGCGCCTAAAGAATCATAATATTTGATATGAGCACATCGCTGCTCATCCTTTTGCGTACATTGAACTACAGCAACTGTATAATGATTACCATCCTTTCGAAAAGGTATAATAAATTGATCACAACGATCAAATAAAACATCTTCTCTCTCTCTATTACCAAGATAGGATTGTTCACTTCGTGCAATCCCTTCCAAATAATATAGCAATAAGACATCCGACGTTATGCCATTCTCTCTTAAAATTTTAGCTGCCTCTTGATTTGCCTCTCTATCCTGTGCTGAGCGCTTCGCCTCTTCTAAATCTCGGGCTTCAAGCAGCTCAGGAAAATCTTTTACCTCAGAACGCTCAACCAATGGCTCTGTATCTTTAACAAGATGTTTAAAATATGGTTCTCTTAAGATCTTATTTACAACAAAATCTTGCGCCAATCGATAGAATGCATCTTGATTAAAGACGGGAAAAATACCAAGTGTATTTACTAAATGTGCACGCGCACCAACTAAATAGCGTAAAATACCATCGAGATGCTCTGCATCAAACTGAGAATGACGCGTTACAATAGACGGGACTGTGTCACCCATTTCGGCACTTGGTGCATTACGAAAATAAGAGATATGCTGTTCTTCAATATATTGAATATAACTTCGCGTTATCTCATCTTTATTTATCGCAATAAAAGCATTGTCTAAAAAATTTTCATCTATACTACCAATAGTAGATAGCTTCTGGTCGCCTAACATACAAAATCTATCCCGTGCTATTTCTAAAACTATTAAATAGTATGGAAACAGTAATATTCAATCAATCAAAAAATGACCAGCTTTCTTGCTCTGCTGACCAAATGCAAAACACATTTGATGCATCTACACCGTTTGAATAATATTAAAATTACAAGAATCAACATTGCTATCAGGGGGTAATTGTTTATACTAATAAATCATATCGTTTCATAAAAAAATAAAGAATAAATAATTATCAAAAAAGTAGATAAAATGGCAATTGATATCCCTTATAAAGAAATCCCTGCAGCAAGCCTAAGACGTATGCTTGAAGAATTTGTAACACGCGAAGGCACAAATTACGGAGAAAAAGAGTTCTTGTTGGATGAACTAGTAGAGCAACTCAAGCAACAGTTAATCTCTCATCGAGCTATTATTCAATACGACGAAATATCTGAAACTTTTAATATTGTCAGCACAGAAAACCAATCTTATAAAAAATAAAAGTTATTAATCTGAAATAGAGCACGCAAGGAGAGCATATCATGATTGGAGCAGAGTCTTTGAGCCCAAATAACAAGCTAATCAACTCTCTCCCATCTATAGAAAAAATTAACCGCACACAATTAATTTTTCTCACGAATGCACTTCTTCCATTCATTCAAAAATCTCACCAGGATTTACTGCGTTATAATATAGATCGTAGTCTCTATTTAAAAATTATACAAAGACTTAAATGTGTTAATCTCACCAGTGAGAAATCCAAGCAAAAATTCATTTTATTTTGTAAAGAGATTCATAGCTCATTATCTGAAAATGCCGCATTATCTAAAACAGAGGAAAACACAGCCCACCCCGATCATATTCTAGCAACCATTATCTTTACTGCTTTTATAGATACAAGTTTATTTTCATGCGATTTTGATCAATTTATGAATTGCACTTTGGCCAAGAAAGCTTTTCATAAAGCGCTCGGCGAAATAGCGGAAGAATTATTTAAACATTTTCAAATTATTAAAGAAGTATTACAAAAACAAAATGTTCCAACCAATAAATTGTCACTCTACAACTATGAAGCATTTGCAGAGCCTTATGCACAAGACATGTCTGATCAACAATTAAAAAGTCTAAAAATGCAATCTGAATTACAAGCAAAGGTGAGAGCTGCTTTTGAAAATTTTATGGGCACACTTATTCAGATCGAACTACCCGATATTGCCATGACACTGCATACAATATTACATATTTTTAAAAATAAATGTTTTGATTGTGATGAAACCCAAAAAAGTTGTCATTACTTTGCCCCCTATTTTATCAGCGCGCTTGGCTTTGAAAAAGCTTTTAATTTTCAAAGTGAAGAAAATGATGTGATTGGATCTGTTGCACTGTCTCATCAAGTGAATTTTTTCTCTTTTCTCCTTTGCTCCATCTTTTCAGATAAAATATTAGCTTGCTCACACTTTAATACACATACTAGCTATTCAATCTATGATGAGCGCCCTTTCGACCAATTACAGTTAGAATTACTTCCTGAGTTAAATAATTTATTTGCGCCGACAAGCCACATTACATATTTCGAGCAACAACCAAACAGAAACAGAACAAGAAGCAAAAACAGTCACATAAGAATAGATTTAACGGATCTCACAGACAAGATGAGAGATCTTACAACTTCAAATAGCCCCAAAAACAGCGGCCGTGGTAGCTTCAGAAAAGATAAGAAATAATAAAACAATTAATTTTTACTAAGTTTTTTATCATAATTGTGTATAAAAAAACCATGGAGCCAAAACATAGTCAACTCCCCATTATAGCGGGCTGCAAAGCTTCTAAATAGGCTGTAATCGTAGCAGGAATGATAGGTGCAAGCACAAGCTGAACAATCAGTATAGCGATAGCAAGTGCCATTTCAGTATGTTCAGGAAAAACAAGACCGCACACAACACCGAGTACAAAAAAGGCAAACACGTAAGGTCCTGCTGCCCCAAAGACAACCACAAAAGTTTTCCAAAAGCGCCCTTTTGTTAATCTGAAACTTTCTTTAACAGCAACAAATGGGCTTTTATTTTGATTCACTACCAAAGGTATAATCAAAGCTAATCTAACAGAGAAATATATAAACCAGAGCAATAACACAGCACCCAATAGAAAAATAGCTGTGGAGAATGGCTGTATTGATTGATTCATAGAACCAGATACATCCCTCAAGGAAGGTTGAGAGGATTGATATTTTACACTTGTATCCGCATGCGTATATATTTTTTGAGGTTGCTGAGAATCTATCTTAAATATCGTAGGCTGTATATTTTTGTTATATGCTGATATTTGATGCGCATTTTCTAATTTTGATTGAGCAGGTAGTAATTGAGCAGCGCCACCCATTGTAACAAAGCCTATACCACCTACAATTACAGGGGGAACCAATACAATAACAGCTGCAATAATCATTGCGCCAATTGCAGGAAAGAATTTTCTCAATGCAACAATCAACGCATCACCAATATCCACATTTTGATTGTAATAACCTTTAATCAAAACAGCATACAGTGACAAGCCAATAAACCAAGTGACTATGAATTCCACAATCCCTATAATTGATATGCCTCCTTGAGCAGGCTCAGCAGTTGTTGTTCCATAGAAAAGATTAATAGCACCGATAATGGTGATAATAAGACCTAGTGCAACTAAAATCGGTAACATTTTAAAATAAAGCGAATAGCCTTTCTTCAGTACACTCGATACAGATGCACTTTCTGCGTTCATGACCTATCTCCAAGTTTATGATAATTATATAAACTTAAGTTAAACGTATCATTTTTATAGCATAGGAACAATATTGAAATGATGAATAATTATTCTAAATTTGACCCAATACGAATAAGGATGCATTTATATTTAAGAGAAAGAGAAAGAGAAAAGACAGAATCTTACAGAAGTGCAACTACACATCTGTAAGATTTGAAACAATGATAACCTTAATCAAAAAGGTCTGCCCATGAATAAATGCAAAGCACGTTTACCATTTTCAGCAAAACCATAGCCTAAATAAAAAGGCCCAATGATTGTGTCAAAACCTAAAAATAAACTCCCAGCCTTTCTAAATGAATGATTGCGAATAGAACTTCTACTTTGCCAGGTATTTCCTGTTTCCAAAGACATTCCTAAATACAGCGGAAAAGGATAATTAGGGATCACCTGAACATCTTTTAATGAATAATAATAGAGCAAAGTTAATAGCGCCGCATGCTGACCAAAAAGCTGTTGCTCAGCCAAGCCCGACAGTCTGAACAATCCCCCCAAGGTAAATTGTGCATCAAATGACGCTTCTCCTACTGTCGTTGTTTGATATTTTGCAACAATAGCACCACTGTGTTTACCTACTGATTGTGCAAGCGCCCCTTGTATTTGAAATTGCTCAAAATCAGTATTGCCGCCAAATTCTTTCTTATACCAATAATATTGTGCTGTACCAATGCTTCCTTCATGTGGGAAAAAGGAATTGTCTAAGGTGTCCCATTCAAAGCGCGAATATACAAAACCATCATCCTGATTGCCATCAGGAAAACCATTACCCACTTTAAGCCGTGCTGAGCTATTGGCTCTACCATAACCAATTTCTATCCGCCCCCATTCGTATAAATTTCGGCCTATACCGAATTCAGTGCGCATCGTAGCAAGGAGATATTGTGCAAAAGCCTCATCATTAATATAGAGATGAAAAGGTTGCTGTATATAACCCACACGTGGATTAATATACCAGGCAAGATCACGCGTAAAAGGCTGATAAATATCGGCAAGAATACCATTTACCTCACCAATTGAACCAAATAAACGTGCTTCTCCTGCATAAGCATTCATCAGCGTTTTTGTAATACCCAGTCCAACTCTAAAATTGCTATTCCCTTCAAAATCAGTACCTAATAAAAGAGAGCCTTGGATATAAGTAGGTCCCCAACTTCTTTCATGGGGCGTCACCATTAAAATATTATTATCAACGCTATATTCAATTTTTTCAAAGAGTTCAAGACCATATAAACGACTGATGTGAGTATCCAATTCTGCCGGCGTATAATAACCTGGGCATATTGGTAAATAGGCTTGATATGTTTTAGTATTAAGCACCGTTTCATTCTGAATATGAACACCTTTTATATAAAGGCGTGTTAGGTTGTGATTTGCATGATTCAAACCATAGGCTAAATGCGTTAATTTATCTTGTACTGGAGCTGTTGCCTCTTCTCCATATTGAATTGCTTTTGCTAATTGATCATAACTTGAAGTGCCTACTTCTTTCATCATTGGCGAGATAAGAATATCTTTTTCTGATAATAGATGAAGACTATGTTGCATATTTTCTTGGGTATAGATATTGGTTAACTGATCTAATACTGAATCAAAGCCCTCAATTTGATTTTTGCTCAACATAGGCGCCCCTACATCTACAGCAATCACGATATCAACACCCATTTCTTTTGCAATTTCAACCGGCAAATTATTTGTTACACCACCATCGACCAATAATTGGCCATCAATCATAGCAGGAGAGAATAAACCAGGTACTGCCATACTTGCATACATTGCATTTGCAAGATCCCCTTGCGATAAGACAACACATTGTCCTGAAATTAGATCTGTCGCAACAGCTCTAAAGGGAATAGGTAAGGCATCAAAGTTTTTTAAAGGTTCATGCACAATCGTTTCTTTTTTAAAGGCTTGGTATAACTTATGTCCTTGAACAACGCCTTGAGGAAAACGAACTCTACCATTTTTTAAACCAATTAATTGGCGAATAAGAAATAAATCATCATCTCTTTTTCTTCGATAATAGAGATAATCTCTATCTATTTTATTGATGAGAATACTATCCCAAGCAACTGCGCTTAATATTTTTTCTATTTCAAGAGCAGAATTACCAACAGCATATAAACCACCAACCACTGCGCCCATACTAGTACCCACAATCACATCAATGGGGATCTGCATTTCATCAATTTTTTTCAACACACCAATATGAGCGCCTCCTTTTGCGCCTCCCCCACTTAAGACAAGGCCTATCTTGGGGCGCGTATCAGTTGTTTGTGCAAAAACACATGTCGATAAAACAATGGATAAAAATAATGTGATTAGTTTCATAACAAATAACAGCCATCCATGAACAAAGCCAAAGAAGCTTAGTATATTGTCTTCTATTCTTATCTTAGAAATGTTTTCTCACTGATTTTATCCTGCGAGCCATGATTTATTTTTTGCTAATTAACAAACTATTTAATAGAACGTCAATTATTAGTTTGAAATCTTAATCTTTTCATTTCCATTTTAGGTATAGTACCAATCACGCAATGATTGCCTGTTAAAATCAGTTAATAAAAAAACTTAAATCATATCTTCGAATTCAAGTGAACTAAAAAATATAATCTCATGATATTTATATACTTAATTTACAACTATACCTGGCTGTCCCAATAAATATCTTTGGCTGTCCTAATAATATCTAGAAATGTCATGAAAATAATTGTGGGTGTCCTGTAAAAAAGGTTGCAATAGGAAATCTAACTACTTTAGGATGCGAGACCACATGATTTTGCACTGCATAATATATGTGCAACAAAGTATTGTGTGTTTGTTAAATATAATAATATTAAAATAGGTATCCTATGAAAATAACTAACAAATTTTCGTTATGCTCGATTGCTTTGTTTATGATGTTTGGCATGAATGCGCATGCTGATGCACCTTATGTCTTAGGCGAAGTGGGCGTTTATGGATTAGGCGAAAATAACAACATATGGAAAAATATTTTTGATAACGACGAAGACACAAAATTAAGTGCACGTATTGCTGCCGGTTACTTGTGGAACGTTGCCAACAATACCAAAGCAGGCGTTGAAACAGGTTTTAATTTTAATCGAAACATTAAAGTACGTTATGACGATGTAACCCTAAAGTTCAAACGTCATAGCTTTGATTTATTAGGTGTGCTTGATTTTTATCCTACACAGAAATTCGATGTGTTTGCTAAAGTTGGTACTGCTTACACCAAAAATAAAATTTCTTATCATTATTTAAACATGAGTGATGCTGCTTCTCACAGTACATTTGTTCCAAAAGCGGTGATCGGTGCAGGTTATGATTTTACCAAAGATCTGAATGTGAACCTTTCTTTAGCACATGAGTTCAAGAAAAACAGCTATTCATTCGATTTAATTCCTTCTTCTAGCATGTTCATGCTCGGCATGAAATACAACTTCGTTGTATAATTCCTGCTGTATTATTACCCTGCGCTTAGCAATAAGCGCGGGATAATATTCCGCTCAAATCTCAGCTTATTGCATTTAAATTTCCAGCATGAAAACGCAAGTGTTTTTCAATAAAGCTTGCAATAAAGAAATAGCCATGATCGTAACCTTCTTGCCAATCAAGTCTTAACGCAACACCTGCCTGCTCACAAGCCGCTTTTAATAATTCTGGCTTGAGCTGCGTATCTAAGAAGGGATCTTTGCTTCCTTGTGTCACAAGAAGCTCTGCGCCACGCCAGGCATGCTTTGCAATTAAAGCAGCAACATCATAATTCTGCCACTTTAGCTGATCGGCTCCCAGATAATGTCTTAAGGCTTTTTCACCCCAAGGACAGCGTGATAAGGCGCAAATAGGTGCAAAAGCAGATACAGATCTAAAATAATCAGAATGCTTCAACGCTATCATCAATGCGCCGTGCCCACCCATGGAATGCCCCATGATACCCGTACGCTTCATATCTACTGGAAAATGTGCCTCAATCAAAGCTGGCAACTCTTTTGCAACATAAGAATACATTCGATAGCCTTGCGACCAAGGTGCTTCTGTGGCATCTATATAAAACCCTGCCCCAAGCCCGACATTCTCGATATCTGACTCTCCCTCAATATTTAAGCCACGTGGACTGGTATCAGGCGCTACTATTACCATGCCTAGCTCTGCTGCCACACGTTGCGCACCAGCTTTGACAATAAAATTTTCTTCTGTGCAACTAAGACCCGATAACCAATATAGAACTGGCATCGGTGCTATGGCTGCTTGTGGCGGAATAAAGACAGCAAAACGCATTTCGCACTTTGTTTCTGTAGAAAGATGGCTACAGATTTTCTGCATGCCACCAAAACATTTACTCTCAGACAAGATTCTCAGCATTTAAAGTATTCCATATTAAAAATGTACAACAGAGCGTATCGATTGACCGGCCTTCATTAAATCAAAGGCTTCATTAATGTTTTCTAATGGCATTTGATGTGTAATAAAATCATCAACAATGATTTTACCATCCATATACCAATCAACTATCTTGGGTACATCGGTACGTCCTCTTGCGCCACCAAACGCAGAACCTTGCCACACGCGTCCTGTTACTAACTGGAAAGGTCGTGTTGAAATCTCCTTACCACTTTCGGCAACCCCAATAATTGTGCAAACACCCCAGCCTTTATGGCAGATCTCAAGTGCTTGGCGCATCAAATGAACATTCCCCACACATTCAAAACTATAATCAGCGCCGCCTTTGGTGAGATCTACTAAATAGGGAACTAAATCTCCCTCTACTTCAGTCGTGTTTACAAAATGTGTCATACCAAGCTTTTCTGCAAAGTGTTTGCGTTTGGGATTAATATCCACGCCCACAATCATATTGGCACCCACAAGCCGTGCTGCTTGAATAACATTTAATCCCACTCCCCCCAATCCAAAAACAACCACATTAGCACCAGCCTCCACCTTTGCTGTGTAGATGACTGCACCAATACCGGTTGTAACCCCACAACCAATGAGACACACTTTGTCCAAAGGTGCATCAGGATGAATTTTGGCAAGCGCAATTTCTGGTAGCACAATATAATTGGCAAAAGTAGAAGTTCCCATATAATGCAGAATTTTCTCTCCGCCAATACTGAATCGACTGCTTCCATCCGGCATCAGTCCTTTGCCTTGCGTTGTTCGTATGGCTTGGCATAAATTGGTTTTCTGAGAGAGACAATACTCGCAAGCTCGACATTCCGGTGTATAAAGAGGAATAACATGATCACCAGCTTTGACGCTTGTCACACCTGCACCCACCTCTACCACAACACCCGCACCTTCATGCCCCAATATAGCAGGGAATAATCCTTCTGGATCTGCACCTGATAAAGTATAAGCATCTGTATGACACACACCTGTTGCCTTAATCTCCACCAATACTTCACCGGCTCTTGGCCCTTCTAAATCAACGGTTTCAATGACTAAGGGGGCACCTGCTTTATAGGCCACTGCTGCTTTGACTTTCATATTTATTTCCTTAATGATTTTAAATGGCCTCTAAAATTGCTGCTATGCCCATACCACCTGCTGTACAAATTGAAATAAGGCCTCGTTTTCTACCATTTTGATGAATCAATTTTGCAAGTGTCCCGACAATACGTGCGCCAGTGGCAGCAAAAGGATGGCCTACGGATAAGCTACTGCCAACAACATTTAGCTTTGTACGATCAATTTTTCCTAATGCAGCATCTAAACCCAAAACATCTTTACAATAAGTCGATGTTTCCCATGCTTTGAGATTACATAAAACCTGACCTGCAAAAGCCTCATGTATTTCTATATAATCAAAATCATCAAACCCAAGTTTATTTCTTGCAAATAATTGTGCAACAGCTTTAGTAGGTGCCATCAAAAGACCAGCCCCTTTTACAAAATTAACAGCAGCGACTTGCACGTCAATAACCTTAACCAGTGGCTTTAAACCAAGCTTTTCTGCACCTTGTGGATTGGCAATTAATAAGCATGCTGCACCATCTGTCAGTGGTGAACTGTTACCTGCTGTCAAACTACCTGCTTGCAAATCAAAAGCAGGCTTGAGCTTAGCAAGCTTTTCAAGCGTGGTATCTGATCTCAATGTTGCATCTTGCTTGAGATCCATAAACGGGAACACTAACTCATCAAAAAATCCTGCTGCATATGCTTTAGCTGCATTGTGATGACTTAAGAATGCAAGCTCATCTTGTTCTTGGCGAGTAATTTTCCATTCTTTTACCATCAGCTCACAATGCTCTCCCATCGAAAGCAAGGTACGAGGTTCATTCACGGTTGGAATACTCGGCTTGAGATCTTTAAAAGAAATACTGGCAATACTCTTGATTTTTTCTGTTATTGATTTTGTGCGATATACATTCATGAGAGCTGATTTTAAAGATTTCGACACTTCAATCGGAACATCGCTGTTTGTATCAACGCCTCCAGCAATCCCCACATTGATGGCGCCTGTGTGTGCCTTCAACGCAATTTGCCACATTGTTTCCAATCCAGTTCCACAAGCTCGCTGCACATTATAGGCAGGTGTATCTGGATGCAATTCTGTAGAAAGCAAACACTCTCTTGCCAAATTAAAATCTGCGACACTATTAATAACCGCGCCTAATGCAATATCATCCATCAACTGATTTTTGAGATGATATTGATTCACTAATGCATTTAGCGCAGTTTCCATAAGTTGTTTACGTGATACATTGCTATATGTTGTCTGGCTTTTTGCAAATGGAATACGCGCACTACCTAAAATATAGACTTCATTATTTTGTGATATCATTGTTTTAGTCCGTCTGTAAAAGTAGCCATTCTATACCCAGCCTTTTTTCTTAAAATAAAAATATGGGAAAAACGAAGAGAACAACATAAATATTAGAACCACAGGATAAGAAAATTTAAAAGAAATCTCAGGCATGTACTCAAAATTCATGCCATAAATACTCGCAATCAATGTGGGTGGCATGAAGATCATTGCAACCACTGTAAACATTTTTATAATATTTGTTTGCTCAATATTGATTAGTCCTAAGGTAGACTGCAACTGAAAGCCCAATTTTTGATTCAGCTGTTCTCCATGTTTTGATAAGCATATAATATCCTGACTTAAAGTACGTATATTATGTTCTAGTGTATTAGGAAATATTTTATGCTGCGTATCTTGAAAATAAGTAATTAATAATTGAATGCTTGATAAACTTTGATACACTTTAGAAACAAGTGTCTGCAAATAGTTAATTTCTCTCAACAATCCATTTAAATTTTCTTTTTTAGCAATATTTTTATCGCCATCAATTGTGCCAAGTAATGCTAGCCCTAACTCATCTGTTTTCGCATCGACCAATTCAAAAATATCTGCGGCAGAGCCTACAATTTTGTTTAATAATATGTCAAAAAGGTCGAGATGATTTTTTACAATCAATGGATGATCTTGAATATACTGTGTAAAACTATGAATAGGGTTTGGATCAGAGTATCTCAAACTAATCAATATATTTTTCGAAATGATAAAAGTAATAACATGGCTTTCTGGAATAGGTGCGGCTTTAGTCACTACCGCCAATGATAAATGAAGTGCTTCATTTTCTTCATAAAATCGATTCGAAAATTCTAATTGATGCATCTCATGATGTTCAGGAAGATCAATGTTTGTCTGACGTAATATAACATCACTCTCTTCTGGGGTTGGATCAAATACTTCAATCCATATCGCTTCCTCGCGATGGATTGTGGACACCAATCTCTTGCTTTTCTCATCTATACAAAAATAAGTTATCATGCTATTCAAATATCCTTTTTTCATCAATATAGTGACAACAGATGATTACAGAATGATTTTAACGAGAGGTATCTCCTTTAAAAGCTGCTAACCTGAGTATTTTAGTGATAAACTCACCTTTAGCATCTGTATAAGCTTCACGATCCCTATTGTCTTTTGCAGCTAAGGTTATTTTTAAATTCTCATACTCACGTGCATAGTTTGGATATCGAATCAAAAAATCACGAAATGCTACTCTGGCTTTAAAATAATCAGAATCATAGTGAACAACATGTATATGATGCGTGCGCCCCGCACCCAAAGGTGGCATACCCTTTACAAAAAACATTTTATTTGGATTCGGATTTTCTGCCCAATATTGATATCCCATCTTTTCAATGATACTGATTAATGGTTGAGCATCTACAATAGAACGAACTCCAACATAAAGATCAATAATAGGCTTCGCCTTCATACCTGGTATTGCTGTACTACCTATATGCTCAATATGAAGAATCACATCCGCCAAATCTTTGCTGTTTTCTTTCAAGACAGCTATTTCTGCTGTGGCCATTGCTGGCCAGGCAGCATTATAGTTAGAAAATTCAATAATATCTTCAACTGAAGGTTTGCGCATCGATATTGCTTATACTCAAAAGCGATAGTATAGCAAAGGCCTCAAATGGCATTCCAGGCATTATGTTAGTTTATTACGTACTCCCGCTCCATACGCTTTATCAATCTTGTCAAAGAGCGCCAGTTGCCTATCCACAATAGATTTAGGTACCCCTTGCATCGCCTCTGCTAAATTACTAAATAATCTCTCTTTTTGTGCATCATCAAATAAATTAAATAAAGCTCTGGGTTGGGAAAAATCATCATTACCTTCACGATGATTATATCTATCTGCATCTCCTTCAATCGCTAAAGGAGGCTCTCTAAATTGCGCATGCTCAACAGGGCCATTAAAAGAATTTGGCTCATAATAAGCATCTGGACTTGGCATATTTTCAAAAAATCGCATGGAACCATCTTTATGATAGTGATTCATTGGGCAACGTGGTTTATTGACAGGAAGTGCCTCATAATGCGTTCCTAAACGATAACGATGCGCATCAGCATAAGAGAAAATTCTAGCTTGCAACATTTTATCTGGAGAAAAACTAACGCCCGGAATAATATTTGAAGGTGACAAAGCAAGTAACTCAATTTCTGAAAAATAGTTATCTGGATTACGATTGAGTTCAATTTCCCCTACTTCGATCAAGGGAAAATCACCATGTGGCCACACTTTGGTTAAATCAAAGGGATTAAAGGTGGTTTGTTTTGCCTGTGCTTCTGTCATCACCTGAATAAAGAAGGTCCACTTAGGAAAGTCTTTTTTCTCAATGGCATAGTATAAATCTTCTTGCGTTGATTCTCGCGTCTTACCAACCACTTCTGCTGCTTCTTTGTTGGTAAAATGCTTATGCCCTTGCTGAGTTTTGAAATGAAATTTCACCCAAACACGTTCATTCTTTACATTGATAAAACTATAAGTATGAGAACCATAACCATTTACATGGCGAACCCCAACCGGCAAGCCTCTGTCTGAGAATAATATTGTCACTTGATGCAAAGACTCTGGGGAAAGTGACCAAAAATCCCACATAGCTGTTGGAGAGCGCATGTTGGTTTTAGGATGTCGTTTCTGCGTATGGATAAAATCCGGGAACTTATAAGGGTCACGAACAAAAAATACCGGTGTATTATTGCCAACAATATCCCAGTTGCCTTCTTCTGTATAAAATTTAATCGCAAAGCCGCGTACATCTCGCTCTGCATCTGCAGCACCCAATTCGCCAGCCACGGTAGAAAATCGCATCACCAGATCGGTCTTTTTACCAACACTCGAAAATAATTTTGCTTTTGTGTATTTGCTAATATCATGCTTTACAGTCAATGTACCAAAAGCACCCCATCCTTTTGCATGCACAACACGTTCAGGAATACGTTCTCTATTTTGATGAGCAAGCTTTTCAATCAGTTGATAATCTTGCATCAGTACAGGGCCTCTGGGACCTGCTGTTATCGAATTTTGATTATCACCAATCGGGTTACCAGCGGTTGTGGTTAAAATTTTCTTATCTGAAGGCATATTCTACTCCATTAGAATTAATTTTTTATAAATTAATCAATAAAGTCTAATACAGATACACATCAAAAGATACTGTAGAAGAAACACTCAGAATTCTAGCATAATACTTTATAGGGTATTTGAAACACCTTATTCAACCCAGAAACGAATGCAATACTAACAACACACTCACTATAGTTTTTTTCTTGTTGTCGGCATGTCTTTTTTCATTGCATTTTCTTTAGATTTTTCATCTGTATTTCTACGTTTATGCTCTGGACTTTTTGAGGGCACGTTATTACCTACCTCTGAATCTGCTGTAGAAGTGGAAACATGAGATCGTTTACCTATTGAAAAATGCTCGCCACGTTCTACAGATCGCTTATCATGCTGAACTGCTTGCCAAGCCATAGCAGGTGCTCTTCGATGAACTTGCTCTAAAGGAGCAGATGACTCTTTACGTGATCGAGTTTGCTCTTTTGGATCAGCACTTATCCAATCATTAACTTGAACAATGGGTGATGACATAGATACTACAGGAGTTCTCTGCACTAAACTTTCATTAACCTGCTTAGCCAAAGCATTAAAATCTTTTAATTGTTTATTTAATATTTTCCATTCTGGATATTTATCTGAGAGGGGCGCAACCAAATTAGAATCTTCATCTTTATGCGAAATAGGATCTAAAATCGCTTTAAATAACATGGGATATCTAGCTGCTCTTTGATAGGGCATGACCATATAAGCACTTAATCCTCTTGGATCCATTTTTTCAAAATTTGATTTCAATTTCACAATTTGAGTAGAATTATCTGTTTGAAAACGAGCTAATTCTTCTTTATCAATTTCAGCTTTGAGCGCAGTTGCTTCTGTTAGTTTTGCATAACATTGCTGAATTAACAATTTCGCGTCAGGTGTATTATATACACGCGGATCTGTGTGCGCAGTCTCAAATAATTCTTGCAACTTAACTGAGTTTTTATATAGATCGTTGGACATTTTTATTAATTTTTTATAAATAATTTTCTGACTTTTATCTTTTTGCACCGCAAGCAATGATAAGTCCACTCTTTACTTAGCAATTGATTTATTTGCGTGACTGAGCTGTACTAGATAATGTTAGCAGATCATCGTATCAACCTTTTTAAATAGGTAAGCAATGACTTCGTTTAAACGTATAAGCCTCGAGCAATTACCCAAAGCAGAACTACACGTGCATCTTGAAGGTGGGACATTACGTGCTTCGAAACTCATCGAATTGGCAAACAAACATGGCTTACCTAAACCAACGCTCATATTTGGAGAGAATAATAACCTAAAATTTGCAGATCATGATTTTTTAGATTTCCTTCAAGTATATGATTTAGCTGCATCTTATATATTAACTGAACAAGATATTGAAGAAGTAACTTATGAATATTTAGAGCAATGTGCCAAGCAAGGTACGCTTTATGTTGAACTCACATGCTCACCGGATCACGTAACCCAAAATCGAAAGACTTACACAGACGTAGCACAAAGCTTAAACCCAGAACAAAACACAGATCCTAAAACTGCTTTTAGAGCAACACTGGCACAATCATTGAAAGAGAAATACAAAGCGCTACCCAGTATTGATTATGCGCGATTCATCGCGGCTGTGGTACGCGGTATTGATAGAGCCAATGCACAATATGGTATTGAAGCACGCATCTTGATTGTCCTGCTCAGACACAATGGAAAAGAACATTGTCATACAACAATACAAAATATGCTCGATTACCCACACCCTTATGTTGTTGGCATTAATTTAGCTGGTAATGAAACAGATTTTCCGCCCACACTCTTTGTAGAGCATTATCAAAAAGCCAAGAAAGCAGGCTATAAACTGACAGCCCACGTCGGCGAACATACAGGCGCAGAATATATAAAAGAAGCGGTTGACATACTGGCGTTGGATAGAATCGGGCATGGTACAAGTGCTTTCTCAGATAAGACTCTCATTACAACCTTAGTCAATAAAAAAATAGGCATAGAAGCAAATATTACTAGCAATTTAGCACTCACAAGTATTAAAGATATTGCTTCACATCCTTTTAAATTATTTTTAGACGCTGGTATACTGGTTTCGCTAAATACAGATGACCCAACTTATTTCAACACCGATATCGGTCGAGAATATGAAAAGGCAAAGAACACTTGGAATTTAAAAGAGCGAGATCTACTCAAGATTACCCGAAATGCAATTCAAAGTGCTTTTTGTGAAGCATCATTAAAGGAAAAATTATTGGCAAGTATTGATTTATACGAAACAGCACGAGAAACTTTCAAAAATGTCTTAGCATTAAACGATCGATTCCTGTATTCAATGTTTATGAAATATCTCTTAGAGCCTACACAGCTTTCTCTAGATACTTATCTACGTTTGCAAGCACAAAATGCAAATACATATGATTGCAAAGCACTGGTTCAAAAACATATTGCCTATGATCAAGCCTGTGCGCTGCAAGATAAATATATCCAATCTACAAAAATACAAGCACATAACGACAATCCTATAGAAAGTCAAAAAGCCAATAAAGAAACTGTGCCAATCTGATAAAAACTGGCCTATCAGCAAAGATAGGCTGCTACAATTGGCTAATGCACTTTGAACTAAGCTCTTTATTTTTTGTCATTCTGTCATAATGATTGTTCTAGAAGCGGTCTTAAAAATAAGTATAAAAAATGGAAATAGACTTTAGTGGTTTATTAACAGGTTTCGTCGCAAGCCTAAGCCTTATTATGGCAATTGGTGTACAAAATGCATTTATACTGAAACAAGGTCTCAAAAAACAGCACCTTTTTATGATTGCTTTCACCTGCTCGCTCTGTGATTCTATTCTCATTGTCTTGGGTGTATCCGGTATTGAAATCCTCACCAATGATTATCCTATGCTGACAAAATTTATGGAATGGGGCGGCGCTTTGTTTTTGCTTGCGTATGGCTTACGATCTTTTTGGAGCGTTTTTCATCCACACATACTGGTCGCCTCACTTGAGAATGCAGCCCCTACCAGCAAAATGTCGACATTGCTTGCATTATTAGGCTTTACCTTTTTAAACCCACACACTTATGTAGATACTTTTTTGCTTTTAGGTACCATTGGTGCCGAACAAGAACCGCACGAACAACTCTATTTTATGATAGGCGCTGTAGCAGCATCTGCCACATGGTTCTTTAGCCTCACTTACGGTGCAAGTAAACTCAGTCCACTTTTTAAAAATCCACGCGCTTGGCAAGTATTAGACAGCATCATGGGCTGTATCATGATAGGCATTGCAATAAAACTCTTTCTCTAATGTCAATCTTCTTTCTTTATCTAAGAATAGGTGCCCTACTCATAGCCCTTAGAGAGACAATAGTGCAAATACACAATATATATGTTGATTTTAAGCTTGCATCCTTAACTTCTTATTTGATAGAGTGGTTAACTTAGTTTCAGCAGGTATGTCACTATGATTTCTTTTTACAATGAAGAAACAATAACGAGCATTCAAAATGATGCCTATAATTCATTTTCAGAGCTAGATCGCCAATATGAAGGAGAGGTAGGAACCTGCAAAAAAATGATCCCTCTCGGAAAATTCAAACAAGAATATGACAATTTTGCACTGGTCTACAGTCGATATCTTCATGAAACCAATCAAGCGATTGTGCGTAATGAAAGAGAGTATCTAAAATATTTATCTGAAAAAAACTATCCCGTGGTTACCGTCTATGGCAACGCATTTGTTGTGGAGCAAAAATCAGAACAACCTAGACTCGCTATGCTGATGCAATATATTCCTGGCGTATTTATTGAAGCAAAAACAGAGGCATCACTTAATATTTTGATCTTAGCTGCATTATTAGGAATTCCAACACGTGCATATCAGGAAGCATGGCTAGCACTCAATCAAAATCACCTGGCAGCAAGCATTATCCAAGCAATGAATGACCCTCAAAACTTCTCTCAATTACAAGAAAAAGCAAATATACTTGCAAAAAATTTTCAAACACTCATCCAGAAAATGGAGCAAGACGAAATTATGATTTGCGATCTACAAATGATAATTTCAAAAGATGGAAAATTAACAATTATTGATCCTCTTGATATTGTGAAGTCCAGCAACTCAAAATCTTTATTCAATCATGATCAAGCATCTACTCCCGATCTTGTACAGTTTCTTCAACAAACAAAAAACTGGCTGAATAACGCTCTTGATTTTTGCAACACCATTGCTCAATCCTCTACCTCCGTTGATCTACATTCCTTCGTAAGCACGACGCAAAAACCTTTAACGTTTCTTCAGCATGCAACACAAAAGAAAAAAATGCGATCACGCGTAGAGGTGCTAAGAGGCTCTGAAATATGCACACCTTTTCCTCTGAGAGCAATCGATAAGAACAAAATGTAAAAAAGATTAAATATAATTTATTTAATCCTTGAAAGCAGTTCTATTTTTCACATCATATGCACTATTGTGAATGGGCGGCTGATTCTCCTGATCACTGCCATTATCAACACTCAATGAAGAAAAAATGAGTGGTACTATATGATTAGAAGGAGGGCTTAAATCAACAATAATGCTCTCGCTCATTTGGCTTATATTCAATTCTGCAAAGGGTTTTGAGCCCTCTGAAAGCCTCGAAGGTATCACTGCCATAGGAGCACTGCTATAAGACTGATGAAGGGAAGATTGGCTTCTCATTTCTTTATTTTTTTTCTCAAGTATATTTCTTCCCATTAAGCCTTTAAGTAAAGAGGTAGGTTTGCTATGAGAAACTACACGTTCAAAAGCCTGCATATTTAAAACAATTTCCAGCAATTCAGATGCAGAGTTAGCTGCCATTATACTAGCACACCATGCAATGCATCTTTTCAACATATTTTTCCCGTCGTGTAATTGTTTAATAAAATCTATATTATCAAGAATAACCCCATCATAAATGCTTCTATATTGACAATTATTTAGTGAACCACTCTCTATCTTTTCTACTCTAACGACATCGACAGGATCAATGATAGAAACATCACCCTCTTGAGTAATCATTAACTGCAAGTCAGAAATCATTATTTTTTCTACTTCATAACAGTTTAAAATATTTAGTAATTTACTGTGAAGTCTCTCCGAAAATAATTTTGCTTGTCTAAAAGCAGACTCATCATTCATTAATTTTGCTTTTACTTCTGCCTCAATTTTATTTTTTTTCAAAACCCATCCTTCACCGTTTGGGATGGTAACACCAAAGGCAATACTGAATAATTTATTCTGCGCTGATTCAAAGTCCTTTACATCAATAAGAACAGCATCAGAAATCCAATCTAAAATTACCGCATATTGTCCTGTTGTTATTTTAAAGGGTTTACTATGAAATTGAATGGCAGGTAATTCAACTGAACGCATAAAATTCAATAAAGAAGATTCTTTTATTAATGCTTGTTTAGCTAATTTTGTTTTTTCTCTTATGCAGGCAATACCAAAAGCCATCTCCTCTTCTAATTGACATACTTGCTTAAAAGAGCCTGCTACCCATTGCATGTCAGCAAAATCAAGCACCCCTGAAATTACCTTCTGTTGAATCAATTCAATTTTTTCTGCTAAATTCTCTGCTAACATTGTTTTTTCCAAATTTTATAGACCATCATAAAAAGAGAGGGAAAGTCATGGTAACTAACAAGATAAAATCTTTATTAAGTCAATCCATAGACAAGCATTGCTATCTTCTTGTATGAGTTTATCTCTGAAAAAGATCTTTGTAGCATACCATCACAAAATCATGCTATATATAAGAAAAAGCAGCGTTTCTGACGCGCTGCTTTATACTGTTATTAATAACACTGATTATATATTATAAAGTATTTTTAGTTTTCATTCCTTCTTCTGTATCAATCTCTTCTCCTAAGACAACCCAATCATCCATATTTTCCAATGCTTCTGCTGCTTTTTGTTCTGCATCCATTTTTTCTGCAAGTGCTTTAAGTTTTGCTTCTCTGCGACCATCAAAATAACTGGTTATTGTAGGAGAAAGATATTCATTGTAGAGATAACCTACCAAATTTAACGACTCAAGCGCTACAATCGTACCACCACCAGCCACAAGGCCACCTACCGCAGCGCCTTTGGTTGTCATGACTTTTACTGTCTCTTGGTATGCCATTTCACCTGCTTCATGAGCAAAACCTGTTACATTTGCTTGTATCAGCATCTCTGCACCTGGAATTCCACTCATGCCGGTCTCTTCTAAAATCTGCTGTACAATCTTATCACCGCTTTCTTTTACTGTTTCTTTTACTGCACTACAGACTTTTTCACCTAACTCATAACCCATTGCATTTCCAACAAAACCACCAACAGCAGGCCCTACTGTAGCACCAGCAACGCCTGCAACTTTTAGTACAGTCGCATGGCTAATCACACAGTCAAATTGATTCACAGAAGGATCAGCAACTACTTTTGAATGCTCATCATCTGTAGACGTTGCTTCAAGCATGGCGCTTGGTTGCGCAACAACAAGTGCACTACTTTCTTCATCCATCAATTCTTCAACGATCACTGTTTGTTGAACTGCTTGTTTAGGTGCTTCTAACATAATCTATTTTCCTCATCGTTTACTTTAAATATTAATACTTTGTTTTTCTTAAATTCTGCGTTGTTTAAGCTGCGGCAGCTGCTGTTCGTTGCGGTGACAGCAACATAAAACTTGCGTTTAAATCTTCATCCATAATTCGGGTGCAGTCATAACTAGAGCCTTGATGCTTACAATATTTTAGAGCTTCCCATTCATCACGATTCTTATAATTGTTATAGGCAGTTGTAACACCAATGTTATAAATATCTGCGGCTTTATCAACGGCATAATCTGTTGCTATATTTAAAGGCAATGCGCATAAAGGCCCTACTGCAGCAACATTTAAAGCGTACATTCCACCTTTGACTAAAGCACGACCCACGCTCTCATCACCATCTACTACTGCGTTTACACCATTTGCAGCGACTGTTGTTGCGGCTTGTGCAATAACATTAGCACCAGGTACTACAGCTGTAATCACACCTACGGCTGCCATTTTGCCAGCCTCTATGACTGTTTTTTTAGCTGTATCTTTAGCAAAATCGGTTGCTGCTTCTTGTGCGGTTGCATTGCCGGTAAAAAATTTCTTAACAGCTAAATAGCCATTGATTATAAAACTGGGTACTACTCTGCTTAAGAAAGTATTTAATACTGTCATTTTGTCTTTCCTATTTATTTCAAATGTGAATATCTGTTCATTTAGGTTAATCTACATTAGCAAGCTAACTATGTAAAGTATATTAGCCCCAAAATAGATGAGTGGGCATTCACAATGATAAACGGTGTTATATAAGATAATTCTTATGAAATATCATGTAGATATAAAGAAGTAGTGTAACTAATCCTAATGAATACATGGTCTAAATAATGGCTTTAAAACAGCCTAAAGAAGGGGAAAATTCGGAGCCTCAGCAAAGATAGCTTTGACAAACCATCTTTGCCAAAGCTTATCAAATTAGAGTGTGAGTGACTTATTATTTCTCATACCTGAATAAGTATTTGCTACTTTATAAGCAATCACCCAATCAACTTCTGCAATACAATTTTTGAAAAGTAGATCTGTGTATCGACTTAAGCTTAGCTTTAATCTCTCCAAGCTTTCCATTGATTGGTTTACTAAACGATGCCATCTAGGCATACCCTTTTCATCTGTAAAAGGACAGTTCAAATAAGTGTAGATAAAACTATGTCGTTCTCCACGTGTTGCAAGACGATTAAACTCTGTATTTAAAGTACGCAATTTTGCATCTTCATCATTGATAGACTGATAATACTCTTTATCTATAAATAACAATATTTTCTGTATTGGCTCTCTTTCAAAAAAAGGAGGGCTATCCGCTTCCCAACCATTACCCTTATCACACACAAACTTAGAAGTGTATTTTAAGAGAAGCTCATCCACACTACCTGGACATGGATGAATAGAAATATTATGACCAACGATATTAGGTAAAGCTAAGAACGCGGCATCCCAACTATGATCATATATATATTTTTCAGCAAGCTTAATATCTATTGATCTCAAAAGGGGAGCCAAATTCATGCTTTGAGCTAACCAATGCCAAGATGTAGAAACACTCCTTGCTTTCAATAATGTCTTCAAATCAAAAAATTTAAATACAGTCCGCATCACATCTTCAACTAAAATGCCAAAATCTCCCATATTTGTATGGTGCTTTGACTCAGGATATTTTTTTTTCGTGCCAACTAACATTTTATTCACTCGCAAAAAGTACAACATCAAAAATATAATGCAAATTATATAACCTTCTAAATAAACATCAAAAAATAAAAGATAAACGGTCATTTTTCCCCTCTCACTACTATATACATGCTATCTTTAGCGCTGAATAAATATGACCGATGGCATTTAAAAGATGAATGCACTATGATAAATACTTGGAAAACACAATAATGGACTATAATTATGATACCCTCTCGTGGCTATGCCGTTCAAAATAAAAATACCCTCTTAAGTCCCTACAATTTTCAAAGAAGAGAACCAGGACCACATGATGTGCTCATTGATATTCTATATTGTGGCATCTGCCATTCAGATCTCCATCAAGTTAAAAATGAATGGGGTAATGCACTTTATCCCATGGTACCGGGCCATGAAATTGTTGGTAAAGTCCGCAAAGTTGGCGCTCAAGTAACACGCTTTAAGGAAAATGATCTCGCTGGAGTCGGTTGCCTCGTTGATGCCTGTAGAACCTGCCCAAGCTGTCATCAGGGGTTAGAACAATATTGCGAAAATGGCTTTATTTCCACCTATAATGGTTATGAGAAAGACGGAAAAACACTTACTTTCGGCGGATATTCGGACTGTATTGTGGTGGATGAAAGCTTCACACTTAAAATTTCTGATAAATTACCACTCTCCCATACGGCGCCTTTGCTCTGCGCTGGCATCACCACTTACTCTCCCTTAATGCATTGGAAAGCACAAAAAGGGCAAAAAGTGGGTGTGATGGGTTTAGGCGGCCTAGGCCACATGGCTGTTAAGATTTCCAATGCCTTAGGTGCGCATACTGTTTTGTTTACACACTCCGCACATAAAGAAAGAGATGCGCTGCGTTTGGGCGCTAAAGAAGTGATTGTAACAAAAGATGAAAACGCCTTTGAAAAACATGCGAATAGCTTTGATTTAATTATCAATACTGTGTCTGCAACTGTCGATCTTGCGCTCTATCTCGAAACACTTAAACGTGAAGGTACTTTGGTTTTCTTGGGCGTGCCAGAACATGAATTAAAGCTTCATCCCTCAAGTCTGATTTTTAAACGTCGTAATATTGCAGGCTCTCTCATTGGCGGGATCAAAGAAACTCAGGAGATGTTGGACTTTTGCGCACATCATAACATTTCTGCGGATGTTGAAATTATTCCAATCCAAAAAGTAAATGAAGCTTATGAACGTATGCTCAAAGGCGATGTAAAATATCGCTTTGTCATTGACATGAATACATTATAAAAAATCAAAAGAACGTCCCAGATATCTTTCTAGAAAGAATATCTGGGCTTATCCGCTTAATGTCTTATAAACAGATTATTTTCCAGGTGCAAATTTAGCTCTTAACTCTTCTTCTTCCATCTTTGCATCTTCAATAAGACCATTCATTTCATCTTCAGAAATTGCATCATATGACATTTCAAAATCCATTTCTTCAGTATTTAATTCATCTTCTGAACCAGCTTCAAATTCTGGATAACTTGCATCAAAAGCTCTATCAACGATTTCATTTAAAGCATCTGCAAATGGATTCTTCTTCTCTTCTTCTTTCTTAGCTGTGAAAAAATTTAACATGTTCATATACCTCTATTTTGGTTGAATTTTACTAACAAAAAAACTCTACCAACTCAATTTAAAAAGTGTGACCTGATCCCCATTAGATGGACACCGATCTACGCAGCTAATGCTTCTTGTTCAACAGTTTCTGGCGTTCGATAATTCAACGTTGAATGTAACCGAAACCGATTATAGAACACTTCAATGTATTC
>JBFWLB010000018.1:0-46487 GCA_050252335.1 Candidatus Berkiella sp. | reverse complement strand
GTTCTCCTTACTCATCTACAGAGAGAGCGGGCAGCAGCAGGGGCAGAAGTTCTGAGCAACGTTCTGGTGCGCCTTTTAGAGCTAGACAAGAGGATAATAATAGAGCAAGACCAGCAAGGGGTTTTGAAAGAAGGGCAGAGACTGGTTTTAATAAGCCACGTGAAGAAAGTGCAGGTAGAAGTAGAGGTTCTGAGCAACGCACTGGTGCGCCTTTTAGAGCCAGACAAGAGGATAATAATAGAGCAAGACCAGCAAGAGGTTTTGGAAGAGCAGAAACTGGCTTTAAGCCACGTGAAGAAAGCGCAGGTAGAAGCAGAGGTTCTGAGCAGCGTTCTGGTGCGCCTTTTAGAGCCAGACAAGAGGATAATAATAGAGCAAGACCAGCAAGGGGTTTTGAAAGAAGAGCAGAAACTGGCTTTAAGCCACGTGAAGAAAGCGCGGGTAGAAACAGAGGTTCTGAGCAACGCACTGGTGCGCCTTTTAAAAAGCACAACAGTGAAAACTCTAATGACAGAATAAGAGAATCTTCTCGTCAGCGTAAAAGATTAGCGCGAGAAGAATATGGATATGAAGAGTAGTCCATATAATTTTTAAAAGCTGCCTTAAAAGATGGTGTTTTGTTGATCCTTTGTTGTAGATTCTTTTGAATCTGCTCAAAGGATCAGCGCCGTGGCTGAAGAAAAAGAGGCTATTTTTGAGATAGCTGATAGTTAAAGGGCTTTAAGTAATTAACTGTTTTGTTGCAACTGTCTATCTTCTCTGAAGTTGGCGTAATTTCCAGGCCTTTGCTATCTGTATACGCCAGAAAATTCGTACTGAGAAATTTCCAATAATAGCAAGTACACCACCACATACAAGGCTGCCAAGAAGAAGTGGCTCCCATATTTCTTTACAGATCCCCCATGAATGAAAATGCACATCTGTCATCGACATACCGAGTATTTTAGCGCCCACAAAATAAGCAAAGCCAAACATGGGTACCATGGTGAAGGGGTTAACGATCCAGACTAATAATACAGCAATTGCTAAATTTGCGCGTAACCAAATGGCAAACAATGCAGCAATTAGCATGTGTCCTACAAAGGGAATATAAGCAACAAATAAGCCGATACTGACGGCTGTTGCCACAGAATAGCGATTTAAATGCCAGAGATTTGGATTTGTTAGTAGTGTGCCAAAAAGTTTGAGTACTTTGTGATTTTGTAATTGATGGGGATGGGGTAGAAACCGTTTAATAAATTGCTTTGTCATGTAAACGCCCCCCCTAGATGCGGATAATTTGAAGCTTAAGATCATAGGCGTTTAAGCGACTTTTGTCTAGTCTGTTGGCCTGGTGAGCGACTCCCTTTGTCTAGTGTGCTTTAGTGCTTGAACTATATATGCTTATTTTCGCAGGTATTTAAATAAATTTAATATATAAAAAACCTTCATTGATGTGGAAAATGATTTGAATATATAGTCAAAAGCCTAGAAAAATACTGGATAATTTTCATACTTGCTGTTGAAGTGTGCTATTAAAATTGCTGATTATTTTTTGGGATCTTTATGGTGAAATTTAGAGGGTAATGATTTAAGTTTTTGCACTTTAAACTTAAGCGTTCAGTTTAAAGTGCTTTGACGATAGAAAGACAAATATAGGATTGATCAGCCAGTGCCTTTCATTTTATTAGGGCCTTTGAGCGCATCTTTCTCAATGTATTCAATAATAGCGCCCGCCACATCTTTGCCGGTGGCTTCTTCAATGCCTCGTAAACCAGGCGAAGAATTAACTTCTAAAACAAGAGGGCCATGCGCAGAGCGGATAATATCAACACCCGCAACATCTAAGCCCATTACTTTGGCGGCACGTACAGCAAGCTGGCGTTCTTCTGGTTTTAATTTGACAAGGGTTGCTGTGCCCCCTCTATGTAAATTGGAGCGAAATTCTCCTTCCACAGCAGAGCGTTGCATCGCCGCAATGACTTTGTCATTTACAACAAAACATCGAATGTCTGAGCCATTCGCTTCTTTAATAAATTCTTGCACCAGAAAATTAGCATCTAAACTTCTGAAGGCATTGATTAAGACTTCGGCGGCTTTATTGGTTTCTGCTAAGACAACACCACTACCATGCGTGCTTTCAATTATTTTTACAACGAGGGGAGCGCCTCCGACAAAGGAAATAAGTTCATCGGTGGCGTCTGCAGAATGTGCATAACCTGTGATAGGCATTCCCACACCTTTACGTGCAAGCAACTGATGGGCGCGTAATTTATCTCTGGAGCGTGTAATCGCAATGGATTCATTCATGCAGTATACGCCGGCAACTTCGAATTGACGCAATACGGCAGTGCCATAGGCAGTGACAGAAGATCCAATTCTTGGAATGACGGCATCAAATTTCAGTAATTGCTTTTTATCGCGTGCTTTATAAAAAACGGTTGGTTTATTGGCGGTGATATTCATATAGCAATTAAGTACATCTATCACCTTTGCATCATGCCCGCGTTCTGTTGCAGCTTCTACCAGTCGCCTGGTGGAATACAACTTAGCGTTGCGTGATAGAATACCAATTCTCATGAATGCGCTCCTATAAATTAAGAATTTTGTATGTTAAATTGCAAACATAGGTAAAAGCTTGCTATCTACAGCAAGTGATATTTTGCTTAACATGGTTGATCGTATAATTAAAAAGACAAGGTAAATAGAAGGCTCTCATAATAAACATATTATGGGTAAAAGCTATTCCTTCTGCGTTTTTTTCTTAGCATAAATAAGTTATCATTCAAAATAATTTGATTTATAGCACCATTTTGGATTGAGTTTGAGAATCTGGCGTTGTATTAGAGGCTGTAGATGAAGGCTGTTGTTCCTCACAATAATTCTCAAAGATCTGCCATGGTTGAGGATGATAAAGCGTCACAATAGGCTGTTTGGGTGATTCTTCAGTATCGATCCATTCAAAAGAATCAATGATGTCATCTGTTGTTGTTACTTTTAATTCATTGAGTTGTGCGATCAAGGCGTCTATCTCTGTATCATTACTTGCTGGCTTTGATACGCCTTGTTTTATGAGCGTGGAAGTAAAAGTTGCTTGTAACATCGGTTTTAAGACATGTGGCCCTAATAGATGTTTTCCTGCTTTGCGACCACAAAAACCACCAAAGCTCTTGGCTGGGCCTTCCATTAAAAAATAGAGTGGCAAAGTGAGCAAAGAAGGTGCTCCCATAAAAATTACAAAGGCACCGGCAGCAGTGCTCGAGCCAATGCTAGCACCCGTGCCTTCCATGAGATCGTTCATTGTGATGTTCAGTATAAGTTGCCAGCACTGTTGATGACCGCTTTGGTAGAGTCTTTAATTTTGTTTTTAATCGTTCTGTAGCTTAGCTGGTAGCCATTACTACTTGGATTAACAACGACAAAAGACAAATCACTCAGTTCTTCTTCATTGCCTATAAATACGATGGGCTGATCTAGACAATTTTGTTCTGAGCTACTAGGTGAAATGACCCACCAAAAGAGGTTTTTGCTCGCAGAGCCTGTTGCCGTCATGACAATGTAACGCAAAGGCGTTGACATCCAGGTAGGTGCAACAAAAGTTAATAAGCTATATTCTGCCGCATAGAGACCAAATCTTTTGACTGTAGAGGCTAGGAAATTATTGAGCGTGATTTGTTTTAAGAATTCAAGTAACAAAACAAAATCCTTTTGATCTTATCGTAAGGATTATAGTATCGAGTTGTCTTTTAGGAAGCGAATCTAGGTGAGAGAGAGGCAAAAAAAAAGCAAGACTAAGTTAATAGACTTGCTTCTTTAGTGATAGGTTTAATTCAAAAGAACTAACTACCAGCCGCCACGGCTTCTGCCAGCGCCACCGCTAGAACGACCACTACCACCGGCTTCACGCTCTTTTGCAATATTTACTTTCAGACCTCGGCCCATGAATTCTTTGCCGTTGGTGCTAAGTGCATTTTGTGCATCAGCTTGATTTTCGAAGCTGACGAAAGCAAAACCTCTTGCTTTACCAGTTTCACGGTCTTGAGGAATAATCACTTCACTGATAGAACCGAATTCAGAATAATATTGACGTAAATCATGTTCTGTAACTGAGTAGCTCAAGTTACCAACATATATTTTAGTTTGCATAGCATGTTACCTTAGATATATTGAAAATTAACAAGACAGAGTACTTAAAGCGAACAAATTGCTTTAATATGGACTTTGTCTGACCTCGCACTATATCTCAATCCCATGAAATTGCAAGTATCTGAGACCAAGGGTGTGCAATTCCCGATAATTTCTTTTAATTTTGCAAAAAGTTATCAAACTAAGAATGTTGTGCTCGCCTGATCTCTTGCAAGTATGCTTAACGCAAGGCTTCGGAGATTAATCAATATTGGGCAGGAGCTGATATAATGCCCCTCCCAAGATAAAGTCGGTGCTGTGATCCTTATGCCAATCTTAACTTTAAAAAACATTTATTTCTCTGTTGGTCAGTTTCCCTTGCTGGATAAAGTAAATCTGGATATTCATCCCAAAGAGCGCATTGCATTGATTGGTCGTAATGGAGAAGGTAAATCAACCTTACTCAGAATGCTTGCCGGGAAAATTACACCTGAATCAGGAGAAATATTAAAACCAAGTTATGTGCGGATCTCTCGGCTTGCACAAGAATTGCCAGAAGTAGGTGATATGACCGTCTATGAAGCCGTGTCAGATGGTTTGAGCGATCTGAGAGATTTATTGGTTCAGTATCACCATTTAACAGCACAACTTGAAGGTCATGATGAAGCGTGGATGAATCAAGTGCATGATTTACAAAAGAAAATAGAACATTTGGATGGTTGGCAAATTCAATTACGCATTGAAAAAGTCATACAAGCGCTTTCTTTGCCAGCAGATGCCAAAATGTCCGCTTTATCAGGGGGGTGGAGAAGGCGGGTTGCATTGGGGGCGGCTTTGGTACAAGAGCCAGATATTTTATTATTAGATGAGCCAACCAACCATTTGGATCTTGCGGCCATTCAATGGTTAGAAGGATTATTGCTCAACTACCCTAAGACCATTATTTTTATTACCCATGATAGAGCACTATTACGGAAGATAGCGACGCGTATCGTAGAATTGGATAGAGGAAAGCTTACCTCATTTCCTCCAGAATATGATGTCTACTTGCAACGCAAAGAACAGATGATGATAGAAGAAGAGCGTCATAATGCACTCTTTGATAAAAAATTATCGGATGAAGAACAATGGATTCGTCAAGGCGTCAAAGCAAGAAGAACGAGAAATGAGGGGCGTGTACGTGCATTGATTGCTTTGCGTGAAGAGCGCTCACAACGTAGAACTATTAAAGAAAAACCAAAATTTGAAATTAATGAAGCGATTACCAGTGGTAAAACGGTTATTCAAGCAGAGAATGTCTTTTTTGGCTACCCGGGACGCAAAGCGCTGATCAAAGATTTTAGTTTTACCATTCAACGGGGCGATAAAATTGCAATCGTAGGGCAAAATGGTACCGGCAAAACCACGTTGGTGAAATTACTGATGGGCTTACTCGAGCCTACTGCAGGTACTATCAAACACAGTCCTAAGAACCAAGTTGCCTTCTTTGATCAAAATCGAGAACATTTGGTACCAGATGCAACCGTTATGGAAAATGTTGCAGAAGGAGATGATCAAATTGAAATTCAAGGTCGAACAAAGCATGTGATTGGGTATTTAGGCGATTTCCTCTTTTCTCCTGCAAAATGCAGAATGCTTGCTAAGACGCTGTCTGGTGGAGAGCAAAATCGGTTAATGTTGGCAAAACTCTTTTCTAAAACTGCCAATCTTTTGGTCTTGGATGAGCCGACCAACGATTTGGATATAGAGTCATTAGATGTATTAGAAACATTATTACTTAACTATCAAGGTACGGTTATCATTATCAGTCATGATAGAGAATTTATTGACAATATTGCGACACATTGTATTGCTTTTGAAAAAGGTGGGCAGATTAGTATTAATGTTGGTGGTTATTCTGATTGGTTAGAAAGGCGAGAACAGTTTGAAAAAAATCAGGCTAAGGCTTTGCAACAGCCCAAAAGTCACAAAGCGACAAAAACTGTTGATGTAAACAAAGCGCCAACTAAATCAAAATTAAGTTTTAATGAACAACGGGAATTGTCTACTTTATTATTAAGCATTGAGAAGCTTGAAGCGACGATTAAGCAACTAGAAAATCGTATGTGTGAAGCAGGTTTTTATCAATTGCCATCAGAAGAGATTCATTCCGTAACACATCAATTGGAAAAATTAAAAACGGAGTTGTCTGTTGCTTATGTGCGTTGGGAAGAATTAGATGCGCGCGCATAATATCATGTAAAATAGCGCGCTTTATGATTTCTATTACTAGAATTATAAAGCGCGTTTAATACTTAAAATTGAATATTTCCAGACAGTTATAGTGCAGTTGCTTCAGATTTACAAACAGCTTGTTGTTTGTCTCTCAAGAAAAAGATAGTAAAGCCCGTTGCAGCCAGTATTAAGCCAATAGGAATAATACTCAAGCCAAAAGTAAAGGATTCAACACTGTAAAGAGGCTTACTGTTGTAGTAAGTGTTGTCCCAGAATAGAGTAATGACTTTGCCAATGATGCTATGAAAAACATAGCCAAAGGTCATGATAATCATGTTTGCAATAGCGGTGGTTAAACTGACCAATCTATCTGGCACATAGGTGGAGGCTTTATAAATGGCGAGGATTTGATAAGCACACAAGATACCTACAAAACCAAAAGCAATAGACATATAGGTTACGGAGAAGTAGCCTAGTAATAAAACAGAGAAAATACTACCCATTCCCAAAGCGCTGACAATGATAATTTCAAAATAGGCTTTTGTCTTTTCTGCTAATAAACTCATTGCTGTTGAGCCTACGCACATACCCAGGAAGATCAGTGAGGGCATAGTTGCAGCTAATGCATCTGACAAGCCATAAGCAGTCATTAGATATTGTTTACCCCAAACATCGGCAAAGCCTTCCAAGGGGCCGACCATCATGCCGGCTAATAAACAGATGGTGAGTACTTTTTTATTGGTGAGAACGGAACGTATATCTTGCCAAGCGGGTGTAGATTCTGTTGTCGTTGCAATCGCTGGAACTACCCAATAAGTAATGCAGGCCAATATCACGCCTAAAGTGGCAATAATCTTAAGGACCGTTTCATAGCCAAAGGTGTTTAACATGTAGTTGATAGGTTGGCCACCATAAATAGCGCCTAATAAGCCTATTGTTACAGAAAAACCAAGCATACGTGTAAAACGTTGTTCGCTAAAGGTCATGCGGATAACTTTAAATACCCCTAAAATCGCAGCGGATGAACCAATCCCAATTAAGAATCGACCTACAATGGGATAAATCCACACATCACTAACAAGCATTGGGATAATGCCTATGACGGTTAAAATCATACAAATAGGTAGAATTTTCTTAGGGCCATATTTATCGAGCAATAAGCCTAGGGGTATGTGCATACCTGCATAGCCCAAATAATAAAGACCTGAATATTGGCCAAACACGCCTGCATCAATGTGATATTTCTGCATGATGTCAGGCATCATGATGTTGGGTAAGACCCTTAAGATGTACTGGTAAGCATAAAAAAATGAAGCCAAAAACCAAACGAACCAAGCAACTGAATTTTTCTGCTTAACAGTCATGGGTACCTCTAAAGCTTTAGAATTATTATTTTTCTTACAACGAATATGCAATATAAAACACCAGGCCATTGGTCGGATAGATGTAAATTAATTCAATTTTATAAAGAGTAAGCTTTCAAAATCTAACATGTTTAAATGGCTTACTCAAGTTTGGTTCTGGAACTAACAGACAGAAAGGCAGAAAAACACGAGGTCTAGCAAAGTGCGTATACATCTTATATATCCTTTATATTTTCCCTCAACAATGCATGTGCAAAGATTATTAAAGATTGACACACTTGCGCTTAGCTTCTTAGAATAGCCCCTCTGATTACCTTCCATCTGCCCCCTTCTTAAAGAGTTAGCGATGAAACTTGAAATAAGCGCTGAATTTGAAGATGCCATTGATCAAATGGAGCATAGCCAAGATCACTTGTTTATTACGGGTAAAGCAGGCGCAGGGAAATCAACCTTGTTGGATTACTATTGCCAACATTCTCAAAAAAATCCGGTTGTTTTAGCACCTACAGGTGTTGCTGCTCTCAATGTGAAAGGGCAAACCATTCATAGTTTTTTTAATTTTTATATTGATGTAACTGTTGAAAAAATAGTCAATAAAGAAATTGAACCCTATGCCAAACGCCTATATAAAAAACTCAAAACCATTATCATTGATGAAGTGTCGATGGTACGAGCAGATTTATTAGATTGTGTGGATGCTTTTTTAAGACTCTATGGCCCAGATGAATATGAGCCATTTGGTGGCGTACAAATGATTTTTGTGGGAGATTTGTATCAGTTGCCACCTGTTGTTACGCAAGATGAGCGACATATTTTCAAAACGCATTATGAATCTCCTTTTTTCTTTAGTGCTCATGTCTTCAAAGAAATCAGTTTTAAATGTATTGAATTGACGAAAATATATCGTCAAAAAGATGAGCATTTTGTCACACTCTTAAACCAAGTCAGAAACAACAATATTAGTTTTGCAGCGCTCAAGAATCTTAATCAGCGTTATATTCAAATAGATGCGCAAAACAATATGGAAGATTTCTACATACATCTCACCACAACCAATCAAAAAGCAGATGAGATCAATCAAGGCCATTTAGATAAATTGCCTGGTGAATTGTACGCCACAAAAGCAAAAGTGGTGGGAGATTTCACGCGCGAATATTTTCCAACCTTAGAAAGAATGCAGTATAAGGTGGGAGCGCAGGTAATGTTGATCAATAATGATGCCAATAAGCGTTGGGTCAATGGTTCCATTGGCGTGATCAAAGCCATTGTTGAGAAAAGCGGTAAAAAAACACTTATGGTTCTTTTGCAAGATAGTAAAGAGCAAGTAGCCGTTCAGCCCTTTACCTGGGAGGTGTATCGTTTTTCTTTGGCAGATAATAAAATAATATCAGAGCCTGTTGGTACTTTTACACAATTCCCTGTTAGATTAGCATGGGCTATTACCATTCACAAAAGCCAAGGTAAGACTTTTGAAAAAGTTGTGATTGATCTGGGGCGGGGCACCTTTGTACCAGGGCAACTCTATGTTGCTTTGAGTCGATGTACCACCCTGGAAGGCATTGTTTTAAAACAACCGATTCAGAAACGACACATCGACACCGATCCTAGAATTGCACGAGCATTGAGTTTATTGTAAGAATTTAAAACCAAGCGCTTTTAGATAACGTGTTTGTTTGAGTTGTGGATGCACAGGATGATCTTTATCCGCTTCGCCTTGATAAATTTGCTGCACAGTTCGACCACTTTTCTGTATGCCTGCCAAAACTTCCTTTTTAAATTCTGCTAGAGAGGCATGATGTGAGCAAGAGGCAATCAGTAAAATGCCGTTTTTGCTGACAACTTGTGCGCATAAGCGAGCTAGTTTTTGATAACCGCGAAGCCCAGAACCTTTATCTGCTTTTGATTTAATAAAAGCAGGTGGATCAGCGATGACTAGCTCAAAATGCTTTCCTTGTTCAATCGTCTCGTCTAGAAAGCTATAAACATTTGCTTTTATGCAGTTATGTTGTTGATTGGGAAAATGTAGCAGTGATTTCTCAATGTGGTTGACAGCATCCGCTGATCTATCCACAAAGGTCACTGATCGTGCGCCACCGCCCAATGCTTGAATACCAAAACCACCACAATAGGTATAGAGATCTAAAACAGATTTGTCTTTTGCTTGTTGTTTGACCCAAGCACGATTTGCGCGTTGATCGAAAAACCAACCTGTTTTCTGACCATCCATTGGATTAATGCTAAATATTTGATCATTTTCAAGTACGTTAATATCATCAATGGCTTCGCCATAGGCAAGTGTTATGTGGGTCTCAAGCCCTTCCGTTTGACGTACAGCTGTATCATCTTTGAAGATAACGGTTTGAGGGTTTAGTACTTGGATCAAAGCCTTTAGCCAATAGTCTTTGAGTGTTTCCATTCCCATTGTTGTTGTTTGGCATACCAACACAGAATCATATCTATCAATAATAAGCCCAGGTAATCTATCGCCTTCGGCATGTATGAGACGATAATAGGGCTTAGAAAATAATTTATTGCGATACTGTAAAGCTCTGCTAAATCGTTCAATGAAAAAAGCTTCATCAATCGCTACGCTTGTATCTGTCGAGAGTATTCTGCAAGCAATTTTGGTTTTGCTGTTATAGTAGCCAATAGCCAGTGGTTTATGATCGGTCGATTTGATAGTAACAAGTGTGCCATTCGTAATAGGCTTCTCAAGCGGTAAAAGTGCATTGGAAAACAGCCAGGGACAGCCTTTCTTGATGCTCTCAATGGCATTATTTCTGACAGTGATGCTGTGCATAGGGGGGCTTTCGCTTATCATTTTGAATAAAAACGAGGATTATAGCAGAATCTATAGTCATTCCGTATGCATTTTGCTGTTTAAAAGAAGCATATGCACTTTTTTCAGATGAGCAGAACATGAAATATTCTACAAGGAACCAATTTTTCATTTTCCACTCTTAACTTACACATATTCTGTAATATGCATACAAGATAAGAGGCAAAAATGTTGAAAATTTCCTGTTCATTATTACTGGCAGCTGTTTTAATATCACCGGCTTCATGGGCTGTGTTTCATGTTTATACTGGAAATTTACAGGTCTATGAAAGAGATACTGCTGTACGTTATGGTGAATATGGGATCTCAAAAGAACAGTGTTTGCGATCACGTTATGGCAGAGTGGATTCAAAATGGCCTTGTGTGATAGACAGAGAATATATCCCTGGCGATGTACAAGCAAACAGACTTTTCATTTATACCAAGCCGTATAGAGATAAAGAGTACAATCCAGGCTTTAAGCGTTTGATTGCGACGAAACCCTAATCAAAAATAGTCGTAGTGGCAATAAAGAGGTAGCGTGCTAAAGAAAAAGTGGCTCAAGCTCTGCAAATGCGCTCTGAATTATCTCATCGACTTGCCATGGTGGGTTAATGAGAATCATGCCACTGCCTCTTAATCGGTGCGCCTGATTGATATTTTTTGGATAAAATTCATGCTCAAAGAGCTTCAATGTTGACTGAGAACAGAGCATTTCTTTTAACCTTTTATGGTGACCATCTACTAAGATAGGATACCAAAGGAGGTAAATGCCATTTGAAAATTTTGCATGTAAATGTATTAGTTGATCGGCTATTTTTTCATATTCACTTTTCACTTCGTAACTTGGATCTAAAAAAACCAAACCACGTTTTTCTTTGAAAGGAATGAGTGCAGAGAGCGCTTCATAAGCATCACGTTTATGCACGTGTGCATTTGGCTGTCCTTTGAAATGATGTTTCAAAATAGGATAACAGCTTGGATGCCCTTCGATGAAAATGCCTTTATCATTTGTACGTAAGTATTTTGCAATAATCTCAGGTGAGCCTGGATAGGTTTGAATTTGGGTTCCCGTATTATAGCTTTGAATAAGCGCAATATATTGCGCAACGATATCAGAAGCAGGCTTTCCTTTAAGTAGGCGAGAAATCCCGTTTTCAAACTCAGCATTTTTTTTACTTTCTTCAGAGTCTAAATGATACTGGCCTTCGCCTGCAAAGGCATCTAATACACAAAAGGGAGAGGGTTTTTGTATTAGCTTGTTGAGCGTTGCCATCAACACCAGATGTTTGTGCACATCAGCGAAATTGCCAGCGTGATATCGATGCAAATAGCTATACATGGTTTAGCTCAAAAAAAGAAAGGAACTCTATTGAATGTAGCCTATTTTGTCAAGTTAAAGTTAGTCTTATAGACAAATACGCTGGATACCATCTTGTCACAAACAGTCTTAAGTTATTTTGTTTTGTTGGGTATTAATTTATAGTAGTAAATATAAGCTATGGATTCAGATCAGTTGAATTTTAAGGGATTATTTTGGATATATCAGCGCTCACACCAGATATATTTCTAGTGTTATCTATTATATTGATAACGGTTATTTTATTTGTAACAGAATTTGTGCGTGCGGATGTCGTTGCTTGTTTGGTGTTGGTTTTACTGGGTTTAACCCACCTTGTCCCAGATGATAAGCTATTCGCCGGATTTTCGAGTGAAGCAGTTATTTCTCTCATTGCAATTATGATTATAGGTGCGGGGCTAGAGCGAGTAGGTATAGTTGCTCGTGTAACCGATTATATTCTGCGTTATGGCGGTTCTAGTGAAAATAAAATCCGTGTTCTGCTGATGATGGTATCCGGTATATTTTCTGGATTCTTGAGAAGTGTGGGTACAGTTGCTTTATTATTACCGGTTACGACGCGTATTAGACGGAGTACGGGCATTGCTAAAGGCCGTTTACTCATGCCTATTAGCTTTTGCGCTATTCTCGGTAGCACCTTAACCATGGTTGGGACAGGGCCTCTTATTATTCTAAACAGTCTTTTATCAAACACAATGTTGTTTTTAGATGGTCAACTTGAATATCCGCCCATCGGGTTATTTGCTGTTTTTCCACTCGGTGTTCTTTTGCTATTAACGGGTATGGCCTATTTTATTTTCTTTGGTAAATGGTTGTTGCCGAATATTGAAAGAAAATCACTGAAAAACTTGGATTCTAGAGATTACTTTAAACGAGTCTATGGGATTGGGAGTGATTTCTTTGAGTTTAGAGTCCCACCTTCTAGTTCATTGGCTGATAACACTTTAAGTCAGTGGGAAATGCTACTTCCTAGTGAAATCTTCATTATCGGTATTAAGATGGGAAATAGTGTTCTCACGCCCCCCTTGCGCACAACGAACATTAAGGTTGGTGCTGTACTTGCTTGTTTTGGTCCCAAATCTCAAGGCGAAGTATTTGCTAAGCGCTATGGCATTAGAATGTCGCCTTATCTTACGGCATTTGGTGAGACGCTCAGTCCCTTAAATGCAGGATTGTGCGAAGCCGTTATACCACCTAGCTCTAAACTGATTGGCACTGATTTAAAAGAACTGCATATGCGTCGGCAATATGGCATTCAGGTATTGGCAGTGCATCGAGGACAAAAAGTAACACAAGGTCATGGTGAGCTGAATGATATTACGTTAAAGGCAGGTGACACATTAGGGATGTTTTGTAATTGGCGAGCATTATCTTCTTTTGAGAAAAATCCAGATTTCATCGTTGCAACCACGGATTATCCTAAAGAAATATATCAGCATGATAAAACAAGCTATGCAATATTTTTCTTCTTATTATCAATTGGACTTGTAATAGCGGGTGCACTTTCTGTATCGATTGGTTTGATGGTTGGGGCAGTCGGTATGGTTTTTTCAGGAGTCATTAGTATTGATGACGCTTATGAGGCTGTCAGTTGGAAGACAGTATTTTTAATTGCGGGGTTGATACCGCTTGGTATTGCGGTACAAACCAGTGGCACATCTGATTTAATTGCTTCCTTATTTTTAGAATACTTTCCTGGTATGCCTGAATGGGGGTTGTTGTTTTTATTGGGTGTGGTGTCTACGATTTTTAGTTTATTTACTACAAATGTGGGGGCTACAGTCATTTTGGTGCCTTTGGCTGTGCAGTTAGCCATAAACAATTTAAGTAACCCTCAGGCATATGCGCTCATGGTTGCGATCGCGAGTTCTAATTCTTTTATTCTGCCCACACATCAAGCAAATGCTTTGATCAGTGGCCCAGGGCGTTATCGAGTCGTAGATTTTGTTAAAGTGGGCGGTGTAATGTCAATCTTATATTTGATTGAAGTGGTTGCGATGATTCAGTTGATGTACTAGAAGCTGTCTCAAAAAGGCCATTTTTCGTTGCGCCTTCGTTGCAGATCCTTCTTAAAAATATCTCTTTTTTAAGATTAGCACTCTAATTTAGGATAAACCCTAAGTGGTACATGCTTTTCTATGATGAGCGTTTTTATTTTCTCAATTTGTAATTTGGATTTAAAGCCCGCATTGGGTAGCCATAAAAATCGGTTAACGCTATAAGGAATAATAAAGCCATTTTTTATTTCTAGAATATATGAAATATATTGCCATGCTAAATGCCCTGTTTTAATCCCTTCACCACTCCACATAATGCCATTACGAGAAATTTCAATAACCATGGTTTTTCCAATGGTATTTATTTTTTTCATTTTTCGCTTAAAGATCCATCGTACCAATGGTTTTCTGGCAAAGAGCCAGAGCAGCATAATGACGAGAAGTATGAGCTCTTGTTGAGTTAAGTTGAGTAATAATCCCTTAGTTATCATAATGACAGAAAACAAGACAGCAATGATATTGAAAAATCCTATGCTATATAAAATAAAGGGCTTTTTTTCTGAGAAAATGAAACTTGCGCGTGCAAGAGAAAGCTCATCAATCATGTATTGGATTTTAATATTCATGACATCCTACTGTTTTTAATCATTAGGCATAAAGAGTAATGTTAAATCATTTAGAAACTGTAATCCAAGCTCAGTTGCCTGAAGGGTTGTTGAAAAGGGAAAAATTAAATTTTTCTCATAGGCAGATTTGAGTTGTGATTCTATTGCATCGAGCGCTAAGAAAGTATGTTTGCTAAAGTTGGCTATGGGGGTGCCATGAATTAAGCGCAAAGTATTGAGCATATATTCAAAGGCTATTTCATTTTCAGGGATTGTATAATTTTTCTGATAGAAACTAAGATTTTCATCAAGATATTGGGTAGGATGTTTAAAGCATTGGGTGCGATAGATTTTTGCTGTCTTTTCATCTGTTCGTTTCCCATGGGCACCTGCGCCTATACCAATATAATCACCAAATTGCCAATAATTCATATTATGTTGGCATGCTTTATTTTTACTATAAGCAGAAATCTCATATCGAGATAAACCGTGTTGTTGTATCAATGCTCGACCATTCTCTTCTATCTCTGCAATGAATTCATCCGGCGGAAGTGGCGGCGGGAAACGATAAAAATAAGTATTGGGTTCAAGCGTTAGCTGATACCAAGATAGGTGAGGAGGGGCAAATGAAAGCGCAATTTCTAAATCCTTTAATGCCTCTTCTAGCGTTTGTTCTGGTAAGCCATACATAAGATCAATATTAAAATTTTCGAAACCTGCCTGTTGTAAGGTTTCAATCGCAAGACGTGCTTCATCAGAAGAGTGAATACGACCTAATTTTTTTAATTGCAGTGGATCAAAGCTTTGTACACCAAGAGAAATCCTATTAATGCCTGCGTCAAAATAAGCTTGAAATCTTTTTTGCTCGACAGTACCAGGATTGGCTTCTAGCGTTATTTCAATGTTGGGTGATAGTTTTAAATGCGTTCTAATAAAATCTAAGAGCACACCAATACTGTTGCCTGAGAAGAGGCTGGGAGTGCCTCCGCCCATGAATATGCTCTTGATTTCTCTTTCTCCAATCAATGGCATCTCAATCTCAAGTTGCTTGCTTAGGGCTTTGATATATTCTTGTTCAGGCAACGCGTCTTTGAGAGCATGACTGTTAAAATCGCAATAAGGGCATTTTTTTACGCACCAGGGGAAGTGTATATATAAAGACAATTCAGGTGTTGATATCACTCTTTCCCCTGCTTGGCGTGTACGATTTGTGGGTAGATCACTTTTAGCTTTTCTGTGAATTCGTGTAGTGCTTTAGCGCGGTGGCTAATTTGATTTTTGTGTTTTGCATCCAATTCTGCTGCTGTGCAGTTTAAATTGGGAATGAAAAAGATAGGGTCATAGCCGAAACCATTTGTTCCAACAGGCTTTGTTAAGAGACGACCTTCCCATTGCGCTTGGCATATAACTGGAATGGGATCATTGTAGTGTCTGACAAAAGCAATGGCACAATAGAATCGTGCACGTCTTTCTTCTCCTGATAAAGTGGAAATCGCTGAGAGTAATTTTTTGATATTATCTTCAGCTCTGGCATCATTGCCTGCATAACGTGCAGAATAAATACCAGGTGCACCACCCAAGGCATCTACCGCTAAGCCTGAGTCATCTGCAATGCTGGGCAGATCGCTGTACTTAGCCGCTAGACGCGCTTTGATGATGGCATTTTCAACGAAACTGAGGCCAATTTCTCGGGCTTTGGGAACGTTAAATGCCGATTGAGGTATGAGGGTTACTGGTAAGCAAGATAAATAACCTTCTATCTCTTTGAGTTTGTCTTTATTCTCTGTCGCGACAACCAGTTTCATGCACGAGCTCTCCTATTTTTAGTGTCGCCAGGGTATATGAAGTTTATTTTTTATTCAACAAACCTAGCCATGATCCTAAAGCGCTGGCAAGATATGAGGAAATTGTCCATTAGTTATTTTTAAAACTTCTATTTAAAAAAGCCATTGAGCAAAGTCGCAACGGCGATAGGATTATCCAAATGCACATGGTGCTCTCCCGCTAAACGATGCACTTGTAAATGTTTAACTGCACTAATACGGCGGTTAATAAGATCTTCTGGAAAGGGGAAACCAGGCTCCGGTCTAATGACCATGATAGGTGCTGTAATCTCTTCTAAAAATGCAATGGTTTGTTCTTCGGTTAGTTGAAGTACGGAAGGTTTGAGTAGTCTGGGATCTGTGCGCCAACTGTAGGTGCCGTCTGTATTTTGTTTTAAGCCACGCTCAATAATGCAATGTGCAGAGCTTATCATCATTGGATTTACTTTGATTCTTGCGGCAATGGCCATCTCTATGTGTGCGTAAATAGGAGTACGACTGGGCGGCTTTCCAAGTGTTTCTTGCAAATATAAGCGTAGTTGCATGGGGGCGTGTTCTGCGGGTGTTGTCATTGGCCCTAGGCCATCAATGATAGCAATTTTTAATATGCGATCAGGTAAGGCGCCTGCAATGAGACTGCTGATAGCCCCCCCTAAAGAATGTCCTAAGAGTGCGAATTGCTTCCAACCCAATATTTCGTCCAATAGGTTAATCATATCAACAACGTAATCAACGATCTGTAAATAAGAATTCGCAGGCTTATGATCAGAGAGACCGTGACCTGGTAAATCAATGGCCACCAAATGACAGTGTGTTAAGAGTGGAGCGATTTTGTCAAAAGTAGCGGCATTGTCTAGCCAGCCATGTATTGCAAGCGTTGGAATGCCATTTGGATTTCCCCAGATTTTTGCTGCAATCTTTTGGCCTTTTACTTGAAAGGTAGTTTCTGTCGATGTGTTTTTGCTTTTAGAGGATCGTTTATTTTTGTGCATCATACCAGTCCGGAATCTGTTTGGGCTCGTGAATTCTGAGTGTTTTATATCTGCTTTTCTGCCCCTTATGAAGAACAACAGCTTTTTGCGGAACTTGGAATATCTTTGCGATTGCTTTGCAAAGATATTCGTTTGCTTTGTCGTCTGTTGCGGGAGCGGGTATTTTTATTTTGTAACAGCCATCATGCATGCCGTTTACTTCAAATTGCTTTGCATTGGGTTGCACATAAACATTCAGTGTGATGAGGTTAATCACTGCCTACTTATTCTTAAATAGCCACAGTAGATGAATGTTCGGGTAGACGTCGAGCCTCGAGCAACCGGAGTTTACATATAAGTAAATGAGGATTGCGAGATGGCGAAGACAACACCCCCGAACATTCATTTGCGAAGGCGATATCAACGCAAAAGTGCAATTTGAATACCAATCATAATAATGCTATTCGTAAATAGAATATTGATTAATTGTAATAATAAGATAACAGGAATAGGTGTAATATCTATGCCACCAATGAGGGGGATGATCTTTTTAAAAGGTCTGATAATCGGGTAAGTGAGTTGCTGAATGATCTCTAACATGGGTGAATGAGAGAGTGCGGGAACCCAGCTGGCAAATACCTGTATAAGGATAGAGAAAAAATAAATATTTACCGTTAATTTTAAGATATCACCAATCGACCAAATGAGAAGCCCTGGTAAAAAGGGTGCTGTTTTATAGCGTATCAAAGTCACTAGTGTGAGTTTCAGCAAAGTGACAGACAAGATAACAAGCAAGGTTGCAAAATCAATACCACGCCAGCCAGGTATGAATCTTCTGACAGGCACTACAAGAGAGCCTGTTGCCTTTACAATAAATTGTGTGAAAGGATTGTAGTAATTAACACGTAAATATTGCAGTATAAATCGCAAAATAAGTATAAAAGTATATAAATCGAATATAGTTGTTACTAAAAAGTCACCGGCTTGTTGTAATGGACTCATCTAATCCTCGTTTTATTTAATTGAACTCTTGGCTGAGTTCTTTGGCTCTTTGACTTGCTTGTGCAATTGCATTTTCAAGTAATTTTAAAAAATTAGCTTGCGCGAGTGTTTGTATGCCTCGTTCCGTTGTTCCACCTTTGGAGGTCACTTTTTCGCGCAAGGTTTTTAAATCATTGGTTTGCGCTACAGCCATCTTAATACTGCCCAATGCGGTTTGTAGCGTTAATTCAGTTGCTTCTTGTTGGGATAAACCCAGTTGCATACCTGCTGTAATTAAGCCTTCCATCATATAGAAGAAGTAAGCTGGGCCAGAGCCTGAGAGCGCTGTGATGGGGGCCATTTGTGCTTCTTCTTTTATCCACAGTACTTTTCCCAAACAACTCAGTAATACTTGGGTCTCTTGTTGTTGTGTCTCAGAAACAGTAGGAGTGGCATAGAGTGCAGTAATACCTTCCCCAATCAGTGCTGGCGTATTAGGCATGGCGCGAATGATAGATGCATTCGGCTTGTTTAGCCAAGTGAATATTTGCATGCTTGTGATGCCTGCCGCAATACTTATCAATAATTTATTTTCTACAATGCAGGGTGCAATTTCTGTGAGTACAGAGCGCATTTGCTGTGGTTTGACTGCGACGACTAAGATATCTGCTTTATCTGCTATGCTTGTATTATTGGTTGCGCTGTATACGCCGAAGTTGCGATTCAGTTGTGCACAAGTGTCCGCAGAATGATCTGCTACGAAGAGTGTATTGGCAGAGATACCTTGTTGAAGAAAGCCACTTAGCATGGCTTGCCCCATGTTACCACCACCAATGATGCCGATGTTTTTTTTCTGACTCATTTTGTATTCATTTCCATTTTGTTCTATGCTCGAGCTCCAAAGATACCTTGGCCAATACGCACAATGGTTGCTCCTTCTGCAATAGCGGCTTCTAGATCATGGGTCATACCCATTGAGAAAGTATCAAGCTCAATACTCGCTTCGCTCAGTTGATGGCCAATATTTTTGATTAGCTTAAAGTATTGACGCTGTTGTTGAAAGTCTGTGCTAATCGGAGGAATAGCCATTAAGCCACGTAACCTTAGATTGGGAACTTGATTAATATGCTTTGCCAAACGAAGTGCCTCATGAGGCAATAGTCCATTTTTGGTGGAGCTATTATTGTCTAGTTTTATTTGAATACACACTTGTAAGGGCGCTAAATCTTGTGGGCGATGCATGGATAATTGATCCGCTTCTTTTTCTCTAAAGATGGTATGTACCCAACTGAAATTATATGCAATTTCCTTACACTTGTTTGTTTGAATAGGCCCAATAAAATGCCAGACTAGATTTTTTCCGTTCAGTGCCGATATCTTAGGCAATGCTTCTTGTAAATAATTTTCAGCGAATTCATGTTGACCTATCGCGATAATAGGAAGCAATGCCTCTGGCGCAAACGTCTTACTGACGGCCAAACAGCTCACACTGTTAGGCGCTCTATGGTATTTTCTTTCAGCCAGGCGAATTTTATTCAGTATCGCTTGATAATTATGGGTAATATTTTGCATAAGGTTTAATAGGGTATTGTTATGGATATTACAGAATTATTGAATTTTAGCGTACAAAACAAAGCTTCCGACTTACACTTATCCGCAGGTATGCCCCCAATGATACGCGTTGATGGTGAAATGCGCCGCATTAATGTGCCTCCTTTAGATCACAAAGCAGTGCAAGCTTTGATTTACGATATTATGAATGATAAACAAAGAAAAGACTATGAAGAATATTTAGAAACAGATTTTTCATTTGAGATACCAGGATTGGCTAGATTTCGTGTTAACGCCTTTAATCAGCATCGCGGTGCGGGTGCGGTGTTTAGAACCATTCCTTCCAAAATTTTATCGATGGAAGATTTAGCTTTGCCTTCTATCTTCAAAGATATTTCAGATTATCCAAGAGGTATTGTTTTGGTAACAGGGCCAACCGGCTCTGGTAAGAGTACAACACTGGCTTCGATGATTAATTATATTAATGTTAATAAACATAAACATATTTTGACCATTGAAGATCCAATCGAATTCTTGCATGAGAGTCAAAAATGTTTGATTAACCAACGTGAAGTGCATGCGCATACTCACGGTTTTAGTGAAGCATTACGCTCTGCTTTACGAGAAGATCCTGATGTTGTACTCGTGGGTGAAATGAGAGATTTAGAAACCATACGATTAGCATTAACGGCCGCTGAAACAGGGCATTTAGTTTTTGGAACCTTACATACGAATTCTGCGGCTAAAACCATTGACAGGGTTGTGGATGTGTTCCCAGGGCAAGAGAAAGATATGGTGCGTTCTATGCTTTCAGAATCTTTACGTGCAGTTATTTCTCAAACGCTCTTAAAGAAGAAAGGAGGGGGGCGTGTTGCTGCACATGAAATCATGATTTGCACACCCGCCATTCGAAACCTAATTCGCGAAAATAAAGTGGCGCAAATGTACTCTTCTATACAAACTGGCCAAGGCCAAGGCATGCAAACGATGGATCAATGCTTAAAAGAGTTGGTTGACAAAGGCGTGGTCACTAGCTTAGATGCACGTGAAAAAGCAGCAAATAAAGCAGCTTTTTAAAGTAAATTTGGCTAAAAAAGATAAAAAGAGAGCATACAGCTCTCTTTTTTTTTAGGATATAATAAAGGTTAAATTTTATTTGTGAGTCCTGAGCTATGGAAAATTTTATTAGCGTAGAAGAACTGAAAGAAAAGCTTAGCCAGCATGAGCCATTGCATTTATTGGATGTGCGTACCTTAGAAGAGCATCAACACTTCAATATTGGGGGGCAATTAATTCCTATCCAAGAATTGGCTTTTCGATTAAATGAAATCCCTACAGATAAACTGATTGTAGTCTATTGTCGCTCTGGGCAGCGTAGCCAAATGGCTGTTGATATGCTTGCGCAAATAGGCGTGGATGCTCAAAACTTACTCGGTGGAATGATTGCTTGGCAACAAATGTTGTAATTGAAAGATTATTTCACTGCGCTTGTAGGAGCGGATCCTGAGTGATCCCAACAAATAAAGGTTCGTCATTGCGAGTGGAAGCCGTCTATCATTTATTGAAAAAGCACAAAAATATCACGGCTAAAGCGAAGCAATCTATCCCTAAATCTTTAAGACGAGCGCAGTAAGAAAGACTTCCAGATAGATTGCCACGCAAAAACGTGATAGTTTATCCCTTATTTCACCTTTTTCCTGCGTCTTTTGCTCGCAACGACAAATTCTTAATTCGTGAGGATCACTTAGATGGCCGACCACTGTGTCGGCTCTTCTATATCAAGCCGAGAAAACAATTTGACCATTAATCAGTGTATGTGTCACCTGCCCTGGTATCTGCCAATCTTTAAAAGGAGAATTTTTACCTTTACTGAGCATGGTTTCGGTGCTGAGCGTCCAATACTGACTTGGGTTTAAAATACAAATATTTGCATTTCTACCCACTGATAATGAACCTTCTGGTAAATCGAAAATACGCGCAGGGTTAGCCGTAATAGCGCGTACAAAGGTCATGACATCCAATTTACCTTGTTCTACCAAATATAAACCAAGCGATAAAAAGCTATCAATGGCAGAAAGGCCGGGTGTTGTTTCGCCAAAAGGTGCCAATTTTGCCATAGAATCTAAGGGTCTGTGATCGCTACAGATAGCATCAATGGTTTGATTTTGAATGCCGTGCAGTAGTCCTAGCTGATCGCTTTGGCTGCGTAGCGGTGGATATAAATGACAGTTACCATCAAATTCTAAAAGATCCATCTCGGTCAATAGGAGTGAATGCATTGCGACATCCGCTGTTATGTTTAAGCCTTTTTGTTTTGCTTGGGCTAGAAGCTCAACTGCTTGATGGCTTGAAATACAGGTAAAATGTGCTTTAAGCTGTGTCTCTTCTATCAATGCCAAATGTTCTTGAATCGCTATGGTTTCAGCTGTGTAAGAAATGCTGGGTAGACCTAAACGTGTTGCAACGACCCCATCATGTGCGTAGCCTGCGTGACTTAAATCATAATCTTGCGGTTGAATAATGACAGGAATGTTAAGGCTAGACGCGTAAGAATAACAAGATTTGAGAAAGGCTTTATTTTTAAGGGGCGCTTGTGCTTGACTCAATGCAATGCATCCGACTGCTTTTAAGAGGCTATAATCGGTCATTTTCTCGCCACAAAGACCTTTGGTAAGTGCTGCAATAGAATATAAACGAGGTGGCACGCTTTCATCTTCATGTTGTATGCGAATGAGATCATTCGGATGATCGATGATGCGATCACCATCGGGAGGAATACAAAGTGTTGTCATACCTTTTTTAACAGCGACTTGTGCTTCATGTCTGAGCGTTGTGCCGTGTGGATGTTTAACATGAGGCCTATTACAGAGATCGACAATCCCTGGAATCACCCATTGTGATGTTGCATCGATGGTTGTGTCTGCTTGAAAGCCTACTGGGGCAGTGCCAATATGCTGAATTTTTCCATCACTTATGTAAATATCTGTGATTTTATCAATTTGATTTTGAGGATCAATAACACGCCCATTTTTAATTAATAATTTCATTGATCCCTCGCTTGAGATAGTAGCGACATAACAGCCATGCGTACGGCAACACCGTTGGTGACTTGATCTAAAATAGCCGCATTGGGGCTATCTGCGATATCGGATTGTATTTCTATACCACGGTTAACAGGGCCTGGATGGACAATAAGTGCATTGGGGTGTGCTAATTTCAAGGAGTCTTCTGTGAGGCCATACATGCGATAATAGGCATTTCCTTCAGGCAAGAGACCTTGTTGCATTCTTTCTGTTTGTAAGCGTAGCATCATAATAACATCTACATCTTTTAATCCTTTTTCAAGATCATAATAGACGTTTACGCCTAATGATTCAGGATAAGAAGGAAGCAGTGTTTTAGGGCCAATAATGCGAATTTCTTTTGCCCCTAATAAATGCAAGGCGTGAATTTGTGACCGTGCTACACGAGAATGCTTAATATCACCGACAATGGCAACATTTAATTTATGAAAATCACCTCGATGTTTTCGAATGGTAAACATATCTAAAAGTGCTTGCGAAGGATGAGCATGCCATCCATCACCTGCATTGATGACAGACACACCCGGCATGACATGTTGGGCCACAAAATGTGCTGCACCACTTTGCATATGGCGAATGACAATGATATGACATTGCATGGCTTCGATATTGCGTACCGTATCTCTGAGTGATTCGCCCTTGCTCGTTGCAGAATTTTGTACATTCAGGTTTAAAATATTTGCGGAAAGTCGTTTGCCTGCTAATTCAAAGGTAGAGCGAGTGCGAGTACTATTTTCAAAGAACAGATTTGCAATGGTTTTGCCCTTTAAGCGATCGCTTTGAATGATTTGTTTGGTTTTAGGATCAAAAAATTCTTCAGCAAGATCCAAAATGCGCAGTAGAGTGGTTTTATTTAAGCCATCTATTGTTAATAAGTGTTTTAACTGGCCGGACGGTGTCAATTGTAAAGACATAGTGTTTAACTGGAACGTTCGTATGCAATAGAATTAAGCCATGATTCTAATATAATTGCAGCACTAATGCGATCAATTTCAGCTTTATTCGAGCGAGAAGGGCGTGCTTTCTCACGTATTGTCTCGCGTGCGGCCACACTAGTTAGTCGTTCTTCTATAAAATACACGGTTTTTTGATAGCGTTGTTGCAAGCTTTCACCGAAATGCTTTGCTTGTATACTGATTTTTGAATGTTTGCCATCTGGCTGCAATGCCAAGCCCACAATGAATCCATCGGGCTGCCATTCTTGCACCAAACGATCTAGCAGCTGCCAATTTGGCTTTTCGTCGAGCATTTTAAGGGTTGTTAATGGTTGAGCTGTGCCGGTAATGGTTTGACCAAGCGCAATACCTAAATATTTCGAGCCAAAATCAAAACCCATATAGGTTTTAGGTGAATCTTTTGTGTGCATATTAAAAAAGGGTATTATTATGTCATTTGAGTATTTAAGCGTGACCTATCTCAGAAGAGAGATAATCCATGTCCACGCCAAGTAAAGCACCTGCCGCGCGCCAACGATTTTCCATGGGAATATCAAACAAAACTTGGGGATCGGCGGGACCACATAGCCAGCTATTTTCTGCAATTTCTTTTTCAAGCTGCCCACTTTCCCAGCCTGCATATCCTAATGCCACAATAATATCACGGGGGCCACGGTGATTCGCAATGGCTTCTAAAATATCTTTTGAAGTTGTAATACTAATGTGTGTATTAAGTGCAAGTGAAGATTCCCAGTGATCTGTTTGATTTGGGCGATGTAATACAAAACCTCTTTCTTGTTGGATGGGGCCTCCTGCTAATACGGGGGTATGTAAGACTCTTTGATCTTGTGTGCGAATGTTCATATTATCGAGCACATCGCCTAATTCCAAATGCAGTGGTGTATTGATAATGATACCCATTGCGCCTTCTGGAGAGTGCTCACAAATATAGATCACTGTATGAGCAAAATTAGGATCTTGCATGGAAGGCATTGCAATGAGAAAGTGATTTTGAAGTGACGTATATACACCCATTCAATACTCATAATTTTTAGTTAACTTATAATGCCATATTACTATGTTCTTGAACTAAGTTATAGAGGAAATATACTCATTAAGTATCAACTTTGTTTAGCTGCTGTCATCTCAGTACTGTTAGGGTAGGCACCATGCTCATTTTTAGAGTTTGGTGCTTAAGCTACCTCTAAAGTCCCAAGTGCGAATTATTTCTATTCTATCGTGTTCTTGTAACATGCTGATAGGAATCGGTTCAAAAGGTTGTGCTTTTTGGACGATTGCAAGTGCGGCTGCATCCAGCAATCGACTACCAGAAGATTGACGCACGACTACTTCTTGTACCTGTCCTTCTTTATTTAATGCGACTAATAAGCGTACTTTGCCAGTAATATTTTTTTGTAATGCTTCTTGTGGATAGAATTCACTGCCCACTGCTTCTATGTATTGTTGCCAGCGGTATAAGTAAGCAGCATCTTCATGTTGATGGGTTGCTGCAGATATTATTTTCTTACGTAGTATATGAGGCTGTATGAGAGGGGGAGGATCTGTTTGGGCATGAGATAAAGAGAAGTCATCTCCTTGGAGCGCAATAATTTTGTCTGTGTTTTCTATTGAATATTTTACAAGTGGCGTAAAAAAAAAGGTATGGCTATCCTGTGATTCTATCTTGTCCTGTGATTCTGTATTCAGAGAGCCGATATGATCAAAGAGACCCAAATAGTTGGCATGTGTTGGTGGTGCACTTTTTTCTAGACTGATACTGACAGCACGTTGAGAATGTTCTTTTATGTGTTTTATGGCATTTATGATAGGCGCAAAATCAATGGTTAATAAAATGAAAACGTGCAATAAAGCAGCCACAATGAGTAAATAAATCAGTCTGCGGCCTGGATAATATAATATTGTTTCACTGTTATTTAAAGATAAAAGATGCTGATTCATGTGTAGTACTGCGTTTTCCTTGTCTAGCTGACATTGTGCCCCTTGTGGGTAAAATTCATCTGCTGCAACGATACCATGATGAGAACATGCTAAAATTATGTTAGATAGTTACACTAAAATGGTTGTGCCATGCACAAATATATCCAGTATGGGTAATCATTGTACCGCATTTGAATATTTACAGTCTCTAGCTGTCCCAATAATGACGGAAGTTAAGGACAAAGTACTGCCCACTCAAGAATGGTCGGGGCTGGCTTTTTATTCAGATTCGATTCTGTTTGCAACCAAGACAAGTTTTGTGGAGGCTGTTATTCCCTTTGAATATCTTTATCCCTTACCAATGCATTTAGAAGGATTCATTGGTATGAGTAGCCATAGAGATAAAATTTTTGCAGTGTTAGATTTGAAAGCATTATTTTGGAAAAAAAACAGTGTTTATAATGCGGATTCCAGAATTATCATTTGTCGTTACCAAGAACAACGAATTGGTGTTTTAGTCTGTCGTTGTTTAGGATTGAGAAGATTTAATTTAAGTACTAAGACACAAGTTGAATTAAGTCAACAAGTGCCCTATCAACGTTTTGTAAAACATTTATTTTACGCAGAGGAGAAGCGTTTTGCTGTATTAGACATGGCAAAACTGTTTGGCGAGATTCAAATCGGAAACCTAATAAAGGAAGAAAAAAAGTAGAAGTAATTGTAACAGCAGTGTGTGTAGTGAGCTCTACATAAAAAGATTTACGATAGTGAGTGAGTAGCATGATCAAAAAGAAACGTTTTTCCTTCTATCATATGGCATCTTTAGGAACTATTTTATTTGAAATTGCATTTTTCGGATCTTTGTGGGTTGCAAGTACCGATTGGACACTCACACAGCTTATTAGCCAAATTGAATCTTTTTGGATGTTCTTTGCCATTGGTAATTTCTTCTTATTTCTTGCATTCTTAATTTATGTAATTATTTATAAATTCCAGAAAGTGAATAAAACACTAAATGAAACAGTACAGCAGAATAAAATAAATTCCGAAGCAGTTTGGCAGCTCTTAGAAGAATTATCCAAATTATCAGAAGGTGATTTAACCATTTATTTATCTGAAGGAAATGATCTAACGGGTGCAATAGCCAAGACTGTTAATTATGCGTTAAAAGCATTACGAGAATTAGTGCTTACCATTTATCATGCAACTGAGAATGTAAATCAACAGACAGTGATTGCTCAAAAAGTGATTGAATTGAATGCCCTCAAAAGTGAATTGCAGCGTAAAGAAAATTATTCTGCGATGCAGGCGATTAATCGTATTATCAAATCTATTAATGTTGTATCAGAAGGGGCGCTCAAAAGTAAAGAAGTAGCAGATAATTCTGTAGATATTGCCAAGTCAGGTGCAACGATTGTACAAAATTCAGTACAAAGTATGGAAAAAATTAAAGAACATATACAAGAAACTCAAAGTCAAATTAAGAAACTAGGTTTGAGCACACAAGTGATTGGTGACACCATTAGTTTGATCGATGATATTACAGAGCAAACAAATATTTTGGCAATTAACGCAGCCATCCAAGCGGCAATGGCAGGGGAAGCGGGTCGAGGTTTTGCAGTTGTTGCTGAAGAAGTACAGCGTTTAGCAGAACGTTCAAATCATGCGACACGGCAAATTAAAGCAATTGTGAATACCATTAAAGAAGATACCTATGAATCTATTCGCTTAATGGATCAGAGCAATCTTGAGGTTGGCCAAGGTGTGAGACTTGCACATGATGCAGGGCTTGCCTTAGAAAAAATTGAAAATGTTTCTGTGGAGCTCTTTAAACTTATTGAAGGTATTTCTTTAGAAGCAAAAGATCAGGCCAAAACTTCTGAAACGATTGCAGATAATATGAATAGAATTGATACCAATGCAGATGAGGTGCATTCAGGTACACAAAAAACACAAGAGACAATTGAAAGGCTCATTGAATTAGCAGCAGATTTAAATAAATCGATTGCAGGATTTAAGCTACCAGCTCAGCGTGTAGAAGCACCTTTTTCATCATTGACTCGAAAAGCGGTTGGTTCAGAGTAAGTTATGTCATCACCAGATAATTTACAGCCAGAGGAGAATAGCGCTGTATTGCCCGCTGTTGATGCAAATCTCTTGGCTATTTTTCAAGATGAAGCAACAGACTTATCCTCAAATATTCTAATTAATTTTCAACAGTTTGTTGTTGAGCCGGCATCAAAAAAATTACTTTCTATTACAAGAGATTTACATACTTTAAAAGGATGTGCACAGCTTATTGCCTACAAAGGTTTGGTTGATATTGTACATTTGTTAGAATCGGTATTTAAAAATAAAGATTTACAGAGTATAAAATTAGATTCATATAGTATTAATACTGTTGAAGCAGCAATTTTTTTTATGGTGGATGTCATTAGTCAGATTCACACTAAAAAAGCGCCTTTCCCACCTGAATCGATTATGCTGCCATTGCAGCAACTCAAAGAAGAAACAACAATTAAAGCACGGCTCAATAAAAATAATGCTGACATGGCATATAATAACCCTCAAGAAGTTATTGATACGTCGTTATTTAAATTAACATTGCAAGATATGGATTATATTAGTCAGCAAGCGCAAGATATTAAAAAAGGATATTCAGAGCTAAAATGGGAATATTTAAATATTATTCCTAAAATAGAATCGCTTAAAAACAATATAAAAAAATTAGATCTGGTTTTAAATAAAATTGCTAAAGATATTCCAGCTGATGCGCAGTTATTGAGTAAAGAAGCATTAGAGGGTTTGCATATAGACACGACTGATCTGACGGTTCTTCTGCATAATATGGAGATTATGGGAAAACATCAAAGAAAAGCGTTTCAGCATCTGGAAGAAAAACTGATGAGTGTGCGTCTCATTAGTTTTAGTGGCTATATTCCGCGATTGAAAAAAACAACGGCACAGGTATCTCAAAAATTAAATAAAAAGATAGAATTTGTTGCAGAGCAAGTAGATGCGGAAGTAGATAAACGTATTTTAGAAAAATTAATGCCAGCTTTTGAGCATTTGATTAGAAATGCCATTGATCATGGGATTGAGCCTGAACTTGAACGAATCAAAGCAAATAAAAATGCAATAGGACATATTTATTTTTCAGTAAAACGAGAAGGTAGCAACATTGTTTTTATGATTATGGATGATGGCAAAGGTATTGATATTCCAGCAATTCAGAAAAAAGCTATTGAAAACAAAATGATTGAACCGAATGCGGTTTTAGATAAGCGAACCGTCATTCATTTATTGTTGCAGCAAGGTTTCACGACGCGCTCAATCATATCTGATATTTCTGGTAGAGGTATTGGCATGGATGTGGTGGAGCACATTGTTAAGAGTTTGGGTGGCAGAATAGAAATCGATTTTAAAGCAGGAAGCTTTACGGTGATGAAATTATATGTTCCTGCGGTGCAAAGTCAGCATTTAAGTGTGCTTTTCCAAATTAATGATATACGCTATGCAATTTTTGCATTGAATCTCATTGGTGTAGCCAGAGTTAAGATAACAGAAGATGCGGTGATACCGTCACACATTAGTTATGCTAACAAAACATATCCATTGTTTCATATGCATACTATATTTGAATTTGATATCGATTCAGGCGCAGCTCATGCAGAAAGGAAAGAGTTTTATTTTGCGGTGATTGTTGATCATCCTGAGAAGCCTTTTGCAATTTTAGTAGATAGAATGTTAGGGGCAAGAGAAATTGTTGTTCATTCCTTGCAGCATATTGTACGTGCTTTTGCTAAGTTTCAAGGTGCTGCTATTTTGTCCGATGGGCAGCTTGTCTATTGCTTAGAACCCAATGAAATGTATACGGCATTATTAGCACAGGGTCTTTTATGAGTAATCTTGCAAGTATATTGATTCTTCAGCATAACGCTATCAAATTTATTACACCATTGAGCACTTTTGATAGTATCCTGCCAAATATGCAAATTTACAAAGATGAAAATTATTCTTATATTGCGTACAAAGAAGAAAAAATTCCTTTTTTGACTTATTATAAAAATGAGTCCACAGAAGACAAATATGCTTTGATTGCATTGTTAAGAATAAGGACAGATCAGGAAATTAGGAAAATCGCACTTGGTATCAGCGCAGTACCTATTTTTGCTGAGATAGATTGCAATCATATTGTGTGGAAAGCGGAGTCTGAATTATTAGTTACAATGATAGTGAATGAACAGCCACCTGTATTGGCAAATTTATTAGATATTAAATTATTAAAAACTTTATAAGTTGCCATTACTGGGTTTCTAAATTTTACAAGAAAAAGAAAATTCTATTATGGCAGGTGCGTTTACAAATCACCAAAGATCCCTTGTAAAAGACTGACTGCGGTGACGCTGGCTGTTTCTGTGCGCAGTATTCTTGGGCCCAGGCTTAATGCAATGAAACCATGGTTCTTTAAACATTGTATTTCATCATCGCTCCAACCACTTTCTGGGCCTACGGCAATTCTGAAATGGCTGTGTGGTTTTAGTGATTTGATAGAGGTAGTGCTCTTTGGATCGAAAAAAACAGAAATCCCTTCAAAACTTTGGAGAGCCCATGTTTTGACAGGTTGGGGTTGATGTACCAAAGGGATACTGGTTCTACCACTTTGTTCGCAAGCAGAAATTGCTATACGTTCCCAATGCGTTTGTCGTTTTTCTTTCCGATCATTTTCAAGTTTAATGATACTTCTTTGCGTTTCAAGGGGGGTAATCGTTGTGACGCCTAATTCAGACGTTTTTTGTATGACCCAATCCATTTTGTCTGCACGCGCCAAACCATGTCCTAAATGTATCTGCAAACTTGATTCTCGATTGATTAACTGATAATCAATTAATTGAACCATGATAGTCTTTTTGAGATGTTTAATTTGAGCTAAATATTCTCCACCCTCACCATTGAAGAGGAAGATTTGATCGTTTTCTTTTAGACGCAAAACTTTGCTAACGTAGTGGCTGGCTTCGCTATCTAAAGAGAGTGTTTGGTTCTTAGAAAGCGACGTGGGGTAGTAGATTCTGGGTATAAACATTGTAACTATTAACACCGAATAAAAATTTTTTAAAAAGCTAGATATAGTCTTCGCACATGAGTTTTCGGGGGTGTTGTCTTCGCCCTCTCGCAATCCTCATGTACTTTTATGTACATTCCGGTTGCTCGAGGCTTGACGCCTACCCGAAAAATCATGTGCTGTGACTATACTTTAACCTAGCTTTAGTTTATTGCAAATATCAACTGTCGATTCTGACTTATTTAACGTATAAAAATGCAGCCCAGGTGCACCACCTTGTATCAAAGTTTCACACAGATGTGTGACTACATCAACACCAAAACTCATAATGCTTTGAGGATCATCAGAGATAGACTCAAGATGCTTGCGTATCCAGCGTGGTATTTCTGCGCCACAAATAGAGGAAAAACGCGCTAGTTGATTATAATTAGTAATTGGCATTATACCAGGAACAATCGGAATATTAATATTTTCTTTCTGGCAATGTTCTACAAAATAAAAATAACTGTCTGGATTGTAGAAATATTGTGTGATTGCTTCATCTGCTCCTGCTTCCACCTTGGCTTTAAAATAATTAAAATCTTTCTTTGCATCAAAGGATTGTGGATGAACTTCTGGGTAGCATGCGATGGCAATATGGAAATAATCGCCATATTCCTTGCGGATCCAGCTGACCAATTCATTCGCATAGGCAAAATCACCCATTGCAACCATACCAGAAGGTAAGTCGCCTCTTAATACAACGAGATGCTTAATCTGATGAATTTTATATTGATTGAGTAGGGTGCGAATACTTTCTTTCTCAGTACCTACGCAAGAAATATGAGGTGAGATGTTGGTTTTTGTGGTTTCCAAGAGTGCAAGACAGGTTTCTAAGGTGCGTTCTTGCGTAGAACCACCCGCGCCAAAGGTGACAGAATAATATTCAGGATGAAATGGGTTTAAATTTTGGCTTGTTTCAATGAGTTTTTCTAAGCCTTGTTTGCTATGAGGGGGGAAATATTCAAAACTTAAATGTAATGCCATGTTTCATCCTTAAAAATATAAATCCTTTTTACACTACAAAGTTATTTTTTAATAGAATTCCTGATGAGCACAGCGAATCATTTCTCTCACTTTGTAAAGGGAGACGCTTGGTAACAGCGTAGCTGTACCAAGCAGAGGGATTTCGCTGTTTGACCTTAAATCTTCAGCATCAATCCCCCTTGCGCACTTGCCAGTGCGCATCCCCCTTCAAAAAGTGGGATTTTTTATTCGCTTTGCGAATATTAAAAATCAACTTTAAAGTGTACTAAACATATTTGTGTAGAAGAGTCAGCCCAAACTCAGGAAAGGGCTTAGACATTAGCTCTATCAATACCGATAATGCTCTGGCTTGAACGGCCCTTCCACTTTTACGCCAATGTATTGTGCTTGTTCTGGTGTAAGCTGAGTAAGCTTAACGCCAATCTTTTCTAGATGCAGTCTTGCCACTTGTTCATCAAGATGTTTAGGTAAGGTGTAAACCTTATTATCATACTTCTCATGATGCTGCCAAAGCTCTATCTGTGCCAACACTTGGTTGGTAAATGAATTAGACATCACAAAACTAGGGTGGCCTGTTGCACATCCTAGATTAACCAAGCGACCTTCTGCCAATAAAATAATTTTCTTACCATTGGGTAAAACAATATGATCCACTTGAGGTTTGATGTTATCCCATTTATATTTTCTTAAAGAAGCAACATCGATTTCATTATCAAAATGACCAATATTGGCAATAATGGCCTGATCTTTCATTTTAAGTATGTGTTCATGAGTGATCACATGATAGTTACCGGTTGCACTTACAAAAATATTTGCTTCACTTGCTGCTTCATCCATTGTCACTACACGAAAGCCTTCCATTGCGGCTTGTAAGGCACAGATAGGATCAACTTCAGTGACCCATACGGTAGCCCCTAAGCCTTTGAATGCTTGTGCGCAACCTTTGCCGACATCGCCATAACCCAGTACAACGGCAATTTTTCCTGCAATCATGACATCTGTTGCACGTTTAATACCATCAACCAGGGATTCTCGGCAGCCATATAGATTGTCAAATTTTGATTTTGTGACAGAATCATTAACGTTAAAGGCTGGTATTTTGAGTGCTTCTTTGGCGGCCATCTCATAGAGGCGATGTACGCCGGTGGTTGTTTCTTCTGAAACACCTTTCACATTTTCTAGTAGCTCAGGATACTTTTCATGCATAAGAAGTGTTAAATCGCCACCGTCATCGAGTAACATGTTAGGATACCAGTCTTTTTTGCCATGAATGGTTTGCTCAATACACCACCAATATTCTTCTTCTGTTTCACCTTTTTTGGCAAAAACAGGTACGCCAATTTCAGCCATACGAGCAGCAGCATGATCTTGGGTAGAAAAAATATTACAAGAAGACCAGCGCACTTCTGCGCCCAATTCAATAAGCGTTTCAATGAGAACAGCGGTTTGAATGGTCATGTGCAAGCAGCCAACAATTCGAGCACCTTGCAAAGGCTTGTCTTTAGCATATTTTTTGCGAAGCGCCATTAAACCTGGCATTTCGGTTTGAGCAATTTCAATTTCTTTTCTGCCCCATTCCGCCAAAGAAAGATCATGTACCCAAAAGTCATTTTTTTGTTCAGACGTTTTTGCTTGCATCATAAATAGCCTTTTACCTTGTGAATGATTATTTAAAAGCTTCTTCTCGTAGCATTTCTACTTTATCTGTTTTTTCCCAGGGAAGACTCAGATCTTCTCTGCCAAAATGCCCATAAGACGCGGTTTTGAGATAGATAGGTTGTAGCAGTTCTAACCCTGTAATAATTGCTTTAGGTCGCAGGTCAAAATGACGAGTGACTAAATCCACAATTCTGTCTTCAGGAATTTTGTGCGTTCCAAAAGTTTCTATTGCAATGGAAGTAGGTTTTGCAACCCCAATTGCATAAGAGACTTGAATCTCTACTTTGTCTGCAAGACCTGCAGCAACAATATTTTTGGCAACGTAGCGTGCAGCATAGGCTGCAGAACGATCAACTTTAGATGGATCTTTTCCAGACATTGCGCCACCGCCGTGTCGTGCCATACCGCCGTAAGTATCAACAATAATTTTTCTGCCGGTGAGTCCACAATCGCCTTGAGGACCACCAATTACAAACCGTCCTGTGGGATTAATATGATACTGTGTATTTCTGTCTAACCAAGCAGCAGGAATGATAGGTTTTATAATTTCTTCCATGACCGCTTCAATGAGTTGGTTGTGTTGAATTTCAGGATCGTGCTGTGTTGATAAAACAACACTATCAATACGTTTTGGAATGCCTTTCTCATCATATTGAATGGTGATTTGAGATTTTGCATCGGGTCTTAGCCATGGCAGTTGTTTTGATTTACGTACTTTTGCCTGTTGTCTCATAAGATGGTGCGCATAAAAAATAGGCGCTGGCATGTAAGAGGCTGTTTCATTGGTTGCAAAGCCAAACATATGACCTTGATCGCCGGCACCCATTTCATGATTCTCTGTTTCATCCACGCCGATAGCAATATCAGCAGATTGTTTACCAATCGCATTTAATACGGCACAGGAATTACCATCAAATCCAAATTCAGGGTTATCATAGCCAATGTCACGAATAACTTGGCGAGTGATGGCTTCGATATCGACCCATGCATTTGTTCTTACTTCGCCACCAATCAGAGCCATGCCGGTTTTAACAAGCGTTTCACAAGCAACACGTGCATTTGGATCTTGCTTTAATATTTCATCTAGTACAGCATCCGAAATTTGATCGGCTATTTTGTCAGGATGTCCTTCTGATACAGACTCTGAAGTGAATTGGCGATAAGTATTTGTCATATTATTCCCTTTATGAATAGATATCTCTTCAGTGCGAAGGGTATCAGAAGCACTGAATGGATGCTAGTTTCAGCGCAAAATTAGCTTAGATTGCAAGAAATAAACGATAAAAATGGGAGAAAATGATGGCGAGAATGGAGACACCTATATGTAAGTTTGATGAACCAGCTAAGCCCTTTTCTTTATTGGGTATAGATGGAAAGTATCATAGCTTAGAAAGTTGCAGGGCTGAGGCAGGCTTATTGGTGATGTTTATTTGTAACCATTGCCCCTATGTGCAGGCTATTTTGCCGAGATTACTGGTGCAAGTAAAAGAATTGCAGCAAGAAGGGATTGGCGTAGTTGCCATTTGTTCTAATGATGCAAATACTTATCCGGAAGATAGTTTCGAAAATATGCAATTGTTGGGAAAAAAATGGCAGTTATCGTTTCCTTATTTATGGGACGAAACACAAGCGGTCGCAAAAGAATATGGTGCTGTTTGCACCCCAGACTTCTTTGGTTATAACAGTAACTTATTATTGCAATATCGGGGTAGATTGGATGCCAGCGGTCGTGAGCCCGCACCCTTAGATGCAAAACCAGAATTGGTTTTAGCCATGCGACAGATTGCAATTTCTGGTAAAGGGCCGCTTGAGCAGATCCCCAGTATGGGGTGTTCTATCAAATGGCGTGTTTAAGTCTTCGCCCTGAATGACTAAGCTTTGTTGCCTGCGCCTTCTCGCAATCCTCATTTACTTGTCTGTAAACTCCGGTTGCTCAAGGCTTGTTGCCTCGCCTAGTCATCCATGGCTGTGACTTGTTTTTGCCCTGAATGACTAGGCTTTGTTTGCCCTACTGGCTATAGGCGATGAGCGAAGCGAATCAAAGCGCCTCTACCAATTTTGGGAGAGGCAGGCTGAAAGCCTGGTGAGGGTTAATGATGGTTAGTGTATGAGACTAACCCTCACCCGCCCGCAGGGCACCCTCTCCCAAAATTGGTAGAGGAGAAAATGTTCGCATTGCGAACGAAGAATAAAAATAGTTGCTACGATACTTCGTTAGTGCTGAGCGCTTACTTTCTTTGAGCAAAAATACGGCTGAAATAGTTAGAAGTTTCATTTAATACCCTTAAGCCAAGGCACAAGCGGTGTTATAATTGGCGGGTAATCACAAAAATATGTTATCTAATTGAATAATTTATGAGGTCCGAATGCCTACCCCATCTCGCCGCCAACTCGCCAATGCCATTCGCGCACTCAGTATGGATGCTGTGCAAAAAGCCAAATCAGGTCACCCTGGTTGCCCTATGGGCATGGCGGATATAGCCGAAGTTTTATGGAATGATTATTTACAACATAACCCCAAAGATCCACATTGGCTCAATCGTGATCGCTTTGTGCTTTCCAATGGCCATGGTTCTATGCTGCTTTATTCATTGTTGCACCTTACGGGTTATGATTTGCCGATGGAAGAGTTGCAAGCTTTCCGTCAGTTACATTCCAAAACACCTGGGCACCCTGAATATGGTTGTACACCAGGCGTTGAAACAACCACAGGTCCTTTAGGCCAAGGTTTAGGTCATGCTGTGGGTATGGCGCTTTCTGAACAAATGATAGCCAATACTTTTAATCGTGATGGATTTCCAATCGTCGATCATTTTACCTATGCCTTTTGTGGTGACGGTTGTTTAATGGAAGGTATTTCTCATGAAGTATGTTCTTTGGCCGGTACTTTGGGCTTAGGTAAATTGGTTGTATTTTATGATGACAATGGTATTTCTATTGATGGTCGCGTAGATACTTGGTTCACAGACGATACCCCAGCACGTTTCCGATCTTATTGCTGGCAAGTCATTGAAAATGTAGATGGCCATGATGCTCAACAGATTGCACAAGCCATTGAGCTTGCAAAAAGCGATTTGAGTAAGCCTTCTTTGATTATTTGTAAAACTGTGATTGGTTTTGGTTCTCCCAATAAAGCAGGCGATGAGAGTTGTCATGGTGCGCCGCTAGGTGATGCTGAAATTGAACTGGTGCGTAAAAATATTGACTGGCCTTATCCTCCTTTTGTGATTCCAGAAGAATATAAGCAACATTGGAATGCACAAGAAAAAGGACAATCTTTGCAAAATGCGTGGAGTGCTTTATATACAGAGTATAAGAAGCAATTCCCTGAATTGGCTGCTGAATTTGAGCGTCGCTTTGCAAAATTGCTACCGACTGATTTTAAAGAAACTGTGCATAAACTGATTGATCAAGCACAAGCGGCGATGGCACCGGTTGCAACACGCAAAGCATCTGAAAATGTATTAAATGAGCTTATTAAAATTTTACCTGAAATGTTGGGTGGTTCTGCGGATTTAACAGGTTCAAATCTCACGATTACCAAGCAAGCAGAGATAGTGAAGAAAGGCCATCTTCAAGGAAACTATTTACATTTTGGTGTGCGTGAATTTGGTATGTTTACCATTTTAAATGGTATGGCACTTTATGGTGGTTTGATTCCCTATGGTGGAACCTTCCTCACCTTTGCAGATTATGGTCGTAATGCAATTCGTTTAAGCGCTTTAATGAAACAACGTTGTATTTATGTGTTTTCTCATGATTCTATTGGTTTAGGTGAAGATGGTCCTACGCACCAACCCATTGAGCATTTAACAATGTTAAGAGCAACACCTAATTTATACAATTGGCGCCCTTGCGATGAAGTTGAAACGATTGTTGCGTGGAGCGATGCTTTATCTCGCAGAGCGCCCAGTGCATTGATGTTAACCAGACAAGCCGTACCAACACAAATGCGTAACAAAGCGCAATTAGAAAATATCCATCGCGGTGGTTATATTCTATACGAAACACAAAAAACACCTGAGATTATTTTGATTTCAACGGGATCTGAAGTTTCTATTTGTATTGATGTTGCCAAGCAATTAGAAGCACAACAACGCGGGGTGCGTGTTGTTTCTATGCCATGCATGGAAGTATTTGAATCACAAGATAAAGCTTATCAAGATTCAGTATTACCAAGCACGATATCAAAACGTATTGCGGTTGAAGCAGGTTCAACCATGCCATGGTATCGTTGGGTTGGAAGTGAGGGGCTTGTGATTGGACTCGATCATTATGGAGAGTCAGCACCTTATCAAGAACTATATAAAGCATTTGGATTGGATGTTGTGAGTATCACTCAAGCAGCCGAAAATTTACTAAAAAGATAATGGGAGAGGATTGACATGGCTATACGTGTTGCAATTAATGGCTACGGTAGAATAGGAAGAAATATTTTAAGAGCCATCTATGAGGCTAACCGTCAAAAGGATATCCAAATTGTTGCTATTAATGATTTGGGAGATGCTTCGATCAATGCCCATTTAACGCAATATGATACGGCACATGGCCGATTTAACTTCAAAGTTTCTGCGGGAAACAATGGTAATTTGATTGTAAACGGTGATGAAATACAGGGTTTTTCTGAGAAAAACCCTGCAAATTTACCATGGGAAAAGCTTGGCGTTGATGTTGTGTTGGAGTGCACTGGCATGTTTACAACACGAGAAAAAGCGCAAGCGCATATTGATGCGGGAGCAAAAAAAGTTTTAATTTCTGCACCTGCTGGAAGCGATGTGGATGCAACCATTGTATATGGTGTGAATCATCAAATGCTCAAAGCAACAGATAAAATTGTATCAAATGCATCATGCACCACTAATTGTTTAGCACCTTTGGTAAAGCCATTAGATGAGAAATTAGGCATTATCAGTGGATTAATGACAACCGTGCATGCTTACACCAATGATCAGGTTCTCACCGATGTGTATCATCAAGATTTAAGACGTGCGCGTGCAGCTGGTTACTCTATGATCCCAACCAGCACAGGTGCTGCTAAGGCCGTTGGTTTAGTATTGCCTGCTTTAAAAGGTAAATTGGATGGTTTTGCAATACGTGTTCCCACGATTAATGTTTCTGTTGTTGATTTAACGATTACCGTAGAACGTCAAACAACGGTAGATGAGGTGAATCAAATTTTACATGCAGAATCAGAAACACAGTTAAAAGGCATTTTATCTTACTCAGATGCACCGCTTGTTTCTGTTGATTTTAACCATAATCCTGCATCGTCTATTTTTGATGCAACTCAGACACGTGTGATTGGTAATTTGGTAAAAGTACTTTCTTGGTATGACAATGAATGGGGATTCTCAAATCGAATGATTGACACAGCCATTGCAATGATGCAAGCAAAGTAAAAAAGAGGGAATTGTATGATTACATTGGACAAGATTGACATTAGAAATAAAACCGTGCTGTTAAGAGAGGATTTGAATGTGCCTTTTGATGAAAAAGGCATTTTAAGTACAGCACGTATTGATGCTGCTTTAGAAACAGTAAGGCTCTTACAAGAAAAAGAGGCTAAAATAATTCTGATGTCACATCTTGGCCGTCCCAAAGGGCGTGACGAGCAATATACCTTGCAACCGATTGCTGATTACCTATCAGAACAATTAAAGCAAAAAGTAACTTTATTTAATTTGGGTGATCCACTGCCGCCTTTAAAGTCGCGTTCAGTGGCTTTATTAGAAAATGTTCGTTTCTATGCGGGTGAAACAGAAAATAAAGAGACTTTGGCAAAGCAATATGCTGAGTTGTGCGATGTGTTTGTGATTGATGCCTTTGGTGTGAGTCATCGGGCTCAGGCTTCTACGACAGGTGTGATCCAATTTGCAGATGAAGTCTGTATGGGACCTTTGCTTGCCAAAGAGATTGCCATGTTGAATCAAGCGCTCGAGAATCCTCGTCGACCTACGGTTGCCATTGTAGGAGGTGGGAAGGTATCCACTAAATTAGATGTATTGCTAAATCTAATAGAGAAAGTAGATGTAATGATTGTCGGTGGTGCACTTGCAAATACATTTCTGCTGGCTCAAGGCAAGAATGTAGGTGCTTCGTTGGTTGAACCAGAATTAGTGCCTATGGCAACTCAAATTTTAAATCGAGCTATGCAATTAGACAAAACACTTTGGTTGCCAGAAGACGTAGTTGTGGCAGATAGTATTGACAGTGCAAGCGCTCAAGTTAAAAATTTAGCAGAACTCACAAATACAGACAAAATATTTGATATTGGTACGAAGGCAATTAGCGCTCTTGAAGATATTTTGTTGTCTGCTCAAACCATTCTGTGGAATGGCCCTTTAGGTGTTTTTGAGCGAGAAATTTTTCAATCGGGTACACGTGCGCTTGCTCAATTGATTGCCGAATCAAACGCTTTTTCAATTGCTGGTGGTGGTGAAACCATTGCAGCGATTGAAAAATTTGGTGTTGAAAAGCAAATATCTTATATCTCAACGGGTGGCGGTGCTTTCTTGGAGGTATTGGAAGGAAAAGTATTGCCTGTTATCACCGCTTTACAAGAACGCGAAACAAAAATAAATGATATTAATACAGTGAAGTTATAATATATGAAACCACGCCGCACTAAGATTGTTGCAACGCTTGGGCCTGCAACAGACAGTAAATCAAAAATCACAGACTTAATATTAGCGGGTGCTAATATTTTACGCATTAATTTATCTCATGGCACTTTCGAACAACAGAAAGAAAAGATTCTATTGGCAAAAGAATGTGCCACAGAGCTTAATAAGATCGTTGGTATCTTAGTTGATTTACAAGGCCCCAAAATTCGTATCCAGGCCTTAGAAGAAAGATATTTGAATTTACAAGAAAACGACAGCATTGTTTTAGATCCTACAATTACCTATCCAGGAAGCACTGATGGTGTAGGTGTGAACCACCCAGAATTGCCTAAAGAAGTGGTTGTTGGCGATGAATTGCTATTGGATGATGGTAGGATAACGCTGTCTGTTAAGGATATTCAAGGTTCTCGTGTTATTTGCCAAGTCATATCTGGTGGTAAATTATTACCTTTTAAAGGGCTTAATAAAAAAGGTGGCGGTTTATCACTACCCAGCCTTACAGAGAAAGACAAGCAAGATATTCGATCCATTACGGATTTACCCATTGATTTTGTCGCGCTTTCTTTTCCTAAAACAGCGGATGATATTCATTATGCAAGATCGTTATTAAAAGAACAAAATAACCCTGCGCATATTGTTGCGAAAATAGAGAGAGCTGAAGCCATTGAGAACATTGATGCAATCATTGAAGCCTCAGATGCTGTAATGGTGGCAAGAGGCGATTTAGGCGTTGAAATAGGTTATGCTGAATTACCTGGTATTCAGAAATATATTATCAATAGAGCCTCTTTATCTGACAAGGCAGTGATTACTGCTACGCAGATGATGGAATCGATGATCACGAACCCCATTCCTACACGCGCAGAAGTATCAGATGTGGCCAATGCAATTTTAGATGGAACAGATGCTGTTATGTTGTCTGCAGAGACGGCTTCTGGTGAATTTCCTATCAAAGTCGTTGCTATTTTGAGTGAGATTTGTAAAGCAGCAGAGCGTCAAAGATTTGCAAGAGCAGCGCGTAATCGTGTTGAGGGCTTATGTGAAAGAAGTGATGAGTCCATTGCAATGGCGGCAATGTATGTTGCGAATCACCTTAAAATAAAAGCAATCGTGGCGCTGACAGAATCTGGATCAACGCCCTTGCTTATGTCGCGTATCCGCTCAACGATTCCTATTTATGCAATGAGTCGACATGCTGAAACTTGTAGAAGAATGACACTTTTTAAAGGCGTGCATCCCGTCTATTTTGATGTAACGCAATTTAATACTTGGGATATTTCAAAATATGCATTGGACAAATTGATTCAGATGAAGATTTTAAAAGAAGGGGATAATGTTATTTTAACAAAAGGGAATATCATTGGTATTGGTGGCAATACAAATACTTTAAAAATTTTAGAAGCAAAGAAAATCACTTAATATTGTTGGGAGAATATGATGGCATTAATTACTATGCGCCAATTACTTGATCACGCAGCTGAACACAATTATGGTGTGCCGGCTTTTAACGTGAACAATCTGGAACAAATGCGGGCAATTATGGAAGCTGCTCATGAAACAAACAGCCCTGTGATTGTTCAGGCATCTGCTGGTGCAAGAAAGTATGCAGGCCCTCGTTTTCTAAAGCATTTAATTGAAGCGGCAATCGAAGAGTTTCCTACAATTCCGGTTTGTATGCATCAAGATCATGGTGCATCGCCTGCTGTGTGTCAGCGCTCTATTCAAATGGGCTTTTCTTCTGTCATGATGGATGGTTCTTTGAAAGAAGATATGAAAACACCCGCTAGCTTTGAATACAATGTTGAAATTACAAAGCGCGCGGTTGATATGGCGCATGCCTGTGGTGTATCTGTTGAAGGTGAATTAGGTTGCTTAGGTTCATTAGAAACTAAGACTGCTGGTAAAGAAGATGGTAGTGGTGCAGAAGGCGTGTTGACCCATGACATGTTACTCACAGATCCAGAAGAAGCCGCTCGCTTTGTAAAAGCAACAAAAGTAGATGCTTTGGCTATTGCGATTGGTACAAGTCATGGCGCCTATAAATTTAGTCGTCCACCTACAGGTGATATATTAGCGATTGATCGTATTAAAGCGATTCATGCGCTTATTCCAGATACACATTTGGTTATGCATGGTTCTTCTTCTGTACCTCAAGAATGGTTAAAAATCATTAATCAGTATGGTGGTGATTTAGGTGAGACCTATGGTGTACCCGTTGAAGAGATTCAAGAAGGTATTAAACATGGCGTGCGAAAAGTAAATATTGATACAGATTTACGTTTAGCGGTGACTGGCACTTTAAGACGCTTTTTTGGCACCAATACGATAGAATTTGATCCACGTAAATACTTAAGTGAAGCAACCAAAGCAATGAAAGAAATTTGTATTGCACGTTACCAAGCATTTGGTACCAGTGGTTGGGCTGATAAAATCAAGCCTATTATGTTGGAGACAATGGCTGAGCGTTACTTGAAGGGTGAATTAGATCCTAGAGTGAAGTAAAACTTTTCACTTTTATAGTTCGAACAGCAGATATGTGTTCTTTTATCATACATATTTGTTGTTCGTGCTACAAAACTTTGTTGTTGAGCGCCTAGCAAAATAATCTATCTTTATTGCTGCTTGTGGATTGCTTCGTCGCTGCGCTTCTCGCAATGACGATTTCAGAGGATAAGCCCTAAGACTCGTCATTGCGAGCGTTTCGCGAAGCAATCCATCTGAAAACATGCTATGGGAAGCAGAAAATTTATTGCTTAAAATGAATAGATCGTTTCATTGCTACGAATAGTACTAGAAAATGTGGCACTTTAAGAATGCATAGGTCTTGGTTTTTGATTTACCAGTATAAAAGGCACAATATAATGTTCTGATTTTGTATCAACCTTCAGGACTGCATGCCAAATCATTTCATCATGCACGCAGGTAGGTAAGATTGTTTGTGCAGTATACAAACCACTTTTCTTGAGTTGCAAAGCATATTTAAATTCACCCATATCCATTTCTTTGCCTTTAAAATGAATATTCATTTTTTTAATGGGCAATTCTTGAGTTTTGACTTCAAGCATGACTGAAGTTAAAACTGGCATATTCGTTGGGGTAATTTTAAGAGATAGCATTTCGCCATTTGGCAGTGTCGCACTGCATGGGCCAGCACGTAGATCGCAGTTTGTAACAGGCAAATGAACATGCTTGGTATTTTTCCAGTGGTAATAGCAATAGGCTATCAATAGCATGGTGCTTAAAGATACAAGCCAAAATCCTATTTTGAAACTGTGTTGAAAATTTGTCTGTTGCATTGACTTAAAAGTTAGAAAGATTTCTATTTATTGTTAATGTTTATTCGCGGATAGTTTACCAACTACAATTTGCAAAGTACAGATTTTGCAAGAAACTCACAAATAGGTGTTTTTTCACTAAAAAAAAGCCCGATCAAAGATCGGGCAAAAAAGGCAATCCGAGGGAGGATTGCCAAAAGCCTATCCGTAGGCAAGGGGGAAAAACTAAAAGCTAGAAGATGTCTGATGAGTTAGATAGTAGTAAGGGATCATCTGTTGGAGGCGTATAGACATTACCACTAAATAACACGCTAAAATCAATCGTAGGTGCGCTATTATTATCTGATTCAGTACTTGTCTCTGCTCTTGCAAAAAGAGAATCAAAAGTTAGTCCAGCTAAGGGATCTCTGACATCATCTTGTACTGTATCGTCATCTGAACTCTCAAAAAGAGAATCAAAAGTAAATCCACGTATAAGACTTTCAGTCTTATCATTTGTCATATGCGATGAAGAAGTATCCATGTCTTTTGCTATTTTACTGCTGCCAAGACTTGGATGATCTTCAGATGCAAATTGTCGTTCAAGTTGGTCGGCAAGTTCCGCCTCTTGTTGTTTTACAGCCTCTAAATGATTTTCTGCCATCTTATATTCGCCATAAGCATCAACTAAAGCTGAGTTTGCTAATTTGAGAGCATCAATCTGTTCCAAATAAGTGTCAATCGCTTTTAAAGCGATGTCTGCTTGGTCTACAACATCTTTCCACAAGTTTGCAATTTTAGCTTTGTGATCAAGATCTTGCAAATAGCCAATACATTTTTGCTGTTGGGCAAGGGGATCGGGATGTTCAGCCTTCATTGTTAACCAATCAATGACCGTTTTGCTGTTATCTTGAACATGAAATTCTTTAGCAATACTCGATATTTGGGCATTAAAATCTTGTTTTGCATAATCAAATTGCTGTTGTGCTTTTTGCATACTTTCTTTAAGCAGTTGTATTTCTTGTTTGTGTGCATCTAAAGGCTCATTTTTGCTTAATATACTATGCGCTAAGACAGCGGGATGCTGTAAAACGACCATCACCCAATCACCCCAGGTATCTGGTTTTTTGTAAGGTAATGCGATTTCAAGTTTATCAGCAACGGCTTGGGTTTGTGCTAAGTAAGTATCATGTGCCATTCCAACTTTTATTTCAGCTTTGCTTTGTTGCGCTTGTTTCTCAACAAAGGTATTAGACTTAATTTGAAATTGATTCTCAGCACTTTCTAAGGCAGAAGACTTTGGCTTAGAAGAAAGCACATCTTCTGTAGAGAGCGCAGGGCCATAGAAAATTTTCTTTATCACATCTTCTACACGCAGTTTCTCCACAACTCTTAGTTTTTCACCAATTAAGGTTTTGTACTGTTCAGCTTGCTTTATGCCAGATTCAATAACAGCACTCGCTTTTTCAAACCAAGTTTGTAATGAAATTAAAGGATTATTTTCCTCAGAAAATTGAACTTTATTGCTTGAAGCATCTAGCATTACTTGTTCAATATAAGCATTCGTTTTCTCAACGGCTTCAGCCATTACTTGTTGTAAGTCTAAATAAATAGCGTTTGCACCATTTGTATTGACTTCTTTAATGGGTGCATTGAGATGATACAGAACTATGCTAGTGTCAATTTTTTCCCAAAGCGCAATAAGTTTTTCTACATTCTGGTATTCCGCAGATTTTGTGTCTAAACCTGATACTTGTAGTTTTAAGTAAGCAATCATTTCTGATTTTACATTGTCAAACTGCATCAATTTTTGATTAATTGCGTGGATTCCATCTTTATAGCTACTCTTTTCCCCTGCAAGTTGCTCTTTAATATAAGATAGCTCATGTGTATGCAAGTCTTGACTAGAGCGTGCCACATTAGGAAGCAGAGGCATATCTTCTTCAATAGGAGATTGAAGGGCACTTGACGTAGAAGCACTCTCTTTTTCAGCGTTCATTTTTTCAAGGGCTAATAAAAGACCATGCACATTAACTGGATTGGTCATAAAAGTTTCAGAAAAATCAGAGCCATGGCTGCTTTCATCTGTATCGACATCAGCGCTTGAGCTTGAGTCAAAAAGGCTGTCAAAATTTAAGCCTTTAGGTATTTGTAGCTCAGTACTGTCATGAAGGGCTTCTGTAGAAACATGCTTTAATTCTGGTCTATCAAAAATATGACGGTCAACTGGTTCATCCGTATCGACATCAGTGCTTGAGCTTGAGTCAAAAAGGCTGTCAAAATTTAAGCCTTTAGGTATTTGTAGCTCAGTACTGTCATGAAGGGCTTCTGTAGAAACATGTCTTAATTCAGGTCTTGTAAAAGTATGAGGATCTACTTGTACTCCAGATAAATCAGAATGAGAGACCGGTCTTAGCTGAACGCGAGATAATTCATTCGCATCATCTTCAAGGACGCTGTCTGAAAGCGACGTAGATACTTTGGCTTTAGTCTGTGTGCTGGTTAACACAGTGGTATCAAGCGCATCATCTTTGTTTGGATTGGTCACAAAAGTGTCATCAAAATCAGAGCCATGGCTGCTTGCATTTGTATCGACATCAGTGCTTGAGCTTGAATCAAAAAGGCTGTCAAAATTTAAGCCTTTAGGTATTTGTAGCTCAGTACTGTCATGAAGGGCTTCTGTAGAAACATGTCTTAATTCAGGTCTTACAAAAGTATGGCGGTCAACTGGTTCATCCGTATCGACATCAGTGCTTGAGCTTGAATCAAAAAGGCTGTCAAAATTTAAGCCTTTAGGTATTTGTAGCTCAGTACTGTCATGAAGAGCTTCTGTGGAAACATGTTTTAATTCAGGTCTTGTAAAAGTATGAGGATCTACTTGTACTCCAGATAAATCAGAATGAGAGACCGGTCTTAGCTGAATGCGAGATAATTCATTCGCATCATCTTCAAGGGCGCTGTCTGAAAGCGACGTAGATACTTTGGCTTTAGCCTGTGTGCTGGTTAACACAGTGGTATCAAGCGCATCATCTTTGTTTGGATTGGTCACAAAAGTGTCATCAAAATCAGAGCCATGGCTGCTTGCATTTGTATCGACATCAGTGCTTGAGCTTGAATCA
>JBFWLB010000017.1:0-46864 GCA_050252335.1 Candidatus Berkiella sp. | reverse complement strand
CACGATGAATGAACAACCGTGGGCTGCGCCACTTATTTTGATTTCATTGGCGGTGGCCTTTGCTGCTATTTTTTCTAAAGTGCAAGGCATGGTTTTTGGCATATCTAAAGTTAAAGAGCTTAAGTTTAGACCTTCACTCATACCATTTTTCATTCATATTTTTATTGTGATTGTATTGGGCGTTTATATGCCTGATTTTATAAAAGATTGGTATTATCAGACGGCAAAACAATTACTATCCCTTTGAACCCTATCATGAGAGTATATTAAGCGTATGAATTTTAGTGGCATAGAATTTCAGCGGGTTTCAAAAGATTTCCAAATATACAAAGCAATTGTATCAAACGATCATATCAAAAATATTTATCTTCATTTAATAGAAGCAGGTGCTAAGCTGTTATGTCTATGGGGCGAAGACAATGGAGGGATTGTTGATAGATATTACTTAAATATAACATTTTATTTAAATGAAAATTTACTTGTTTTGAAATTGCATCTTGATTCACATAATCCACATTATCAAGATTTAACACCTATTTTTCCGAGTGCAAATCGTATGCAACGTGCTGTTTTTGATTTGCTTGGTATAAAGGCAATGCAGACAAAAGATGAGAGACCTTGGCTTTCTCATCATAAATGGCCTATCAATTATTTTCCATTACAGAAAGAAGATTCATTTGTGAAGGGTATAACAGAGCGTACTCGGCCTTATTTTTTCATGCGCGTTTCTGGACAGGGTGTTCATGAGATTCCAGTTGGGCCGATACATGCAGGCATCATAGAGTCTGGACATTTTCGTTTTCAAGTTGTGGGTGAGAAAATTTTGCGTCTTGAAGCACGATTAGGTTACAAGCATAAAGGAATAGAAAAGCGATTTGAAAAGCTTCACTTTTTTGAAGCAGCAAAGCTTGCTGGCAGAATCAGCGGTGATTCAACAGTGGCTTTTTCTTGGGCATATGCAATGGCAATTGAAACAGTTGCTGATATTTTACCACCCAAACGTGCACTATGGATAAGAGCATTGTTGCTTGAACGTGAAAGAATGATGAATCATTTGGGTGATATTGGGGCTTTAATAAATGATACAGGTTTTGCTTTTGGTTTGGCACATTTTTCAAGATTAAAAGAAGATATGTTGCGTATCAATGAGCTGATTTTTGGGCATCGATACCTTATGGATTTGGTTATCCCGGGTGGCGTTCAATCCGATCTCAATGATGAAGCCTTGAAACAAATCAGAGGTGAGTTAGCGATTATTAAAAATGAAGTTCAAGAATTAAAGAAAATAATCGACCAACATGGTGGTGTACAAGATAGATTTAATGGGACAGGTATTCTAAATAAAAGCCAAGCGGAAGATTTAGAGGTTTTTGGTCTTTGTGCACGTGCGAGTGGTATTCATTGTGATCAGCGTGTTCATAATCCTACTTTTCCTTATACTGATTTAAAAGTAAATGAGATCATTAAATCACAAGGAGATGTTGGGGCACGCGTAGAAGTACGATTTGGTGAGCTTTTTGAAGCCATTCGACTTTTGAATCATATTTTAGATGAACTCAAAATAGTAAAGGGTGCTATTGCTATTCATATTCATGAAATCCCTGATAACAAAGAAGGCTATGGCTGGGTTGAAGGATTTAGAGGTGCGGTATTTATTGCACTTAAAACAGGAAAAGATAATTTTCTTTCTCGCGTACATCCTCATGACCCTTCGTATTCAAATTGGCCTGCGCTTGAGGTAGCCGTATTGGGAAATATTGTGCCTGATTTTCCGCTGATTAATAAATCATTTAATTTGAATTATGCCGGGCATGATTTGTAAGGCGTTTGTATGATAAAAATTTTTCAAAAAGCTTTTTGTGTGGGGATAAAAAGCGAGACACTCCCAGAATTTCAAAACACTGATAAAATACCTGCATTGCACCGAAAAATATTTAAAATATTTGGGCGTTCTCTAGCGATTCGCCATGTTGATGCGGGTTCTTGTAATGGTTGTGAGCTTGAATTACAAGCGTTAAACAATCCATATCATAATATAGAAGGCTATGGGCTTCATTTTGTGGCTAGCCCTCGACATGCAGATATACTCTTGGTAACAGGGCCTGTTTCAGTCAATATGGAGCAAGCACTGAAAAAAGCGTATCAGGCAGTTCCCAATCCTAAATGGGTTGTAGCGCTTGGTGACTGTGGCAGTTGTGGTGGAATTTTTGGAGAAAGTTATGCTTGCCGAGGAGCCGTCAGTAATATAATTCCAGTGGATGCCACCATCAAAGGATGCCCTCCAAAACCAAATGAAATTTTGAAAGAAATTTTGAACATGATAATGCTTAAAGAGTCATCTTAAGCCTAATCCAGGGACAAGAACATAAGGGCTTGTGTTATAGCATTGGGTATGTTAGCCTCGCTTAATATTCTTTTTCTAATGTAGCATTAATTGAGATGAATTCTATAAGCATCAATAACTTTAAAAAAGCAGAAGCCTTTTCTGTTTTTAGTATTGCTGCTTTCATTTCTTTAGTGATTTTAGTCACCTCTGTCGTCGGCCTATCGAGTGATATATCTGCGCCTCGTTAGGCCAGATCTCAGCCCAGATAATATAGTCTTCGCACATGATTCTTCGGGGGTGTTGTCTTCGCCCTCTCGCAATCCTCATGTACTAATATGGGAACGAAGGTTGCTCGAGGCTTGACGCCTACCCGACAGTGCCCCTTGCGGGTAAAACTCATGTGCTGTGACTATAATTGATCAGAGTTTAAGCAAATAAATTGTTTGCAATTTTTTTGCTTATATTTATCTTTTAAATATGAATTTAAATATTCGTAGGAGTCTTATCATGCAAAATGGTCCTGAATTTAAGTCAGACTCAGATTCATCACAAGAGAAAAAAAGTATTTTTGGGCCTTCATTAGCGAGTGGTGGAATTGCAGGTGCTGTTGAGGTGCTTATTGATCATCCATTTTGGACTCTAAAAACACGCTACCAGGATGATCGTATTCCTCCAAAAGAGAAATTTACTTTCAATCCAAGCGTATTGTATCGTGGATGGCTTCCGAACATGTCCTCTACAATTCCGGTGACTGCGATGCAAGTAGGTACTGTGGCTGCGATTAGCACTTTTCGTCATGATGACGATAATCCGCCTACAGAGATGGAAAAGATCGCTTATAATGCAGTGGGTGGCGGATTTTCTGCAACCATAAGTGGCCCTACTGAGCTTATCATGACTCAACAAACGCCAGAGCGCGGCTTTTTTGCTACGATGAAACATATATATGCAAATGAAGGTTTGAAAGGTTTTGGACGAGGGATGGCTGGCACTGCAATACGTGATGCAAAATTTACAGTTGGCTATGGTTTTGCTGCCTCCTATATGAAAGAGCGATTTTCACAATTGATGTCTGAGGGACAAGCGAGTATGGCAGGTGGTGCCGTTGCAGGCATTGCTGTCGGCGTGCTTTCACAACCTTGGGACACTTTGAAAACAGCACAACAAACTGGATCCTCACTACCACTTTGGGCACTTGCAAAAGAGAAACTCAGAAAAGAGGGGATTTCAGGTATGTACAAAGGCAGCGTTTGGCGAATGAGCCGAGTTGCTTCAGCGGTGATGATTATGGGCGAAGTTAATCAGCGTGTAAGTAACGCTCTAAAACCAAATCCTTAATCTAAAGAACTGTGGGATCTCTAAAGTTGAACATTCTGCAGTTCACTTTATCATTGCAGGTGGTTCTACTTTTGTTGATCCTATAAGGTATAGAGCCTCCATATTTCAGTAAGAAAATGAACGAAGTGAATGGTTTTCTTCCCTTGGTATCAAGGGAAGAGGCTCACGTTAGTGAGCAGATGGATTTTTTAAATTTTTATCTTGGAAATCTCCTATCGTAAAGTGCCCCTCTGTGAATAGCAACGAGAACATTACCTGGGACAGCCACGTATAAGCTTATTGGTTACAGACATCAGTTTCTACTGAATAATCCAATCGACTACAAACCATGCCGAGCGCTCTAATCCCTCCTTTTGCGCCATATACATTATTTGAAAAAATATCTATAGATTCCTTAATTGAACCAGTCAATATCAATTCTCTAGCTGAAATTTGAGTTGTTAGTATTAAATCATAGACAAGTTCAGTCCATGAAGGGGCCGTATGATGGCAGGTAAAGCTTACTTTGACACCCTCAAGTTTTCTGTAATCTGAATACTCAATTTCACTGGTTGGCTTGATTTTCTCATTCTGCTTGAGGAACTGTTTAACGATGTTGATTGCTTTATTCTTATCAGAAGAATGTAAAAATAAATTCCATTGAGAAAGCCTGACTAATTCCATATTTTTTCCTCTAAAAATTGATGAATTGAATCATTCTGGGTGATTACTGTCAAGCTAGCCAATGATTGTCATTTAGAAAATTATTTTAATGCATTTTGAAATTTAATTTACCTGTAAGAGTAGGGTTAGAGTTTGCTCGGATCTATAAAATGAGGTGGGAGCTGTTGTTCTGCACTTGCGGCAGGGAAAGACAATCAAATGCCGTTTAATAAAATTTGAGCTGTGCTATCCGGGCAAGCGTGCATCATGAAACCATACGCTGACTAGTCGAGTGACTTGTTTTTGATGAAGAAAAACAGAGGGGAAATCATAAAAATATAGTGCTTTACTAAAGATCTGGCTTATTAATCGCATAAACATGAACAAAAAAATCATGGTAATGAGTTTCATACTCGGATACTAAGCCGGCTTTTTCGGCAACTCTAACTGAGCCAATATTTTGAGGATCAATGATAGAAATAATTCTTTTAAGATTTAGGTTTGTAAAAGCATAATGAATACAGGCGATTGCGCCTTCTGTGGCAAATCCATTACCCCAACATTCTTCAGCAAAGCGATAGCCAAGTTCAATATCTTCTTCATTATTAATTTTTTGTGGAGATACGCCGAAAAAACCAATGACTCTTTTGGTTTCTTTTAATTCAACAGCGTAAATACCATAAAATTGTTTTTGATAATTGCTAATGGTTTCTGTGAGTAAAGTTTCAGTTTGTTCAAGTGTATATGGGCCATGCACAGAATATTGCATTACTGCTGGGTTAGAGAGAATGATGTGCAAATCGTTTAGATCACTTTGTTTAAATTCTCTAATAATTATTCTATCTGTTTCAATGTGCATTTTTGAGTCCAAACTGTTACCTATCTCTTAAGAATAGACTGGGCAAAAAGTATTGCCTGCGAAGAACTTATTGTCGTTCAAAAAGCTTTTTAAAATCAAGAGAGATTGGCTTGCTTTGACCATTACCGTCCGTTAGCATATTGCTTAAATCTGGTGATTTGGAAACCCTTAGAAAGACCGGATCTTCGGGCTAATGAATGATAAGGAAGTGACAGTAGTTATGGCGAACAGCATCATTGATCCCTTTTATACAGATCTACTAGAGGAACTTAAAAAGAGAGTAGCATCTGAACGATATCAGGCTGCACTACAGCTAAATCGAGGGCTTGTCCTCCTTTACTACCATATTGGTACTAGAATCATCAAATCCCAGGAAGAAAAGGGATGGGGATCAAAGGTAATTAACCAGCTTAGTAAAGATTTGAGATCTGCTTTTCCCGACATGAAGGGTTTTAGCCCCAGAAACCTCAATTATATGAGGCGGTTAGCAGAGACTTACCCTGACTTTGAATTTGTGCAACAGGTTGTTGCAAAATTACCTTGGGGGCATAGTGTGCATCTACTTGATAGAGTTGCCAACCCTCAAGAAAGGCTTTTCTATTTCCACAGAGCCATCGAGCATGGGTGGTCTAGAAGCATCATGCTTCACCAAATTGATTTGAATCTTTTCCGTCGTGAAGGAAAGGCTATCACTAATTTCAAAGATAAATTGCCATCGCCAATTTCAGATTTAGCGCATTACACGCTCAAAGATCCTTATCTGTTTGATTTTCTTTCACTTGGGGATGAGGCGCATGAGCGTGAAGTAGAAAAAGCTCTTATTACTCATATGGAAAAATTTCTGCTTGAATTAGGTGCAGGTTTTGCTTTTGTTGGAAGGCAATATCATCTGGAAGTGGCTGAGCAGGATTTTTATATCGATCTACTATTTTATCATCTAAAGCTTAGGGCTTTTGTCGTTATAGAACTGAAGGATAAAGATTTTAAGCCTGAATACGCCGGTAAAATGAACTTTTACCTTTCAGCAATTGATGACTTGGTTAAACATCCGACCGATCAGCCATCGATTGGGCTGATTTTATGTAAATCCAAGAATAATGTGTTAGCAGAATATACTTTGCGTGACATGACAAAACCCATTGGCCTTGCTGAATACAGATTAACTGAAGCTTTACCTAAAGAAATAAAAACAAATTTACCTTCTATTGAAGAATTAGAAAATGAATTATCAAAAAGTACTACCAAGAATTCTGAGAATTCCGATGGGTAAATTAACTGTTAAATCAATTGAAAAAGCGAAGAGTACAAGTTTATGGCTCTCCCTCAAAGAAGGGGGCACTTTAACCCTGATGTATTAAGCTAAGTATGTGAAGAAAGACGATAAGTTAAAAATGGCGCGCTCGGAGAGACTCGAACTCCCGACCACCTGGTTCGAAGCCAGGTACTCTATCCAGCTGAGCTACGAGCGCACTCAGGCGACGCCATTATACACGAAATCAATCTCTCTGTACTAGAATCTGTCACGAAAATGTCCCTTTGCATTGATCCTTCGTTGCAGATCCTTTTGCGCAGCTCATTTACGCCTGTGTAAACTGCGCTGCTTAAAGAATCCGCGCCTTGGCTGAAAGCAAAGTACTATTTTGAGACAGCTTCTAATTACTTAGATTGAAGTTGCCTCTCCTGCAGGTTCAGGAATTGATTCGTTCGTTGGGGATTGGATCCAGGAAAGTAAATGCACGCCACCTACGATGAGGCCACTTGCAATGGCGGTTGGTACACTACAGGCAACGAAATATTTGCCCGCGGTAAGCACAGACCAGCTTTGAAAAGCTTTAATACCTGCAAAGGCAAGGCCAGAGGCAACGCCTGATATTGCGACAACTTGCCAATCTTGATATTCACCACCAGAGACTTGCACAACTTCCTTGTTTGTTAGTTCATACATGCTGACACTCTCCTTTTCTAGATTATCCTTTCTTCTTTAAAACATCTTTTTCTAGTCTTCGCACATGAGCTTTCGGCGGTGTTGTCTTCGCCATCTCGCAATCCTCATGTACTTTTTTGTACACTCCGGTTGCTCGAGGCTTGACGCCTACCCGACAACTCATATGCTGTGACTATCTTTATCTTGTCCAATTCAAGTAGGTGATTTCACCTTCACCAACCACACGTCCTTTGCGTAGTTGATTTACTTTAATGGGCAAATAATTTAGCTTTTTAGCAAACCATGTATTCGTTCGGTGGCCTTTGCGATGCACGTGCTCAACTTTGAGGGCAATGAATGTGCCTAAAGGTGTTTTTACCTCTTCTTCACCTAAAATACGAAAAGAATAAGTTTTTACTTCATCATCTTCTGCAACGGTATAAACCAAGTTGGTTTTATTTTGGGTTAAATCATAACGAAGGCGCAACATTTGCGTTAACTTGTCTTGAACGTTGTCGGGGATAGCCATTTCCCAAGGTTCTTTAGAAACTTTGTTGCCAAGAGTCTTATTTTCCCAGTCAAAAGCAACATTTCCTCTTTTAGAGCGCTTACCTTCATGTATATCATAAAAATAATTTTGTGGTTTTATTTGGTTTTTTTCCCAAGCAAAATCAGTACTCTCATGGTATTGATAGGGGAGAAGTTTTACAGAGGGTTTCGTTTTACTTTCAAAGTGGTAGCTTCCATCCTGCTTTCTTTGTAAGCGGTGGATGGCTTCACCGGCGGTGACGCCGAAGTATTTAACGTTATAGCGAGCCTCGTATTCAGCTAAGGGGAAAGTGCTACTTTGTGTTTGTGATGTATCTTGCTTTACATAAGCCTTTACAGCTGGACTAGTTAACCAAATTAAAACAGCAGCAATGGTGCTTAAAAACCAAAAATGTATTTGTGGAATAGGGTGTTTCACTGTTTGGTGCCTTCAGTTTCTGTGAATATAAATTGAAGTCCTGTTTCGGGAATAGGCTGATTGTCCAATAGTACAACATTTTGTGATAATTTTAAGCGCCCATTAGAAAACCAGTTAACTATCTCTGGATAGAGCCAGTGTTCTGTTTTCAGTACGCGTTGTTGTAGTGCCTCTGCGGATGCGTCCTCTCCTATGTCAATGATGGTTTGTGCAATCACTGGACCACCATCTAATTCTGCGCTAACAAAATGTACACTCGCACCATGTTGGGTTTCACCCTGTTCTAGTACACGCTGGTGTGTGTGTAGCCCTTTAAATTTAGGTAATAAGGATGGATGGATATTTAAGAGACATCCTGTGTATCGTGTGACAAAGCTGTCAGACAAAATGCGCATAAATCCAGCAAGCAAAACGAGATTGGGTTTAAAATGTTGAATTGCTTCATGTAAAGCAGCTTCAAAATGATTGCGTTCTGCAAAAGTAGTATGATCAACAACCGTGGTTTGAATATGTGCTTTTTTTGCTCTTTCTAATCCAAAAGCATTGGGGTTATGACTGATAACCCCAACGATTTCATAATGACTATTAGGCATTGCATCAATAAGTGCCTGCAAATTACTGCCACTACCACCGATTAATACAACAACTTTACAGGCAGCGGAGGTTGTTTTATTCATGTGTGTAGATCACTTGCGCGCCTTGGGTATTCTCAACCATTTCACCGATGATCCAAGCATCTTCATGATGCTCTGCTAAGAGTGCCAGTGCTTGTTGTGCATTTTCTTTGGCAACACAGACAACCATACCAACGCCACAGTTATAGGTGATTCTGAGATCGTCTACAGAAAGTTGGGCATGTGTTTGAATCCAATCAAACACAGGAGGTAAATGCCAGCTGTTTGTGTTGATTTTTGCAGCAAATGATTTTGGAATAAAGCGGGGTACGTTTTCAGTAATACCACCACCTGTAATATGGGCTGCCCCTTTTAATAATTTTGCTTGATGCAGTGCTTGCATGCATTGGCTATAAATTTTCGTAGGTGTGAGTAAAATATCTTTAATAGAACGGCCATCTAGGTTGTCATCTTCTAGAGCAGGGTTTGATTCTAAAATTTTACGCACCAATGAGTAACCATTTGAATGCACGCCTGAAGAGGCAATAGCGATCAGTGTATCTCCAACAGTAATATCACTGCCATTTACAATTTCTGATTTTTCAACAGCGCCAACACAAAAACCTGCTAGGTCATAGTCTTTGTTGTGGTACATGCCTGGCATTTCCGCTGTTTCGCCACCTACCAGTGCCATGCCTGCAATTTTGCAGCCAGTGGCAATACTTTGCACAACTTCGAGTGTAATTTTCTTATCTAACTTTCCACTTGCATAATAATCTAAGAAAAAGAGTGGTTTTGCACCTGTTACAAGCAAATCGTTCACACACATCGCAACAAGGTCAATTCCAACGCCTTTGTGGTTGTTCCACTGCAATGCTAAACGTAATTTAGTGCCCACTCCGTCTGTTGAGGAGACCAAAACGGGTTGTTTCAAGTTATAATGCGACAAGTCATACAATGAACAGAAGCCACCGAGTGGGTTGAGTACGGCTGGATTGAAAGTGGAGGAAACGATATCTTTATAGTTATCAACCAATTCATTCCCCAGTTCAATATCCACTCCAGCGTTTTTATAGGTGAGTGGTGTAGACATAATGTGTAATCCTCAAGATTAACAATGAATCAAATAATTAAGTCAGCTAAATTATGTTTTTAAAACTGCCAAAATCGCCAATACAGAAGGTCGTAAAAAGGATACAAATGTTACAACAACTAACCAAGATAAGACAGTATTTTTCCGTCACACAGATACTGTTCAGCTTTTTTTGTATGTTAATTTGTACAAATATTTATGCGAATGTGCCCGCAAATTCGGAAAATTCTCAAAATCTGTATCAGGCAGTGATAGCGGCACCTAATCGAGATGAATCGCAAAGAATGACACTTTTTCAAGAAGGAATGAGGGTTATTTTCAAACGCATTGCAGGCACAGAGGACGTATTAAAATTACCGGCTGTGGAGCAAGCGCTGAAAAATGCGAGTACTTATGTTGAACGCTATGACTATCATGAAGATCAATTAAGAGTCATATTCAGTGCACAGATGATGAATGATTTATTATTCAAGAATGGCTATATATTGTGGGGGCAAAAGCGCCCGACACTTATTTTATGGCTTGCTGTGGATGAGAATAATAAACGTTATATCATGGGGGAGCAATCAAATCCTGAGTTACACACCATGCTGTCAGAATTTGCACAAACACGAGGCTTACCTTTGGTTTTGCCGGTAATGGATTTAACCGATATGCAGAACGTAACGGTTTCAGATATTTTTAGTAGTTTCCCGAGTGTTTTAGTCGGCGCCTCAAATCGTTATGGTGCGAATGCTATTTTAATAGGAAAAATGATAAAGAAACCACAAGGATGGGAAGCACAATGGCAGATACTCATTGATAGCTATCATCGTGAATGGGTGATGCAAAGTGCGGACTTTAATGATTTACTACAAAAAGGCCTTAGCTCTGTGATTAATGATTTGCAAGGGCGTTATGGTATTAAACAGCAAGAGGCCACTTTGTCTAAATCATTATTAATTGGGGTAAAGGGAATACAGTCTTCGAGTGATTTTTCAAGAGCAGAATCCTATTTGAATGGTTTAGAGCAGATCAAGGGCGTAACCGTGCGACAAGTATTTGCAAATGGTGTTATATTTGAGGTAAAACCCCAGAATGGAGTTGACAAAGAAATTTTGTCTCAGGTTATTAGTATGGAAAAGCGATTTGCAACGTTGGGCTATCATGATCGGCCTGTTGAGTCGCTTGATTTAACTTATCAATGGACGCCTTAATGGTAGATATCGTTACGGAAAATCAATTGCCACTTTGCTTGCAATTGAAAGATGATTGTACCTTTGAATCATTTTACGCGGGTTCAAATGCGCATATCATTAACATTATCAAAAGGGCTATCTTAAGCCCTCATGATGAATTTATTTACATTTGGGGCAGAAAAGGCGTTGGATGCTCGCATTTACTACAAGCAGCTTGTCATTTTGCAACTTTACATCAAAGAGCTTCTTTGTATTTACCCTTAAAGCAGCAACTCAATACCAATATTTTGCAAGATTTAGAGCGTACCGATCTGGTTTGTTTGGATGATTTAGATGCAATCGCAGGAGATAAGCTTTGGGAAGAGGCTATTTTCTATTTGTATAACAGAATAAAAACCTCACAAAAGAAATTAATTATTGCCGCTCAGCAACCACCTAAAGGGGCGCATATCCAACTGATGGATTTACGGTCTCGACTGGAATGGGGGATTGCTGTGCAAGTACATGTCTTGGAAGATGCCGATTTGGTATGTGCTTTGCAGTTAAGAGCCAAAAAAAGAGGAATGCAGATTAATCAAGAGGTGGCTGAATTTATTATTAACAGGGTTACGCGTTCCATGTCTTCCCTCTACTTGACTTTAGAGCAATTGGATGTTGCTTCATTAACCTTACAAAGAAAAATTACCATTCCCTTTGTTAAAAAAATACTAAAACTTTAACGTGTGTAGAAATTATCTCAAAAAAAAGGGCTCTCTGTTGAGCCCTTAACGTGGGGGAAACACTATTAGGGTTTGTTTTTGCTCTTATTATAGTAAGAGTAGTCAACGGGTGTTGCTACAGGGTTGTAAGGTGTTTTGCTATAGCTAGGTTTAGTAAACATATTGAATAAACCCATCAATCCACCTGCATATAAATCAGTCTCAGGTGACATTTTTTGATAAGCGCTTTCACGTACTAATGCTTCAATTGGGTTATCGCTCTTGAGAATATTAACGAAGCTTTGTCCCACATCATCTACTTTTTTAACAACTTCTTGTACTAATGGATCAGAGCTGTTGCCAAAAAGAGCTTTGGTAAATTTTGTTGCCACTTCTACAAAAGCACCTGCAAATTTTGGAATAAAACCGAAAGTCGTTTCTTTGCTATGATGCGTGCTATTCTTATGGCTTGAGCTAGAAGTAAACATTTTAAATAAATTGCCCAAACCTGACATTAATGCATTTGAAATAACGCTGTAATCTTGTTTGCCATCTTTTTTAGAGGTGAAAAAATCTAACATATATAAGCTCCCCGGATGTTTATTAATTTTTATCTGATGTAGTTAGCTTATAAAAAATGCGGGGAAAGTGCTATTTGATTCAGATAGAAGTTATAAAAAAGGAACCAAACGGTTCCTTTTTTATAAGTGCAAATACACAAATGCTATTTTTTCTTTGCTTTAGATGAAGCTGAAGGCTCTGGAGAAGTTTCGGTTGTGGGTTTTGAATTCTGTGCTGCAGGTTGTTGCTGACGATTCCATAAATTGCCAAAAAAGCGGCCTGTAGAAGTATATGCATTTGAAGCACTTTCTTTAGCAGAAGTATATACACTTGATATACCTTCTTTGGCGTAAGTCGCACTTGCCGATACGCTAGAACCATCAAGTGTAGCGGCTTTCTCAACAGCACGATTAAAACCTGCTTTGACTAATTCTTTGGTTCCAAGAAACAGACCCCATGCAATCGTACATTCAACAGCTGCAATACCTGTTGTTAGGGCAATTTCACCCACTGTAAGTACAGCAGGGCTTAAATAAAGGGCTGCAACAGTCCAAGCAATAGTAGTAGTGCCAACAACAGCAGCATGTGTTTTGAAATTCATAAATCGCAATCTCTAAAAATATTAAAAACTAATAAGTAGGTTGAAAATTTTAGGGGGTTCTTTAGCATTCAACAAGTAATTTTAGACAGGTGGTATTACTTTTAAGCATAAGAACCTTCTTCTGTATTCAAGCGCATAGCTATCGTTGCGATACGTTTACCAAAGGCCATGCAGAGTGCTCGCTCATCTTTGCTGATAGGCTGATCGCCCTGTGTGCCTGCTACATGGCTGGGGCCATAAGGTGTGCCCCCAGTTTGGGTGCGATGTAATTCAGGATGATGGTAGGGTAAACCTGTAACGATCATGCCATGGTGTAAGAGTGGGAGTAACATACTGAGCAGCGTACTTTCTTGTCCGCCATGTAATGTGCTGCTTGAGGTAAAGACACCCGCTGGTTTACCAATGAGTTGTCCTGAAAGCCAAACATCTAAAGTAGATTCTAAAAAATATTGTATATTTGCTGAAATATTTCCAAAGCGAGTAGGGCTACCGAGTATCAGGCCAGAACAGCTGAGGAGATCTTCACGTGTCACCATCAACGAAGAGGCGGTGTTAGGTGTTTGTGATTGGTGCAAACTAGGCACTGTACGAAGTTTAGCTGTGACATTGCTAATGCTTTCAACACCCAAAGCGATCAGTTCGGCCATTTTTTGTGTAGCGCCTTGGCTACTGTAATATAAAATGAGAATAGAAGTGTTTGTATTCATTATTTTAATATTTCCAAAATTTTTTCAGGGGGGCGAGCAATGATTGCTTGCTTGTCGGTAATTACAATAGGGCGTTCGATTAAGATCGGAAAATTGTGCATTGCATTAATTAATTGTTCTTCTGTCAGCGATGGGTTGTTCAACTCCAACTCTGAATATTTATCCTCTTTGATTCGAAGCAAGGTTCTTGCTTCGCCGCCTAATAACAGAATAATTTTCTTAAGATCTAAGGGCGATGGTGGTGTCTTAAGATATTCAATAATTGTCAGATTTACAGACATATTTTTCAAAATCTCAAGCGCTTGCCGTGATTTTGAACAGCGTGGATTATGGTACAAAGTGACTTGCATTCTTAACCTAAGCGTGCGTAAATTCAAGATGAACTATCTTACATCCTAGTTAATTAAATTTCTACATACAGCGTGTGTTTGTGAAAACTAACATAATAACTTCTTTAACATTTGGAAATTGACGTGAAAATTTGCAAACATTGTTTAATTACAGGAAAAGTACAGGGTGTATTTTACCGCCAGACAACCCAAGAAAAAGCAAAAGCATTAGGGCTTACCGGTTGGGTACGCAATTTACCAAATGGTAGCGTTGAATGTGTTATTTGTGGTGATGAGGATGCTGTGCAATCCCTCTGTGACTGGTTATGGTTGGGGTCTGATGCTGCAAATGTAACGGATGTTAAAGTGAATGAGCATGATTTTGAAGCTTATCAGGACTTTAGTATCCGCTTCTAAGAAGCGTGACTTTTGAGCTGCTTGCATTCTATTTCGTTTATCGGTATGTTGGCTTTTTTCTATTACCTGATAATTTAAATAGGAATAATAAATGAATAATAGAACTTTAGTGAAAGCTGCTAGCCTAGCATTAGCTTGCAGTTTTGCATTGGTTGGATGTGGCACATATAATCACCAAGCTTCTTTAGAACACAATCATGCACATCAAGTTGCATTTGTTAACGCTAATGTTGACACTGACGCACTTGCTGTTAACAAAGCATCGGATGAAGCAAAAAACACGCAAGATAAAGAACAACAACACGTTGTTTCAAGTACCTACCATTTCAAGCATGACAGTGCTGTTTTAAATGAAAATGCAAAAACAGAATTAGATCAGTTTGCACAATATTTAGCAGAAAATCCTTCTGCAAAAATCAATGTTGATGGTTACACCGATCCAAAAGGCAAATCAGAGTACAATTTAGCCTTGGGTATGCGTCGTGCTGAAGCAGTAGCGGGCTACTTAAGAGAGCAAGGTGTTAAAGACTCTCAAATTAAAGTAAAAAGCTATGGGGAAGAAAACCTTGTTAATAAATCATTAAGTGATGGTGCTTTAGCGCAAAATCGTAGAGCTGTTGTGTATTTTGAGACAAATGAAATTGCTTAAAATTTGAGTTCTGACCCTCTCCTTATTGACAGGAGAGGGTAGTTCAAGACTGGAATGATCCTATATTTATAGATTAATCTTATCCTTTAAAAATGTAATCAATTGATCAAAATCAATCATTTGATTGTCACTTTCTCTACGGTTTTTGTATTCAATCTTATTTTCATCTAAAGCACGTTCACTTAAGACTAATCGATGTGGAATACCAATTAAATCGCTTTCTGCAAACATACGTCCAGGTCTTTCATTTCTATCATCCATCAAAACTTCAAACCCATGTTGCTGTAGTTCTTGATAGAGTTTATCTGTCGCTTCTTTTACACGATAGGATTTATGGTAATGTAAAGGGATCAAATTAATGTGAAAGGGAGCCATAGGTGTTGGCCATATAATACCTTTATCATCATAATTTTGCTCAATAGCAGCCGCAACAATGCGGGATACGCCAATACCGTAACAGCCCATTTCCATGACTATACGTTGGCCTTTATCATCCAGAACGGTAGCATTCATTGCTTGGCTATATTTATTGCCAAGTTGGAAAATATGACCTACTTCAATACCACGACAGATTTCTAAGCTACCTTTACCATCAGGGCTTAAATCACCTTCTTTTACAGTTCTTAAATCTGCAATATTTGTGGGCAAGGGGAGATCACGATTCCAATTGACACCACAATAGTGTTTGTCATTTTGATTTGCTCCGCAAGAGAAATCAGAAAGACTCAAAACAGAATGATCTGCAATAATCGGAATATTGAGTTCAAAGGGGCCAACAAAGCCAGGTTGGCACTTACAAACAGATTGCACGGTTTCTTCATCTACTAAAGTAAGTGGTGAGAATACTTCTGGTAACTTCTCTGCTTTAATGGCATTGAGCGTATCATCGCCCCTTAATAAAAGTGCAACAACAGGTGAATCTTTGCCTTGAACCAAAAGCGTTTTTACAATTTGCTTTGTCGCTAAGCCCATATGCTTGGCTTGATCTTCAACAGAACGAATATTCGGTGTTTCAACGATTCTTAATGTTTCTTTAGCATCCGCGCGTGCTGTATCAGGTAACAAAGCTTTAGCAGTTTCCACATTTGCGGCATAGTCTGATGTGGGGCAAAAAGCAATTGCATCTTCACCTGAAGAAGCAAGAACATGAAATTCATTGGATACACTACCACCAATAGCGCCTGTATCGGCAAGCACTACTTTAAAATTTAAACCTAAACGTTCAAAAATTTTAGAATAGGCTTGATACATTGCTTGATAAGTATTTTCCAAAGAAGATTTATCAATATGAAAAGAATAAGCATCTTTCATTAAAAATTCACGTGCGCGCATGACACCAAAACGCGGTCTGATTTCATCTCTGAATTTCATTTGAATTTGATAGAAACAGCTAGGGAGCTCTTTGTAGCTTTTTAATTCTGAGCGCATTAAATCAGTGATCACTTCTTCATGCGTTGGGCCAAAACAATACTCTCTTTTGTGTCTGTCGGTAATTTTTAGGAGTTGAGGGCCAAAAGCATCCCAACGCTCTGTTTCTTGCCAGAGTTCAGACGGTTGTACGGCGGGCATCAATAATTCTTGTGCGCCCACTCGATCCATTTCTTCGCGAACAATACGCTCTACTTTTCTGAGAACCCGCAGCCCCATTGGCAGCCAGGTATAAAGGCCTGAGGCAAGTTTGCGGATTAAACCAGCTCTAAACATGAGTTGATGGCTGATAAGCTCTGCGTCTTGAGGTGATTCTTTGATGGTTGCAAGTAATAACTGACTCGTGCGCATCTTTTACCTTATTATGCTAATTTCTTAACAAATTCAGATTGTGGGAAATTTTGTTTCAATACAGTATAAGCATCTTGAGCAAGCTCAGGTCTTTCTAAGCGACGATAGGCTTGTACCATAATAGCAAGTGCTTCTTCAATTTGTGGTGATTTGTCAAAATGAACAACAATGTAGTTTGCACGATTTGCAGCTGCCAAATAAGCGCCTTTCTTGAGATTAAAACGTGCCACGAATAATTCATTTTCTGCAATCAAATTACGCAGATAGAGCATGCGTTGTTTTGCGTTATTCGCATAAACACTGTTTGGATAATGTGTAACAAGATGATCAAAGGATGCCAGTGATTTCTTTGCCGCTGTAGGATCTCTTTCTGCACGTTCCATGGGTAAGTATTTACTGAAAAAGCCCATGGTTTCCGAGAAGTGAATTAAGCCTTTCATGTAATAGGCATAATCTACATGGGGGTGGCGTGGGTACATGCGAATAAAGCGATCTGTCGCAGGCAATGCTTGCGAATAATCTTCATTGAGATAAAAAGCATAGATGGAGCCAAGCTGAGCTTTATCTGCATAATCGCCAAAGGGGTAGCGCGCTTCAAGTGCTTCAAAATCTTCAACAGCCTGCTTAAAACGTTTCTTATTCGTGTTTTTTACACCCTGCTGATAAATTTCGTTAGCACTCATGCTGTTATAACGTTCATCTTTGGAAGCAGAATGACACCCTGATAGTATCAATGTAACTAACAGACATGAGGCAAGTTTTTTCATTTCTTTATACATAATGTGTGGGTTACAACTATTTTTACAAGCCCACAAGATTAAACCAAAAAAGGTCAATAAGCCAACTTGGCTGCAAAGCTTATAAACTTACAGGACACCCATAATTATCGGGACACCCAAGTTTAGAGTTATTAGGACACCCACAAATAATCATCAGAAGTATAAGGACAGCCACATTTATGGGACAGCCAATATAGCTAAGCGATGGTTTCTATGGAGTGGATTTGGTCAGCGTTATTATTTAAGATATATAACAAACAAGATGTCCCCCTAAAATTGGTTAAGTAACTTTAAATGAAAATTCAGCTTGAAACAGAAATACCTATAGATTTCAACGGTATGCGATTAGATGCGGCGCTGGCTAAGTGCTTTCCTGAGCATTCTAGATCAAAGATTACAGAATGGATTCGTGCGGGAAATGTCTTAGTGAATGGGGCTTCTGCTATGCCAAAGCAAAAAGTAGCAGGCGCTGAGAAAATTTTTATAGAATCTCAGTTAACTGAGCTAAGCAATAAGGCAGAAGATTTGCCTATCAATGTTGTCTACGCTGATGAAGATATTATCGTCATCCATAAGCCCAAAGGCTGTGTTGTTCACCCTGGTGCAGGGAATTGGGAAGGAACGTTGCTTAATGCATTGTTGTTTCATTACCCTGAGTTAAAATTATTGCCGCGCGCAGGTATTGTTCATCGTTTAGATAAAGACACGACAGGCCTAATGGTTGTTGCAAGAAGTCAGCTTGCCTACCACCAGCTTGTTGCTGATTTGAAAGATAGAAAATTAAGCCGACATTACTATGCTTTAGTAAAAGGTGAATTGATCAGCGGTGGAACCCTTTCTTATCCTATGGGGCGTAGTCGGCAAAATCGCCTTAAAATGACAGTCGCTGGCAACGGTAAACCCGCGATTACCCATTACAAAATAGCGCAGCGATTTAGAGGCTATACGCTGCTCAATGTTAAATTGGAAACGGGCAGAACGCATCAAATTCGAGTGCATTTTTCACATGTAGGTCACCCACTCATCGGTGATCCGCTCTATAAAGGCAGAGGCATATTAGCGCCTAACTTAAGTGAAGATCTCAGAAATAAAATTAAAGCCTTTCCAAGACCTGCCTTACATGCTTATTATTTAGGACTAACGCATCCAGCAACACAAGAAGCCATGGCGTGGGAGCTTCCCATTCCAGAAGATATAAAAACAATGCTTAAGGAGTTAGGAGATGAATGTCATCACACCAGATTGGCCAGCTCCGAATTGGGTTAATGCTTTTACCACAACGCGAGAAATGGGCTTAAGTCGTAGGCCCTATGATAAATGCAATTTAGCGCATCATGTCGGTGAAGATGTCGTTAACGTGACGCTCAATCGTTTAAGATTGCAACAAAAATTCAATTTGAATCCTAAATTAACCTGGTTGAATCAAACACACAGTGATCGAGTAATTGAATTAACCAGACCTCATGCAAATTATCTCGATGCGGATGGTGTTTGGACACGAAAAGCAGGGCTCTCTTGCATTGTGATGACGGCTGATTGTTTACCCTTGCTCTTATGTGACACGGCGGGTAGCTTAGTTGCTGCTATTCATTGCGGATGGCAAGGTATTGCCAAAGGCATTATTGAGCGTGCGGTTGAACAAATTAAACCACATGCCCAGGGTGAGTTACTCGCTTGGTTTGGGCCTGCAATTGGACCACGCGCCTTTGAAGTGGGCAAAGATGTTTATGATTTATTTGTAGAGCAGGATTATGCGGCAAACCAAGCCTTTGAACGATTGAAAAGGCCGGGTAAATGGCTTGCAGATATTTATGCCCTTGCCAAAATAAGACTTTATAAATTAGGTATTGATAATATTTTCGGTGGTGAGTACTGCACCTACACAGATACAAAGCATTTTTATTCTTATCGAAAGGAAAAAATAACAGGTCGTATGGCAACTGTTATTACATTATCTTCTAGTCTTCGCTCATAAATTTTAAGGTGGGGGGGGCTTCGCCCTCTCGCAATCCTCATGTACTTTTATGGGAATGAAGATTGCTCGAGGCTTGACGCCTACCCACATTGTGCCCCTTGCGGGTAAAAATTCATGTGCTGTGACTATAGCTCTTTAATTTTGATTGCGAATCCCCATTATGTAATCAAGAATATATGTCAGAGCACTTGGGTTTTAGGTTTTACAGCAGTGAGCTTTCTTAAAGGGGCTTACTTGTGCATCTTGGGAACAAGGGTGCTTAAAGTTGACATGTAATGAATATAATCTAAGGAAATATGCATGTTAGACAAGTTAACCAATAAATTTCAACAAGCCATCAATGAAGCACATTCATTAGCCATCAATCGTTCACATTCATTGATTGAACCCATTCATTTATTATCAGCGATGCTTGATCAATCTGGGGGCACCGCGCGACCCATTTTGCAAAAAGCCGGTGTAAATATTGACAAGCTACGATCAGATGTTAGCCAAGCGCTGGATCAACTTTCAGTGTTGCAAGAGGGTGCTGAAGATCCAAGACTTTCTCCTGAATTACATAAGTTACTGCTGCAAGCAGAAAAATTAGCCAAAGCTAGAAAAGATAGTTTCATTGCCAGTGAGTTATTTTTGCTTGCCCTTATTGAGAGTAGCGATAGTGCTGCAAAGATATTAAAAAATGCAGGTACGACTAAAGAGAAGCTAACGCAAGCCATTGATGAGACGCGTGGTGGCGAATCTGTTAACGATGAAAATGCCGAAAATCAAAGACAAGCATTAGAAAAATTTACTATTGATCTCACAGAACGTGCTGAGCAGGGAAAATTGGATCCGGTTATTGGGCGAGACGAAGAGATACGAAGAACGATTCAGGTTCTACAGCGTCGTACGAAAAACAATCCTGTATTAATTGGTGAACCAGGGGTTGGTAAAACTGCTATTGCAGAAGGTTTGGCGCAACGTATCGTGAATCATGAAGTACCCGAAGGTTTAAAAGGTAAACGTGTTTTAATGCTGGATATGGGTGCATTGATTGCGGGTGCAAAATTTAGAGGTGAATTTGAAGAGCGCTTAAAAGGTGTATTAAAAGATCTCTCAAAGCAAGAAGGAGAGATCATTCTCTTTATTGATGAGATTCACACAATGGTGGGTGCAGGTAAAGCAGAAGGAGCGATGGACGCCGGCAATATGCTAAAGCCAGCACTTGCCAGAGGTGAATTGCATTGCGTAGGTGCGACTACATTAGATGAATATCGTAAGTTCATTGAAAAGGATGCGGCACTTGAGCGACGATTTCAAAAAGTATTTGTTGGGCAGCCCTCTATAGAAGACACCATTGCAATTTTGCGTGGCTTAAAAGAGCGCTATGAAATTCATCATGGTGTGGAAATAACTGATCCAGCTATCATTGCTGCCGCTAATTTGTCACAACGTTATATCACTGATAGGCAGTTACCAGATAAAGCAATTGATTTAATTGATGAGGCTGCTAGCCGCATTCGAATGGCGATTGATTCAAAGCCTGAGCCTTTGGATAAACTTGAGCGTAAATTAATTCAGTACAAAATGGAGCGCGAAGCGCTTAAAAAAGAGCAAGATCAAGCATCAAAAGAAAGGTTGAAAAATTTAGAGCAAGATATTCATCGCATTGAGAAAGAATATGCTGATTTAGAAGAAGTTTGGCAAGCAGAAAAGGCCACATTGCATGGCGCGAAAAACATTAAAGAAGCTTTGGAAAGGGCTAGAAATGATTATGAATCTGCAAGACGCGCCGGTGATTTAGGTCGTATGTCAGAGCTGCAATACGGTAAAATTCCTGAGCTTGAAAAGCAATTGCAAAAAGCCAGTGAAGTAGAAGCGCAGGGCGCTACTTTATTGCGTAATAAAGTTGGTGAAGAAGAAATTGCTGAGGTTGTTGCTAAATGGACAGGTATACCCGTCAGCAGAATGCTGGAAGGTGAAAAGCAAAAATTACTCAGGATGGAAGAAGAAATATCTAAAAATATTGTCGGGCAGAAAGAGGCTATCAGTGCGATTGCCAATGCAATACGACGATCTCGAGCAGGCCTTGCTTCTCCCCATACGCCTGTGGGCTCATTTTTGTTCTTAGGTCCAACAGGTGTTGGTAAAACAGCATTGTGTAAAGCTTTGGCAGAGTTTTTATTTGATACGCAATCTGCTTTAGTGCGAATTGATATGTCAGAATTCATGGAGAAGCATTCTGTGTCGCGCTTAATTGGTGCACCTCCTGGTTATGTCGGATATGAAGAGGGGGGGTATTTAACCGAGGCGGTAAGACGCAGACCCTATAGCATTATTTTGTTAGATGAAATTGAGAAAGCGCATGTTGATGTTTTCAATATTTTGCTGCAATTACTGGACGAAGGACGTTTAACCGACTCGCAAGGTAGAACCGTTGATTTTAGAAACTGTGTCATTGTGATGACCTCTAATATTGGTGCGGAACGTATTCAGGTCATGTCTGGGCAACCTTATGAAGACATGAAAAAAGAAGTAACTAGCCTTTTAGGCGATTATTTTAAACCAGAATTCATAAATCGTATTGATGAAACCATTGTATTTCATGCATTGAATCAAACACATATTCACGATATCTTGAAAATACAATTAGCTGAACTCCGTGAACGATTACAAGAAAGAGGTTTATCACTCGAAGTAGAAGAGGAAGCGCTTGATAAGCTGGCACATATTGGTTATGACCCATTGTATGGTGCAAGGCCTTTGCGTCGTGCTTTAAGACAGTATTTAGAGAATCCGCTTTCACAAGCTATCTTACGAGGAGACTATCAATCAGGCAGTGTGATACGCGTTTATGTAAAGAATGATGAACTCGTATTATCTTAAGTAAATTTATAAAGAACTCACAAGGACGTGATAATGTTGCGACTAAAAAAACTACGGGAAGCCTTACCTGAAGATGAAAGACAAAAATTATTAGAGAAGCGCCAAGATCCCATGCGAAGAGCATATAATCTGATGCTAGATACTAAGAGAGAGCAAGAAGAGAGAATGGGAGCCGTTGAAGTAACACCGGGAAAAACATCAAATAAACCTAGATAAATGGTTTTTAGCAATGTGGTCTAGGCTAGACGCTATTACAAAGAATAGTGTTAAATTTTTTTAGAAGACGCAGGCTCTAGAGAAAAATAGAGCCTGGCTCTTCATTGATATAAAAAGCAACTTCATCCATTTCCATCTTTAGTTCGTGGTATATTTCTCCGTGTGTATGGTATTTTTCAACAAAAGTGTGAAGTGTTTCTAATGCTTCTAAACACTTATCTTCTTTTTCAAATAAAGTGACCATGTTTTCTTTTGTGTAGCCTTCTGTATAGCTTTTTAAGAAAAGATTCATTTCATCTAGCTGTTCTTCTGAGTACTCGGTATGCGTGAGTGTAACTAATGCATCTCCAACAGCTTCAATTTCTTCGGGTGCAGGGTCGGTCATGATTTTCATACTCCTCGTAATTCATAGTTGAATGACTTGAATTTTTCTGAAAGAGTTCCGACATAATTATGAGTAGTTACAACAAATGCTCTTAAAGCTTAACTTTTGTAGCAGTTTAGTGATAAGTCATTTAATATTATTGTTTATATATACAATCTATTGAGTACAAATCAATGAGTCTGATTTCTTTATTTGACAGAGCAAATCATGTACTTGCTTTGCAAGATCCTGACGAAAAAATATATTGTGTTCGATCATTATATAACGCATTTCTCTTCGATCAGATCTCTTTTCAGAAATCGCACTCTTTTTGTATGAATGAGGTTGGTTTTCCTCAAAATTTAAACTGGGTAAATCCCAAAGCGCTTAAGGCAAGACGCGTTGGCAGTCCACAAGGGCGTGCTTCTATGATTCATGCTGTTTGTCATATTGAGTTTAATGCTATTAATTTAGCATTAGATGCATTATGTCGATTTGAAGATATGCCTGAGCAATATTATGTTGATTGGTTAGGCATTGCTGCAGAAGAAGCTTATCATTTTCATTTGTTGAATCAACATTTAGCAGGTATGGGATATGCTTATGGTGATTTTTCTGTGCATGATGGTTTATGGCAAATGGCGATTGATACATCTTATGATGTGTTGGCACGCATGGCCTGTGTGCCACGATTATTAGAAGCACGTGGTTTAGATGTTGCCCCCTTTATGGCTGAAAAACTTGAAAAATCAGGAGATAAAATAGGCGCATCAATTTTGAAAATTATTTTTCATGATGAAAAAAATCATGTCCAGATTGGAAATCATTGGTATCATTTTTTGTGCAGAGAAAGACAGCTTGATGCCTTGCAAACATTTAAAATATTAGTGCAAAAACATGCAGCTGATTATTTAAGAGGGCCATACAATATAGCTGCAAGAATGCAAGCTGGTTTTTTGTCAGATGAGCTTGATTATATTGAAAATTATCGTTTTGAATCCTTATAAATAATAAGAAATTCTTGTTAAAAATGAAAAGATAAAGAATAATATGTACAGTTGAAGAGAGTTTTGGCCGACGCTATGATTAAAATAAACGACAAGGAAAGCGTATGAGCCAACAAAAAATCCGAACTGATTATCTATCTCACTATGAACGTAGAAACCCACTTTATGAAAGTCAATTGTTTTCCACGAAAGCAAAGATAATTTCGAGAAATTTCATTTACTTGCTATTTGGATTTATTCTTTGTGCTGTACTGTATCAATACTTTAATGATTCAACCAAATTAGGATCAGGTTATGAAAGTATTTACATTATTAATTATCAACGCGAAGGGAATCAATTCAAGCCAGTAACTGAAAATAAAATAAGCAATCTACAAACGCCAGCATTACCAAATGTTTAATCGCTTAAGCTTATTCAAAGACTTTTATTTCAATTGATTGAGCATCCAACACAATATAACTACCGGTATGATGCCATGTGCCTAGTACATAGCGAGTGATTACCTTACCATTAACGCTATGGTTAATGGTATTTGCTCGGTGGACATGACCATGAATAATAATATTTGCTTCTCTTTTTGCGAGCAATTTTTGTACGCCCGCTTCGGTCACGTCTAACTTCGCAATGGGTTGCTGTTGCTGATATTGTTTGCTGCGCGAACGTAATTTACGTGCAATCGATGTACGATATCGCATTGGAAACTTAAGAAAAATTTTTCTTGAAAGTGGATGTTGTACAAAAGACCGATAACGTTGATAGAGCTTATCATCCGTGCATAGCAGATCGCCATGTGTTAATAATAGCGAGTAGCCGAGTATGGAAACTTCACAGGGATCCTTAAGCGCAGTTACTTTGGCAAGCTTGAGAAATTTTTCACCAACGAAAAAGTCGCGATTCCCTGCTAAAAAATAGGTTCTAACACCTGCATTTGCCAATGTTTCTAAGGCTGCGGCAATTTCATGTTCAAAATTGCCGATTAAATCGTCACCAAGCCATACATCAAAGAGATCACCTAAAATATATAATTCCTGAGCGAACAATGCTTTTTCATTAATAAATTTAAGAAAAAGTGCTGTAAGCTCAGGCTTATTTTCAGATAGATGAACATCTGAAATGAAGAGGGTGTGATTTTTATTGCGCGTCAAGCACTTCAACCGAATCAATGGTGATTTCTTCAAGTGGAACATCATCATGATAACCACGGCTGCCGGTTTTTGCTTTGCCAATCAATTCTACGATGTCCATACCCTGAGTTACTTTACCAAAAACGCAATAGCCCCAGCCTTCCATAGATTCAGATTTGTGATCTAAAAATTCATTATTAGCGAGATTGATGAAGAATTGTGATTGTGCTGAATGCGGATCACTGGTTCGTGCCATGGCGATGCTACCTTTTTGGTTGCTGAGGCCATTTTTCGCTTCATTGCTAATTTTGCCATTTTGGGGTGATTTTTCATCTAAATCAGTGGCAAAACCACCACCTTGGATCATAAACCCTTTGATGACACGATGAAAAATAGTTTTATTATAAAAACCATCTTTGGCATACTGCATAAAATTTTGCACTGTTTTGGGTGCTTTTTCGGGATACAATTCTAGGTGGATGTCTCCTAAATTGGTATGGAGTATAATCATTGTTTCGTATTCTCACAGGCTGTTAAAAAGGTGCCCGTAGGGTACCATGATTGAGCTTTAACCGCTATAAATCTTAAAGAGATAATTAGATGACTAACAAAGTTACCATTCGTTCGCGATTTACCCCAAGTCCAACAGGACTTATGCATTTAGGCAATTTACGCACTGCACTCTTTAGTTACTTATTTGCCAAATCTCAGCAGAATAAAGGTGAGAAGAGTGCTTTTTTACTAAGAATTGAGGATACAGATGCAGCGCGCTCTAAAGATGAATATACACAAGCTTTAATTAATGATTTGCATTGGTTGGGGATAGACTGGGAAGAAGGGCCAAGAGCGGGCGAATCAACAGGTGAATATTTTCAAGCGCAACGCGGTGAAATTTATGAAACCTATTATCAGCAGCTTCTTAAGCAGGGAGATGCTTTTTGGTGTTATTGCACAGAGGCTGAGCTGAGCTTGCAGCGCAAAGCACAGTTACAGGCAGGCGCTGCACCGCGATATGCTGGTACTTGTCGTCATCTAACAGAATCTCAAATTGCAAAAAAACAAGCATTGGGTATTAAGCCTGCTTTACGTTTTAAAGTCGCTGATTCAGGAGAAATTCGTTTCAATGATCTTATTCAAGGGCCCAAATTATTTAATTGCGCCGATTTGGGTGATTTCATTATTCAGAAACAAGATGGCACTGCTTCGTTTATGTTTTGTAATGCGGTCGATGATGCATTAATGGAAGTAACGCATGTATTGCGTGGTGAAGATCACTTAACCAACACGCCACGACAGCTGATTATTTTGCAAGCCTTGGGATTGAAGGCTCCTCATTATTGTCATATGGCATTGATCTTAGGTTATGATGGTAAACCATTGTCTAAGCGAAATGGTTCTCATTCTATTAAAGAGCTGAGAGATAGTGGTTATTTGCAATTGGCTATTTTAAATTATCTTGCGCGTTTAGGTCATAACATTACGGATAATAGTTATTTAAGCTTAGATGAACTTGGTAAGGTCTTTGCTTTAAGCAATATCAATAAAAGTGCTGCTAGATATGATGAAATGCAATTAAATAATTGGCAAAAAATTGCAGTAGAAAAAGCCGATACCGCCACACAGATCGAATGGTTAGAGAAGAATAATGTTCAGGTGCAACAGTCTGCGAAGCTTTTGGATGTTGTAAGAGGTAATATTAGTTTTCCTAAAGATGTAGAATTTTGGAGTCAAAGACTAAATATTCACACATCACTTGAGTACTCTCCTGAAGCATTAGAACATTTGTCTAAAACAGATGATAAATTCTTTGTTTGTTTAGATACACATTTAAATAGTGCTTCTACTACCTATTCTGAATTAATCGATCTTTTAAAGAAAGAAGGTTTTAGTGGTAAAGGGCTCTTTATGCCGTTGCGCGCTATATTTACAGGTGTCACGCATGGGCCAGAACTACAAAAAATATTTGATTTTCTGGGTAAAGACGCTTTAAAACAGCGTATAGAAATAGCAAAAAAATATAAAAAAGAATTCTAAGGACCTGTTGGCATGCTACAAATTTATAATACTTTCACACAAAGAAAAGAAGAATTTAAAGCTATCCACCCAGGAAAGATTCACTTATATGTGTGCGGGATTACTGTTTATGATTATTGCCATATTGGGCATGCCAGAGTGTTTGTTTCTTTTGATGTGATAACACGTTTTTTAAGAGCAAGTGGTTGGGATGTAACCTATGTTCGAAATATCACTGACATTGACGATAAAATCATTAAACGTGCACTTGAAAACAATGAGGCTATCACAGATTTGACAGAAAGATTCATTCAATATATGCAGGAAGATGAAGCAAAATTGAATGTAATTCGGCCTAATCAAGAGCCTAGAGCGACGCACTATATGGATAAAATTATCAGTATGGTTCAGGCTATTCAAGACAATGGGCTTGCTTACCAGGCAGAGAATGGTGATGTTTATTTTGCTGTACAGAAATATAAATCATATGGTGAGCTTTCGCATAAAAACATTGACGAATTAATGGTGGGGGCACGCGTTGATGTCCAAGAAGCAAAGCGTTCACCCTTAGATTTTGTATTATGGAAAAAATCAAAGGCCAATGAACCAAGTTGGGCTTCGCCTTGGGGAGACGGTCGACCTGGTTGGCATATTGAATGCTCTGCTATGTCAACGGATTGCTTGGGCGATCACTTTGATATTCATGGCGGTGGGGCTGATTTGGTTTTCCCGCATCATGAAAATGAACGGGCACAATCTGAATCAGCCACACACAAAACTTTTGTGAATCATTGGATGCATGTTGGTTTTGTGCAAGTCTCTAAAGAAAAAATGTCAAAATCTTTGGGCAATTTTTTTACCATTCGTGAAGTATTGGCTCAGTATGATGCAGAGGTTGTTCGATATTTTCTTATTTCAAGTCATTACAGAAGCCCTGTTAACTATTCGCTTGAAAATTTAGATCAGGCCAAACAATCAATAGGACGTTTATACACGGCTTTGAAAGGCTTAGATCTTAATAAAACATCGAAACATGCTGCGCTAGCGAAGGATAATCCTTGGAAAGAAAAATTCTTTCAGGCTATGAATGATGATTTTAATACACCACAAGCCTTGGCTGTGATGTTTGATCTAGCAAATAAAATTAACATTGCAAAAACAGAAAATATTGCTGTAGCAAATGAACTTGCTAATACTTTATTATTTTTAGGGGAAATATTAGGTATATTGGATAAAGAGGTTGAGCTATTTTTCAAAGGTGATAACCCAGAAAATGATGCAATTGAGTTATTAATTGCAGAGCGAATTCAAGCACGTACAGAAAAAAATTGGGCGAAGGCAGATCAGATCCGTAAACAATTAACAGAAATGGGCATAGCTATAGAAGATTCAGAGAAAGGTTCAACGTGGCGAAAACTATGAGTCGTTTATATCTACAACAAATGCTCCTTCGATTAGGCTCCGAGTGTTCGAACAATAGAGGTGTATATAAAATACATGACTATTGTGAGATACGTGAAGCCAACAACCTCGAAGATTTATCTGTGCAGCAGGTATAATATGATTGCTTTGTTACAGCGTGTAAGTATGGCTGAAGTATGGATTGATGGTAAGCGTTTTAGCCGCATTGAGAAGGGGCTGCTTGTTTTTTTAGGGATTGATAAAAATGATGCACAAAACCCGTCTATTCAAACAGAAATAGAACGCTTGGCAGATAAAATTTTAGCTTATCGTATTTTCGCTGATGAAAACGATCAAATGAATCTAAATGTAATGCAAACTTCAGGTGAACTATTGATTGTATCTCAATTTACTTTAGTGGCAGATACGCACAAAGGTTTGCGACCTTCATTTTCTAAGGCGGCAGCCCCTAAAGAGGCCTTGCCGCTATATGATTATTTTATCCAGTATTTGAGTGGGCAATATTCTAAAGTTAAAACAGGTGTTTTTGGAGCAAAAATGGAAGTGGGTTTGGTAAATGATGGACCAGCTACATTTGTGTTGAGTAGTCGGCCTGTTGTTTGAGTATTGTTTTTGCCCTCTGTTACAGATAGTGAGGGCTGCGTGATTGCTTTTTTAGTGCAATAAGAAATCGCAAAATTTATTCAAAAGTTGTAAACTGGGGAGCGCTTCTTCCATCCAAAGAAATTGCCCCATCTCGTTTACTTCTAAAAAAATATACTCATTTTCTGGAGTAACAATAAAATCAAAACATCCAAAAATAATATTGAGTTTTTTCATTAATAAAATACATTTCTTTTCAATATCTTTAGGAAGAGCTATTGGCGAAAGAAGATGATTAAGAGAATGAATAGTTCGCCAATCAAGTACTTGAGAGTTATTAATTTTAATAGCAATGTTTTCTTCATTAAAAAAAACTATTCTAAGCTCATGCTTTTTCTTAACAATGTTCTGATATATTCCAGGCGTTAACGATACTATAAATTCATCAGGCAGTGAACTTGGCGTAATTTGAGATGAGTAGCAACTATGTGTGCTGTCATTTTCTTCCCATATTGCTGAAGAGAAAGGTTTGTATACTGTCCCTGATGGTTCATTTTTCTTTATAAAATCCATAATGGCAACTTTGTCATTTGTGATCAAAGTTTCAGGGATGTTTAAACCTATTCGTGCAGCTTCTCGTAACTGAAGTATTTTTGAATTAGAAATATCAAAAGAAGTGAAAGGGTTAACCCATTTCGCTGATTCTCCAATGCTAAGCCAGAGAGATTTCATTACTATTCTATTTTCAAGTTCAATGAATTCTTTGTCTAATGGATTAATATCTGTGGGAAGTTGAAGTGGCGTCAATCGTCTGCACCAGACAACATCAATCTCTTGCAGATCTATTATTCCATTATCATATAATTTTATTGTGTGTTCGCCACTAGATTCAATATTTTGAATTATTTTTTGGTTTAGAATAAATTCATCTTGATACCAAAGAATAGGGAGGGCGCCTTTTTCCTTTAATGCTTGAGAGACAATGATTGTATGAGGATCATCTCTGTAAGATATTATAAGAATTTTCTTCATATTGGTGACTTGTTAATGATGGCCAATATATCATTGGCAGGTTCTTTTATGTTATCTAAAATGCTCATTTCACTAAGATAAATCAAATTATTTTTACACGCCGAGCTGAATGTAGAGCCTAAATGAGGGTGTGCTTCAATAATTTCTTTGAGTGAGAATAAGGCTTTGTTTCTGTCGCCATGTGTTGGAAGCTGTGACTGATAGCAGTATGCATGAATTAAATCTTTTAACAAAGCTTCATTGGCTTTATGTACTGAATGTAAAAAAGCGCGTGCTATATTATTTCTAACACCTGGATCTGGATCATTGAGTAAATTCCAACGAATAAGATAATGAATATTTTTATTCAAATCACCCCAAGATAATAAATCTGCTACTTTTTGTCTAGCAGCGTTACTTTCAGAGTAATGGATTATATCCAACAAAATATTGTTATATTTTTTGGTCATTTTGTTTAATTGCATTGCATAGAGATGTAGACTTGGTTCTTCAAAGTCTCGGAAATTGTTGTCAAAGTTTTCTTTTATGAAATTTCCGCTGGACATTAAAGAAGATGCATGATTGTTCCATTTTTCGTACAATTCATCCAACTCTTTGGGGATTCCAGGAATAGGGGTGCTTTTTTGGGGTATTGTTCGAAATGCATACATTGTTTCATTAGAAGCAAGATCGATAATGAAATATGCGTTATTGTCGCCATAAAACAATATGGAACAACGAGATTTTTCGAATGATGTTTTTTCTTTAACTATATTACAACACAAATTCTTATAATCCATTGCATCTTTAGCAATGAGTGTTTCTCCGATGCGAATAGGTAAAAGTTGCCTGATTTTTTCGGCTTCTATATTGTTATCAGTCCCGATAACTTCAATGCCAGACCATTTTGCCTCATAGTTACCATTAATTACATAGGAAAAAGATATATGAGAAAATGTTAAACATAATAAAAATGCAATTCTTTTGAAATACTTCATATTATTTTGCTTGTTAAAATAAAAGATTTGCAACCATGACAGCAAAAACTATCATGGTTTGATAGATGAGAAATTCTAGTAAAGAGTACAATCAACTCGAACTTTATCTCCTTTTTGAGTGCCAGTGCAAACCATATCACCAGGCGAGTGACCAGCTGATATTTTTTGTGTTACTTCATGACTAAGTAATCTTCCTAAAAAACGAGGCGCTTCTTTCTTTGATGCATGTCGAGACATTTTTGCAGTGCTGTAATTACCTTTCATTACAAATTCCCTTACTACAATAATTACTGTTACAATGCTACTGCAAATTGCAGCGCAACGATGGTATCAATATGAAAGTACAAAATCAATTTGTTGCACTTTTTTTTATTTTGTGCAAGCTATTTAATAGGCAATTTTTTATCATTTGTGAAGTATTTTAGATGCTGAAATTGTTAGATATTTCCTTATTGCAAGTCATTACAGAAGAACCATAACTATTGGGTTGAAAATTTAGCTCAAGTCAAACAATCGATAGAGCACTTATACGTGGCTTTGAAAGACTTAGATTTTAATAAAAATTCTAAGCTAGAGAATAATCAGTCTATTCAAACAGAAATAGAACGCTTGGCAGATAAAATTTTATCTTATCGTATTTTCGCTGATGAAAACGATCAAATGAATCTAAATGTAATGCAAACTTCAGGTGAATTATTGATTGTGTCTCAATTTACTTTAGTTGCAGATACGTACAAAGGTTTGCGACCTTCATTTTCTAAGGCGGCAGTCCCTAAAGAGGCCTTGCCGCTATATGAGTATTTTATCCAGTATTTGAGTGGGAAATATTCTAAAGTTAAAACGGGTGTTTTTGGAGCAAAAATGGAAGTGGGTTTGGTAAATGATGGGCCAGCTACTTTCGTGTTGAGCAGTTTGTCTGCTTAATGTGTATATTTGACGCTATTATTAAGTTGTTTTTTGTATATGAAAGACGCTATATTTGTTTTCATATAACTAATATGTAGCAGTATGGTATTAACATTATGAAGTCAATTCTTGTATTTTTACATCGTAAAATGGATAGTTTGGTTTATGCTAAACTAATAACTGCTAAAGTTCCTAATATAAATCTAATCGTTGTACCGCCTATCGAAATAGATCGTGCAGCTGAATATCAGATGGCTCAAAATACACTGCGTCATTATGTAATGGAGCAGTGTGCAAATATTTCTCCGCAGGATATGGCATGTGTTGTTTTTGAATCAAATTATGGCCTAGGTGGTTCAGATATATTTTGTGATTATTTATATCAAGAGTTAAGAACGGCTTTTAATAAAGCAAGTTTTATTACCTATAGTTCGACTGTTGGGAGTTTAAATCTTGCTTTGCAAAGCAGTCCCACATTATTGGCTTGTTATAATGAACAAGCATGTTCTAATAATCTAGATTACTTTGTGTCGTTTCCAGAAAAATATCATTCTAGAATTTTGTTAAAAGATAAATTGATTGTAAAAGTTTCTCAACTATTAAAATCCTTTGAGGAAAAAGAAAACCAAGAAGTGCCACAGTTCTATGAAAATATGTCTATAGATGCATCTGAACCTAGGATTCTCACGCAATTTTCTGCAATTACTGCTGCTGCAACATCCTCTTCTTTCTTGGCAGATGAGAATCAGATCGTGCCAGTAGGTGATGTTGAAGAAGAATCTATACTAGAGAATAGGAATAATCTAAATGCAAGTCCAAGTATAGGTTCTTGCAGAAGCCCAAGTATATCAAGGCATTACTAAACTAAAGCTTATTATCTTTCAAATATTCAGTATAAGGTATGGATATACCTTTTTCATTTACAATCCTCACATGCTCGCGTGTGAGCTTTCTCGGTTCAGCGACACCACAGCTATGCGCTATCATGCCGACGTCATGTGTCATATTCATGTGATAATTTGCAACACGCACTGCTTTTTTAAGGGGATCGAGACCTTTTTGTAAGCGTTTATTATGAGTGGTAACACCTGTTGGGCAGGTATCTTTGTTGCACTGTAATGCTTGAATACAGCCTAAGGCAAACATAAAACCTCTTGCTGTTTGGACAAAGTCGGCGCCAACAGCTAATGCCCAAGCGACATCTGAAGGTGTAATCAGTTTACCAGAAGCAATGATTTTTATTCTTTCCTTTAAATTATATTTGGTTAATGCATCTGTTACGATAGGCAAACTTTCTCTGATTACTAAACCCACATAATCCATGAGAGGTTGTGGTGCTGCACCCGATCCACCATCTGCACTGTCAATTGTTATAAAATCTGGCGCTTTTTCAATGCCAAAATCAATAATATCTCGGCAGAATTCCTCAATCCATTCTTGATTGCCAATGACCAATTTAAAACCAACCGGTTTTCCAGTTATTTCTCTAATGTGATCAAGAATTTTTAATAAGTCTTGATTGCTATTAATGTCAGTATGTCTATTAGGGCTAATAGAGTCATGCCATACAGGAATGCCTCGAATGCTGGCGATTTCAGGATTTACTTTTTTAGCTGGTAGAATTCCACCTTTACCAGGTTTTGCACCTTGTGAGAGCTTTAATTCAAACATTCTAATTTGCGGAATATTAGAGAGTTCTTTTAATTTGCTGTCGGATAAAGAACCATCAAGCTCTCGAGCACCATATTTTGCCGTACCAATTTGAAAAACAATATCGCAGCCACCTTCCAGGTGATAGGGAGAGAGGCCGCCTTCCCCCGTATTTAACCAGCACCCTGCGGTATGAGCACCATTTGAGAGGGCTAAGATAGCAGGTCTAGAAATGGATCCGTAGCTCATCGCAGAAATATTAAAGAAAGATTCAGTTGTGAAAGGGTGTCTGCAAAAGGGGCCAATGGTTACAGCGCCAGGCTCTACAGCGTCTGTTGAGAGTGTTGGGAAAGTACAGTTAGCAAAGAGTACTGTACCAACGCTGGTGAGTGAGCGTGTTGAGCCAAAAGCGAGTGTTGTATCAACATTTTTGGCTGCACGATAAACCCAGCTGCGATCAGCTCTGTTGAAAGGTAATTCTTCTCTATCAAAAGCGAAAAAATATTGTCTGAAAAAAGTGCCTAATTCTTCAAAAAAATAGCGAAATCTGCCAATAAGTGGATAATTATGACGAATGGCTTGTTCCGTTTGAATTTTATCTGCAATATACATATAGATTGCAGTAATCGCTGCACCAAGAAAAAGGAATACCATGATTCCAGAAAGAATATCTATGGTTATCTGAATGAAACTAGATAATTCACTCAACATATAGGTGGCTCCCTTTTCTTTAAAATCCATTTTAAAAATTTCTAAAAATCTTTTTACTCGCTTTGTTTGCCCTTAGTCATTCAGGGGGCGTCGCTGCGAGGAGTTTACGACGAAGCAGTCCATCTTAAAGCACGAGTGGATTGCTTCGTCGCTACGCTTCTCGCAATGACGAATCTAAGAGGCAAATTGCAGAAAATCAAATGGACACGCTTTGCCTCACTTGCCATTGCAACTTCTAAAAATGAAGAAATTATCAATCTCTTAAGCCTAAATTAATTTGTGCAATATTTTTTGATGGCGATTTCAGTAGATTGTATCTCATCCAGCTTTTCTTTTTGAGATAAAGCATGGGTTTGACCTTGTTTGTTTTGGATCAATATGCGTTCATTTGTCATTAAATCTTCAAGACGGCTCTTTGCACGGGTGCAGTTTGTTTTTAAGATTTCATTACGAGCACGTTCTTTTTGTTCAAGCTTTGTCTTTTGTTTTTGTTTTTCGTTGAGTAAATCGTTTTCTTTTACTAACTCTTGAATGTGAGCTTCACGATTGAGTGATTCTTCGAGTTGTTTATCAGATCCTTTAGGTGCTTGTGCTGTTCTTTGCGATAGATCAATCTCATCAGCAAAACAGTTGATAGACAAAGTAGTGACTAAAGTAGCAATACTAAGCTTTTTGATTGTTTTCATTATCTTCTTGTTCATCCCCGTCTTCTTCCCCACAGATTTTTAGTTTATTTGCAATTGCAAAATCAAGAATATGTTTATAAAGTTCAGGATTCGTATCTTTTAAGGCAGGATCTAATACAACACAGCGATTTCCTTTGCTATAGGAAGGGCGTAGCATAGGCGAATAGTATATGCGGTGGTTTTTAAAGGTCGATAGTTGGCCACTGACGCGTTCTGCCCAATCGCTGGGGCGAAAGGTTTTGCCTTCCTCCGTCACACCTTCAATAATAATTTTTTTTGGCTTTTTGTCTTCAGTCATGAAATATTTCGTCCGCCTGAAATTGCTATTAAATCTTCCCTGAAAACAACACTTTAACTTTATTATATCTTATTTTTCACTATAATGTGGCATAAATAAAAAGATGTTTAACTAACATTGTTGGTGTGCTTTGATCTTTTAAGCTTGAGTTGAGGTGTGGTAAAAGGGAGGATGGTTTATACTGTTCTTTTTACCTATTATCGTATTTTGATTAGGAAATATGATCACAATGAAAGATATAGAATCTGATACTCATAAACAGGGCAGCCTTGATTCACGTAGCAAAGGTATTTATTTATTGCCTAATTTGTTTACTACCTCAGGTTTATTTGCTGGTTTTTACGCGATTGTTGCTGCTATGCGTGGTGATTTTGATCATGCGGCTATAGCTATTTTTATAGCCATGCTCATGGATGGCTTAGATGGAAGAGTTGCTAGACTAACAAATACACAAAGTAGTTTTGGTGCCGAATATGATAGTTTGGCAGATATTGTCTCTTTTGGCGTTGCCCCTTCATTGGTCGCTTATAGTTGGGGGTTGAGTAGCTTAGGGAAAATTGGATGGTTAGCTGCCTTTTTTTATATGGCTGCTACTGCATTGCGTTTGGCTCGCTTTAACATTCAAGATCATTCAGACAAGCGATACTTTAGTGGATTGCCTTGTCCTTCTGCTGCTGGACTTATTGCGGGGATGATATGGGTTGCTCATGAATACGCGGTGCCTGGTCATAAGATCTGTGTCGTTGCGGCGATTATTACAATTTTAACGGGTGCCTTGATGGTGAGTAACATTCGTTACTATAGTTTCAAAGAGATCAATCTAAAAGATAAAGTGCCGTTTATGGCGGTATTATTGGCTATGATCATTTTGGTGTTTATCTCGATCGATCCGCCTCAAGTATTATTGGGGGCTTTTGCAATTTATGTATTGTCGGGCCCTGTATTAGCCTTAAAGAGAAAATGGGTTCATTGGAAGGATAAGAGAAAAACAAAGTAAGATGTAGCAGCATTAGAATAAGTGAGGATATATGCTTTCCAGGGATAAACTTATTATTTTTGACACAACGCTACGAGATGGAGAACAAAGTCCGGGCGCGTCGATGACGCTAGAAGAAAAGGTAACCATAGCCTTGGCTTTGGAGAGACTTAAAGTAGATGTGATTGAGGCTGGGTTTCCTATCTCAAGTCCTGGTGACTTTGAGGCAGTAAAAGCCGTTGCTCAATCCGTAAAAGAATCTACGATTTGCGCTTTGGCACGTTGTGTTGAGGCTGATATTCAAAGAGCAGCGGAAGCATTATTGCCATCGAACAATAAACGTATTCATATTTTTATTGCGACTTCACCGATTCATATGGAAAAAAAGCTGCGTATGCAACCGCAAGAGGTATTAGAAAGAGCGGTGCGCTCGATAAAAATGGTGAAAAAATATACGGATAATATTGAATTTTCTCCAGAAGATGCAGGACGTTCAGAAAATGATTTCTTGTGTAAAATTATTGAGGCAGTCATTGATGCTGGCGCAACGACCATCAATATTCCAGACACGGTTGGGTATAATTTACCTGAGCAGTTTGGTAAACGCATAAAATATTTGATTGAAAATATTCCCAATGCGGATAAAGCCATTTTTTCTACGCATTGTCATAATGACTTAGGGTTGGCTGTTGCGAACTCTTTGTCAGGTGTGCTAAATGGCGCCAGGCAGGTAGAATGCACTATCAATGGATTAGGTGAACGAGCCGGAAATGCATCCTTAGAAGAGATTGTGATGGCGATTCGCACGCGACAAGATATTTTTCCTTGTGATACACGTATTCAAAGTAATCAGTTGCTTGCCTGCTCAAAATTAGTTTCTGCGGTGACTGGTTTTGCTGTTCAGCCTAATAAAGCGATTGTTGGTATCAATGCTTTTGCACATGAGTCTGGTATTCATCAAGATGGAGTGCTAAAAAATCGAGAAACCTATGAGATTATGCGGGCAGAAGATGTGGGTTGGAACACCAATCGTATGGTTCTTGGTAAGCATTCTGGTCGTAATGCCTTCAAATCGCGTATTGAATCTTTAGGCTATTCATTTCGATCGGATGAAGATCTCAATCGTTTATTTGAAAAATTTAAAGTGCTTGCAGATAAAAAGCATGAAATTTATGACGAAGATTTGATTGGGTTATTTAAAAATAGTGGCAAAAAAGAAGCAGATAAAATAACCATTCAAAATATTCATATTAAGAGTCGTTTAGGGCACCCCGCTCAGATTAATATTGTATTAGGTGTGCATGGGATTGAAAAAGAAGCCTCATCTGAAGGTAATGGTCCGATTGATGCTGCTTTTAAGGCAATTGAAAAAATTATTCATAGTGGCGCACATTTGCAATTTTTCAGCTTAAATGCAATTCATGAAGGTGTTGAAGCGCAAGGTACTGCAAAAATACGTTTAGAAAAACAAGGTAAGATTGTTCATGGGCAAGGGGTAGATACCGATATTGTGTATGCGTCTATAAGAGCATATGTAAATGCTTTAAATGAGTTATCTAATAGGCCGTAATTAATAATTGGGATGACACAACTGTCGTCCCGAAATTCTGCAGCATATAAAAGCCAACCTTATACTGTACTCATACATGAGGTAAAAAATTGAAGTTAAGTATTTTACAAGCGTATTGTTTAGATGAAATGGAGATTGAAAGCTTTGTTTCTCGTGAAACGCACGCTTCTATTGTTACATGTGTGCTTGAATCTAAAGCATATTGGGTGATACATCAGAAAAATCAAGATGCAAATCTTGAACAGCAGAACCAGCAATTATTAGAAAATATTTTAAAGGCATTGTCTTGGGATAGAAAGGATATTCAGTATTGTAATTTTAATGAAGTGTTTGAGGCTGCTGTAAGGTTGGAACCAACTGTTTGTGGGCTTTGTTTTGGTGGGAATGCACAACTATTGAGAGAGAGCGTGGACAATAATTCAAAAATAGTATTATTGCCCGCTTTAGAAATAATGCATGATAATGCAGTATTGAAGAGAGAGACTTGGAATAGAATTAAACAGTTTAAAGTTTAACTAGAAGCTGTTTTTTTGAGACAGCTTCTACTCGCCTCTTCTTTTATTTAGAAGAGGGAGTCGTTAATCTTAATTTAGTGTTTGTCTTCTTCGTCTTCTTCAAATTCTAATTCGCCGTCAAGCTCGTCAACTTCTTCAAACTCATCATCAAGTTCTTCGTCGTCCATATCGAATTCTTCATCAAAAGCATCGCTGAGTGCAATGTTATAAATGGTGATGAATTCATCATTTACACGGTAAACAATGTCACCAAAATCAAATGAAGATAATAATATAGTCGCCGCTTCAGTTTCATTTAAAACGAGATCAACATCATCTGTTAAATCTTCATCCCCTTGAGAGAGTCTTTCTATCAATTGACCAATAAGTTCAATCTGATCTTCTTCGTCTAAAGACTCTAATTCTTCCATAGCAAGAGGATGGAAATTAATATCAATATCCAATTCTTCTTTGAGTTCGGGGAAAGAAATTAAGTTTTCATCTGAAATCGCGCTGCGTTCCATTCCTTCTACAGCATTATCAACCACTTCTGTTTGCATAAAGTGATTATAAGCAAGAATAAGCGCATCACTGGGATTAGACTTTAGTTCTGTAGCCGTTTCTTTAAGTTCATCATATAAATCATCTGGAATTTCAATGGTTAAAGTTGCCACAAACAACCCCCGTGTTAAAAATTAATACAACCTAAAATAGATTTAGCATGTTAGAAGTACTGATACAGATAATCAAGAGAAAATTACCAATACCCTAAAAATTTCCACCATGGAATACCAACACCACACCAAATTATAATGTTTAAGACACTCACAACAAAGCCGATTTTCCACCAGTCTTTAATGTGAACGAAACCTGCACCAAATAATAGAGGTGCTGGAGCTAAGCTGTAGTGTGTTAGTCCACCAAATAAATTGCTAAAAAAGATAAGCACAAAAACAGCCAGTAATACAGGTGTTCCAAGAACAATAGCGAGCCCTAAGAAGGCTGGATACATGGCGCTTACGTGTGCTGTAGAGCTGGCAAAAAAGTAGTGCGAGTAGAAATAAATGAGGCAAAGCAAGGGGAAAGCATAGTGCCAATGCAAGCCTCTGAACTGTGACTGAACATTATTTGTAAACCAAGCAAGCACACCTTGATCACTTAATTGCCCTGCTAATAAAATAATAATGCAGAACCAAACAAAGGTTTCCCAAGCACTGTCAATTTTGACTAATGAATTCCATTCTAAAACACCCGTAATGAGTAGAATAGAAAGCCCAACCATAGCTGCAACAGCAGGATCAATATATTGGCTCGACATCCATAAAACAAGCAAAACGATGGCTGTAAAAGCCATGATCCATTCTTTTTTGGTCATTTTGCCGAGTTCTTTGAGCTTTGCAAGGGCTTCAATTCTTGCGTTGGGTGTTGTTTTGATTTTGGGGGGATATATAAGATAGATAAACCAAGGAACAACAAACAAGCTGATTATTCCTGGAACAATTGCCGCGAGAGCCCACATTCCCCAAGTTAGAGTAATGTTTTGATCGGCTGTTAAGGAGGCAATCAATGGATTCGCAGCCATTGCCGTCATAAACATTGCAGAAGTAATTACAGTGACATGAAAGGCTGTGATTGTTAAAAATGCACCAATATCTCTGGAAGATTCAGAGTTAGGGAAGCTTTTATAAGAGGTCGCAATGTCTTTTAAAATAGGATACACAATCCCTGCAGAACGTCCCGTAACACTTGGAATAGCCGGTGCTAGGATGAGATCGGTTAGCATGAGGCCATAGCTTAAGCCAAGCGTCTTTTTGCCAAGTAGGGCAGTGAAAAAATAACCAATACGTTTACTAAGCCCTGTTACATTGAAGCCTTTGGCAATAAAAAGAGCAAAGACCACAAGCCAAACAACAGTGCTGCCAAAAGCGCCAAAAGCTTGCTTTACAGTAACGATTTTAGTGAGTACAGCGATTTCAATGGCAATTAATGCAACAGCACCCATTGGAAGTGGTTTAAGGATCAGAGACACGATGGTTGTTACAAAGAGTCCAAACACGTGCCAGCCGCTTTGATTGAGTCCCGTTGGTGCGGGGCTAAACCAAAAGGCAAGTCCAATAAGCACACATATAAGAAGCGTCCATGGTTTTAATGTATTTTCGTTGTCTTCCGTTGATTTACGAACAGGATGTTTGTTGGTCATGGAACCTCTCACTAATTAGCCAAGGCAAAAATAATTTGGGTAGTCGTTTGCTCGCTTGAATTACGAGCCAATGAGCTTAAACATAAGCTGCCATGAATGCTGCATCAAATATTTGTAAAAAAGGGTCTACATTTTCTAACTAAATGGATATTATTGCAATCTATATGATGAGTGATTGTATAAGCAATTGCTATGTTACTATTCTAAATATAAATTCTATTGAGCAAGCGCCACCATGTCAAAGTTAGAAGAAGAACTTGGTAAAAGAAGAACTTTTGCCATTATATCTCACCCAGATGCCGGTAAAACCACACTCACAGAAAAGCTTCTGTTATACGGAGGTGCAATTCAGTTAGCGGGCACTGTTAAAGGGCGTAAAGCACAAAGACACGCAACTTCTGATTGGATGTTATTAGAGCAGCAGAGAGGGATTTCTGTTACAACCTCTGTCATGCAGTTTCCGTACAAAGAACATATCATTAATCTCTTAGATACACCTGGGCATGAAGACTTCTCAGAAGATACGTATCGAACCCTTACAGCTGTAGATTCTGCCTTGATGGTCATTGATGGGGTAAAAGGGGTTGAGTCGCGTACCATTAAGCTAATGGAAGTGTGTCGTTTAAGAGACACGCCTATTATTACGTTTATCAATAAATTCGATAGAGAATGTCGTGATCCCATTGAACTGATCGATGAAATAGAAAAAATATTAAATATACGTTGTGCACCTATCAATTGGCCAATTGGTATGGGTAAAGGTTTTCAAGGTGTATATGATATTTTAAGCCAAAGTATTTATGTGTTTGAGCCTGGTCGAGGCGATAAACTGAAAGTTGCAGAGAAAATTGAATCAATCGAAGATCCTGCTTTTGTGGAGCGTTGTGGCATACACTATGATGCTTTTAAAGAGCAAATTGAGATCATTCAAGAAGCGGGAGAGCAATTTAACGCGCAAGCTTTTCTAGAAGGAAAGCTAACGCCCGTTTATTTTGGCTCCGCTTTGAATAACTTTGGTGTTGACGCTATTTTGGATGCTTTGGTCGATCATGCGCCAAAACCACTGTCTCGCGAAACTGATATACGGGAAGTAAATCCACTAGAAGAAAAATTCTCGGGCTTTGTATTTAAAATACAAGCAAATATGGATCAACAGCATCGTGATCGTGTGGCTTTCTTGCGCGTATGCTCTGGCCATTATCAAAAAGGCATGAAAATACATCATGTGAGACAGAATCGTAAAGTCCAAATTTCAACGGCGCTTACCTTTATGGCTGGTGAGAGAGAACATGTTGAAGAAGCATGGCCTGGTGATATTATTGGTTTACATAATTACGGCACCATTCAAATTGGCGATGCTTTCAGTGAAGGCGAAAACTTTAAATTTATTGGTGTGCCTAATTTTGCGCCTGAAATATTTCAAGCGGTTAGACCTAAAGATCCTTTGAAGATGAAAGCATTGCAAAAAGGGTTGGACCAGCTATCAGAGGAAGGTGCGACACAAGTATTTAGACCGTTAGATTCAAATCAAATTATCTTAGGTGCGGTAGGAACCTTGCAATTTGATGTGGTTGCACACCGTTTACTCAATGAATATCGTGTAGAGTGCGTTTATGACTCTGTTAATATTGCTGCAGTTCGTTGGATCAAATGTGATGATCCAGAACAGCTCAAGAAATTCAAAGAGAAATTATCAAGCCAGCTTGCCTTAGATGGGGCACAGTACTTAACCTTCTTAGCAAGCAGTAGAGTGAATTTGACAATGACAAGTGAACGATGGCCTGAAGTAGCCTTCTTGGCAACCCGTGAACACTAAATTCTTTCATAAGACTTTTTAAATCTTGAGATGACAAAAAGTGGAGAAGAATGATAGTGGCACTTTCCCTCTCCTGTTGACAGGAGAGGGTGTTCGTAGGGCGGGTGAGGTTAGATAAACTTATGATTGAATTCTATTTCTGAAGATTAAGATTAAGCAAATAAATATTGATGGAGCAATACATTCAAGGATGAATCAAAAATCAAGTGCAGCAGAACAATCCAGCACTCAACAGATAGAGGTGAGAAGACTTCGATTTGGCTTGAGTTACGAATTGCCCAAATATTGGAATAATGGCGATGATGTTAAGACCTATATTTTTAACGCAATAGCGCTATTGGCTCCTGCATTTGAACGCCTTGCGATCACCAGTGTTTTACCCTATAGAGAAAATATTCAAGATCCCGTACTAAAGCAACAGGTGCAAGGATTCATTGGACAAGAATCCGCACATGGTAGCGAATTCATTCGCATGCAATGTTTATTAAAAAATCAAGGCTATAATCCAAAGCAAATTGAGAAATTAAATATTGATAGATTTAAAGCACTTGCTCAGAAATTCTCTCCAGAAATGCATTTGTCTTTTACCCTAGCAGCAGAGCATGTAACGGCTGTTATTTCTGATCTATTATTGACAGAAAAAACTTGGTTATCAGGAGCACCTAAAGAAATGGCTGCGTTGTGGCGATGGCATGCCATAGAAGAAATTGATCATAAAGCTGTTGTGTTTGATTTATATAAAGCAGTGGGAGGGAGTTACTGGGTTCGTGTGAAGGGTATGTTATTAATGACTTTTGTTTTGTGGATGTACTTAACAAGAAATTACGCGCATTTGGCTAAAACAGATAAGAAATTATTGAGTCCGAAATTTTGGTTCAAAACCGTATGGATTCTTTGGGGGCGACCTGGTTTTATGAGAAAACAGCTGAAATCTTATTTTGGTTATTTTATGCCTAATTTTCATCCGTGGCGAAAAAATAATTATCATTTAATAAAGCGCTTTAAAGAGGTCTATGCCGAATTGCCTAAATTAAAAATAGTGGATTTTTTATCTGATTATTAAAAGTTCTCGTTGTTAAAAAAACTAAGTTCTTTAAGACGACTCTCTAATCTCTTAAGTTTTGCAATACCATAGAGTTTAGTTAATTCTCTATAGTTTGAGCTTGATAGTCCTTTATGCAATATACCAAACCCATATTTGGAGGCTTGTGCATTGCTAGAGAATATTGTTTGTTTCGCTTTCATATCTATGCTTTTCCCCAGGTTATTTTCTTTAGGATATTTTTCTTCTTAGTTTGAAGTATGGGATATTTCTGTTCATATTCAAACAAAATTAAGACAACCAACATAATGTTGTGGATAAACGGTATTTCAGGTACTCTTTATCTCTACTTTAAGGATTAGGAGGCTGGGGTTTTTGCATAAATAACTTTCTAATGTGTGAATAATACTTGTGTCATTAAAGCAAAATACTTGGGTTAGAAAGTTATCTTAAAAAATAAGTGCATATACAATAAAAAGATGTTCTTTCTAAGAAGATAGATATAGACTAAGCGCAGGATTCTATTGGTATATATTCTTCATTTTTGGAAAAAGAAGTCATGGAAAGTAAAACAAGCACGTTGCCATTATTTAAAAATACTCAGTCAGACAACAGCGTTGATGAACGTATTGAGCTCTTAGATGTAGATGAGATACAAAAAAGTTTAGATGCTGAAAATTTATCAAAAGAAGTCTCTGTTTTTCCAACAGTAGTTCAGCAAGAAGACAGTCCAGAGCCTTCTGTTAAAGATACGCTTAAATCTACGGGTTCAGCGCAAAATTCGTCAGGTTTCTCTCTGTCTGAGAATTTAGGATATGGTAAAGATGGAGATATAGAAAGTGTTGCGCGTAACCTTGATTTGCTGCCTCAAGGATTTAAATATGAAGTACCAATCTACAGGGAAGATAATCACTATTTAGTTCAAAATAACTTTGTTGCTGCGGAGCCATTAGTTCTTTTTCCTCCTGTTATTTTTCCACCTAATATACAACCTGTTGTTTTAAAGCCCCCCTTGGTTGCGCAAGATGATCTTTATTCTTTAAACAAAGTAGGTGATAAGCTTTTAATTGAATTACCGTTTGAGATTAGTTTAGATCAATTACCTGCTGGAAAGACGTTAGCACCACAAGCATTGCTTTCGCATGCAGTGATTACAAAGATAGATAATTTAGGGAATGGTCCTGATATAGCAACACTTATTGATTCAAGTGACCCTCAAAATGGTGTGCAGGCTTTACAAAGCCCTTGGCAAAAAGGCAATATTAAAAATGAAGTTTCTGGCAATCTGCTTGTTATTGCTGGTAATGATATCGATCAAAATCAAGACGGGATCTTAGACACACCGCAACCACAGTCAACAACCCCCGCAGGACAGATTACCTTTAATTTTGAGTCTCCGGTCTATAGTTTTGGTTTTGATATCTTTAATTTAGAATACGGTCCAGAAATGCAGGCGGTCGAAATTACATTTTACGATAAAGATGGACGTTCTACCATTGTTCCTTTTGAGTCTTTCCTAGATCCATTATCACCTTTTTATGATAATAGTTTACAGTTTGGTTCGCGATCAGCAAATCGAATTAAAGCAATTGATATAACAGAGCTTGCTTTATCAGAAATTGTAGAAACAAAGATAACCTTATCTGATAGTGTAGCTATTTCTAATTTTAAAATTGTTGAGCAAAATATTGAGTTGCTCCCCAATACATTGGTGGGTAATGTATTGGGTAATGATCAGCTGGTAGTACAACATGGTGCTCCCCAAGCTGCAATCAATGAAATCAGATTCACCTTTGCGAACGGTCAAATGGCGCAAGATTTTTTGGCTAACCATCCACAATTAATTGCAACTATAAATAAAACGCAAATTGAGATATCTGTGCTGAATCAAATTATTGATACACCGCTGGGTGGTATTTTAGAAATTCAAGCAGATGGTAACTTCCATTATACCGCACCGAATGATTTTACAGTGGGGCAAAAACAAGAAGTATTTGATTACACTGTATCTTCAGATGGTCAGAGTGCATCAGCAAGCGTCATCATTAATCTAAAGGATAATCTGCCACTTGCAAATGATAATGATAACTATATAAATTCTGGCAAAGGAATACATCAATATAATTTGGTTTTGATCTTAGATATTTCTGGTAGTATGGATGCGAAAATCTATAACCATTCACGACTTGAAATGGCTCAAGACGCTTTAATTCAATTGATTGATCAATATGAGTTGATGTCAGATGAGCTTGCCATTACGATTGTGCCTTTTGCATCCGGTGATGGTTTAGCGGGCGCTTTTAGCTACGTTGCGACCTCTGCTCAAGATGCAAGAGACTATGTTTTAAAACGTAATGCGCATGCACAAGATGGCGTTCAAATTCAAATGCAGAATCCTGATACAGGAAATGCTTTAGGTAGAGCCACACATTACGATAGTGCCTTATATCATACGCGTGTCGCATTAGAGGCAGATATTGTTGATCCTGCTATGGCGCATTTTGAGCATATTGTTTATTTTATTTCTGATGGTGTTCCTAATACGTATCATACCGCAACAGATCAAGCTGCTTGGCCTCAAGGATGGGGGAGTTGGCAAGACTTTATTCAAGATACAAAGGCACAGGTACCAAATGCTTTTGTAGAATCCATCAGTGTATTTGCAGTTGGTATTGATCCTGATGAAAGCTTACGCTCGCCCTTAGAACCTATTGCTTCAGACAATGATCATATCATTGAGCCTGGTTCTCAATTATTTACTTTTTCTCAAAAGCTGCTTGAAACTTTACCTGACTCTATTATGGGAAATGTATTGGATAATGACTTATTCTATTCGCAAGATGCTAAGGTAAGTAAAATTTCCTTCACTGTTCAAGATGCCGCTGGGTTTATTTCTTCACATCATTTAGATTCAATGGGCGCTGTTGCAAGCATTCATAACGATTCTGTTTCTATTTCACTACCGATAGATGGTGATTATCTTACGATTCCAACTCCCTTAGGTGGTAAGTTGTTGTTGGATAATGATGGTTATTACTTATATGCCCCTGGAAAAGTTAATCAAGAATCAATGGATTCATTTACTTATACTTTATTTGATGATGTTGTGAATCAAACAGTTGATGCAAACTTAAATATTCATCTCTATCCGGGTATGACGATGGTTACGCGAATGATTGGAGAACATGAAGGCGATGTGCTTTCATCTGAAAATCAGAGTGGTGTTGTCTACATGGAAGGCGGCAGAGGGGATGATCAATTTATTATTGATGTGAGCAATCAATCAATATCGACAGTATTTATCAGAGATTTAGCAAATGGAGATAATAATCAATTAACCTTTAAAAATGTTATAGATAAAAATAATGATGGTATCATTAACTTATCAGATGTATTTTTAGATTTTCATCAAACACAAGAAAATGCGGATCTAAAAATATTGCTGAATAATGGGGATGCGGTAAATCACTTTTCAG
>JBFWLB010000016.1:0-50293 GCA_050252335.1 Candidatus Berkiella sp. | reverse complement strand
TTCCGATCTCATTCCAAAGTGCTAATATGTGCTAACTCCATCAGTTCACGCAACGCAACTGAAAACATCGTAAAATCTCGGTTCGTAATAGATTTTAGATCAGAAATCATAAGGCGCCATCTATCCACAAAAACCTTGTGATGTGTAATCCAAGCATCAATTTTAGCATCCACATCATCCACATTAGCATGCATCAACATGATTGAGACTGTAATGATTCTTTGCTGCCTATCCAGATCATCTCGGATCGCTGCTCTGGCTAATGCATCCCAATGACTAGACACTTGATGGCGTTTTACTTGCTCTCTAAACCAACCTAATTCCAAGCGAGAACCAACAGCATAATAAGTAATAATAACGGATTCTACAGGTAACTTATAATGCATAGATGCATCAACAATATCTAAAGCAGAGAACATTGCGCTCATTTGTGCAGCAGCAAATGCAATCTCCTCTGGAACACTGTCTTTTATCAACTCATTGGCATATTCACGAATATATTCTTCCGCATGCCCATGTAAGGTGGTATGACGCAAGCTTTCACGCACGGTTTGTACTTTAGGTTTAAATTGTTCAATGGCCTCTTGTACATTCATATCGCCCACTTGATGTCTTAAGAACCAGCGAGCCCCACGCCGTACTAATCGATTCAATTCATGCAGCATACGTGTTTGTATGTGCGTAGGCACAATCAAATCTAAGGCTTCAACTGCCTCTCTAAATTGATGCGCTTTAAAAACCTCACGAGAAACAATATAGCAACGAACAATGCTGGGAACGGATGCACCCGTTTCATCTTGTAAGCGATGTAAAAATCCAATGCCCATATCATTGATAATCATATTCGAGACTTGCATAGCAATTAGCTCACGTTTCAAACGATGCTCGAATAAGTACTTACGATATTTTTCTCTTAAAATTTGAGGGAATGCAGTCACCATATTCTCTGCAATCTGCACATCTTCAGGCACATCAGAAGCTAAAATCTCACTCTTCAGTAAAGTCTTAGTATAGGCTAATAAAACAGCTAATTCTGGGCGTGTAATGCCCCGATTAATGGTTTGCTGTCTTGCAAGCAAAGCTTCATTGTTAGGTAAGTATTCAATTTCCCTACTCAAATTAGCATGTTTTTCAAGATATTCCATCAAACGACAATGCATTTGAACATTTCGCTCAGATCTAAACTCTGCCACACTCAATGCTTCTGTCTGGAAACGGTTATTATCTAAAACTAATTCTGCAACCTCTTCCGTCATCTCTGCGAGTAATTCATTACGTTGCTTCTCTGTCATATCTCCTTGAGAAATGATGCCATTGAGCAAAATCTTAATATTGACTTCATGATCGGAACAATCCACACCACCAGAGTTATCAATGGCATCCGTGTTAATTTTCCCGCCCGTTAAAGCATATTCAACACGGCCTAGTTGAGTGAATCCTAAATTCCCACCCTCGCCAACGACTTTACATCTTAATTCATCGCCATTGACTCGAAGTGAATCATTTGTTCTATCACCCACTTCACTGTTATGTTGATGAGATGCTTTCACATAGGTACCAATACCACCGTTCCAAAGCAAATCAACCGGTGCTTTTAGCATTGCGCGTATCAATTCATTTGGAACTACCTTTTCTTTCTGTAATCCTAATGATTTACGCACTTCTGGTGAAACAGTAATGAGTTTTGTAGAGCGAGAAAATACACCGCCCCCTTTTGAAATAAGCTTCTTATTGTAATCGTCCCACGTCGAACGTGGTAATTGGAACATTCTTAAACGTTCCTTATAACTAACTTCTGAATCTGGATTAGGGTCTAAAAAGATATGCTGATGGTTAAAAGCACCAATCAATCTGATATGCTTAGATAAAAGCATGCCGTTACCAAACACATCTCCAGCCATATCCCCAATACCAATCACCGTAAAATCGGTCTTTTGTGTATCGATATTATATTCTCTGAAATGTCTCTTGACGGATTCCCAAGCACCTCTTGCGGTGATACCCATTTTTTTATGGTCATAGCCGGCAGATCCACCTGATGCAAAAGCATCACCCAACCAGAAGTTATATTCACGAGATATGCTATTCGCAATATCTGAAAACGTTGCTGTACCTTTATCAGCAGCAACCACCAAATAGGTATCATCTGCATCATAGCGTACAACATTTTTAGGAGGAACAACTTTATTATCAATTAAATTATCTGTTAAATCGAGCAAACCAGATATAAAAGTCTTATAACATGCAACACCTTCTGCCAAGATCTCTTCTCGGGTTCCATGCGTAGGCAAGCATTTAGCAACAAATCCACCTTTTGCACCCAAAGGTACAATGACAGCATTTTTGACTTGTTGCGCTTTCATTAAGCCCAATACTTCTGTGCGGAAATCCTCTTTTCTATCAGACCATCTTAATCCACCACGTGCTACTTTAGCGCCACGTAAATGTACGCCTTCTACTCGCGGAGAGTACACAAAAACCTCAAACATGGGTTTTGGCAATGGAATTTCTGGAATAGCATTTGAATCAAACTTAAAGGACAAATAATCCTTCAATAGTTTTTTGCCATTGAATTTCTGATAGAAGTTCGTTCTGATCGTTGCCATAATGACATCAATAAATTTTCTTAAAATACGATCTTCATCAATATTGGCAACCGCTTCTAAATCATTTTTAAGTTTCTGTCTAATCTCATTAACTTTTGCATTTCGCTCTTCATGTACAGTACTTGGGTCAAAGCGTGTTTTGAAAAGCTTAGTCAGATCAATTGTAAATAAAACATTTTTAACTAATACTTCTTCTATGTAAGCTTGTGAAAAAGTAAAACCAATTTGCCACATGTATTTTGCATAAGCGCGCAACATCATTACTTCACGCCAGCTTAAGCCACCTTCTAAAACCAAGCGGTTAAAGCCATCGCTTTCAGCATGACGCATCCAAATATGATAGAACGCCTCTTGGAAAACATCTTTTAATGCCTCTACGTTTAATTCATGTCCCTGTGCATGAACCATGGCAAAGTCATTAATCCAAATGCTTTTCCCTTCTGTTGGTGTTATTTCATGGGGACGTTCACTGAGAACACGCACCCCCATACATTCTAACATCGGGATCACATCAGACAGTGGTACAGCACTCCCCATATGAAATAATTTAAAGCGAATGGTACCTTCTGATTCTTCTAAAGAACGATAGAAACTCATTTCTAACAAGTTATCATCATTCAGCTTTTCCATATGTTTAATATCAAAAACTGCAGTACGAGAAATGAATTCTTCTCGATAACCCGCTGGGAATGCGCCACGATACTTGGTATATAGGCGTAATCCTTTATCCTCTCCAAAATTCTCGATCAGCGTACCTCTTGTACTATCTTCCCAGGTGCGCGCAACTTGAATTAATTTGTTTTGCAAGTCTTGTAAATGATATTCCTTGGCGCTGTCTTCTTTGAAGCGAATCACAAAATGAATTCTTGCTAAAATTGATTCTGCAAAATGCGTAATAAATTCTACATTGTAGCCACCCAACTCTCTCATGAGTATGTTGGACATTTTTTCTCTTAATCGCGAGTTAAATCTATCTCGTGGCACAAAGACTAAGCATGAGAAATACTGCGCAAAATCATCTTTACGGATAAATAATCGAATATGCTGGCGCTCTTGCAAATGCAAGATACCCATTGACATGTCGTAAAGCTCTGTGACAGAGGCATGGAATAAATCATCTCTTGGAAAAGTCTCCAAAATATTCATCAATGATTTACCATCGTAGCTATCGTAGCTCATTTTGCCACGTTCAAAAATTTTGCTTACTTTTTTGCGAAGCAAAGGGATATTGTGAGGGCTTCTGTTATAAGCATCTGCTGTGTATAAGCCAATGTATCGCTCTTCTCCAACAACATTCCCTTCTTCGTCAAATAATTTAACGCTAACAAAATCTGTATAAGCAGGTCTATGCACATTGGAACGCTTCAATGTTTTACCCACAATCAGCGGATAAGATGAAAATGCAACTTCTTTCGCACGCTTAGACAAATCATCAAAAACTTCAAAATAGCTGTCTGCGTATACGCTTAAAATACCTAAAGTAGACTCTTTTTTGACTTGACAATCAATTGTATTCTTGCTCTTTATGAAATCGCGACGACAATAACCTAAAAAAGTGAAGTGATTGTTATTAACCCATTCTAAAAACTCAATAATTTCTTCAACTTCTTCTTTCTTTTCTTGAAATTTAGATGTTTTTAATCGTTGAATGGTATCATTCATTTTAGCAACCATTGGCTGCCAGTCTTGCACAGTCGCACGTACTTCTGTTAGGGTCTCATCGATAGATTGTCTTAATTGCTCGATTACTTTTGCATCGTTCTGTCTATCAATTTCAATAAAGATAGGTGTTTCTGCTTGATGGTTTTGAGCATTATCTCCTTGGATATCGCTAATTTTAGTGATATGGCCTTTTTCATTGCGCTCAAAAATTACACCGCCGATATGCAGAATAATATGTATGTTCAATCCAATTCTATTTAAAACAATACGAATAGACTCAAGAATAAAAGGCATATCAGGATGAATGACTTCTATCACCGTATGTGTTGACTGCCAACCATGCTGCTCAAACTGCGGATTATAAACTCTGACATAATGCTGGTTTGACTTTGCATGATTAATAAACTGCCAATGCGAAACAAAGGCGCCATATAAATCGATCACACTACGCTGGTTAATATCCTCTGGCGCAGCCGTTGCGGCATAGCGCTTTATAAACTCTGATAAAAGTTTCGCCTCTGAGGCAGGTAATTTTTCCTCGACATGCTTGATGACACGCAAAATCAGTTGATCTCTAGTTTCTTCTTGGCGACGAGTCATTTTCTTTTATCCTTTCCAGGGTCTATAAATTATTAACTTTATTTTCTAACTGCAAAGACTACCATGCTTAATGTTTTATGCAATATATGTATGATTTTAAAGTATGAATATAAAAATTAGTCATAAAAATGACAAACAAAAACCCAATGATCCCATTACCTGTTATTTGCACAGCTACTCAAATCATTGTAAAAACATATATATGTATCGACTAGCATTATTATATCTATAGCTAAACGGCTATAACACGATTATTACTTGAATATGGATCGCACTTAGGACTCAAAAGTCCAATTATTGCTTTAAATATACGGCATCTCCCTCTTTGAAGCTGAAGTGAAATGACTGATATTGCATACATGTCAGCCAAATAATACAATATTCCAAGCTACCTTATTGACAATTTTTTTAATTCTGTTGAAAATCTCAGTCTCATTAACTACGCATGGTATCCAACATGATCTCTGCCTCAAAGCTCATCCGCTTGATAATTTTTGGCGCAAGCGCATTAATTATGAGCTGTGCACAAAACCCCGTGACTAAACAATCTGAGCTTCATTTAGTTAGCCAAAACAAAGAAGTTGCTATCGGCAATGAACACTACCCCTTAGCTCAGCAAATGAGTGGAGGTAAATATGTCATTGATCCAGAACTAACCACCTATGTACAAAGCGTAGGCCAACGCTTAGCCAAAGTCAGCGAACGCAATAGCCTCCCCTTTGAATTCGTTGTTTTAAATGATTCAACACCTAATGCTTGGGCACTGCCTGGTGGAAAAATATCTATCAACCGTGGATTACTCATTCATTTACAATCTGAAGCAGAACTAGCCGCTGTATTAGGCCATGAAATTACACACGCAACTGCTCGCCATGGTGCAAAATCCATGGAGCGCCAAATGGCTTGGGCAGCGGGCTTAGGCTTAGTGCAGGCTATTTTAATTGCTAAATCAGATAATGAAACTGCTCAAAGTATTGGAATGGCAGGCGCAGCTGCTACCATTGGACTGATGTCGCAAAAATATGGTCGAGATGCAGAACGAGAAGCTGATCATTATGGTATCGATACAATGGTAAAAGCTGGATACGATCCCAAAGCAGCTGTTCAACTGCAAGAAACCTTTGTGCGCTTAATGGATAATAAAAATTCCAGTTGGTTAGAAGGGCTATTTTCTTCCCATCCGCCCTCTCAGGAACGTGCAAAAGCGAATGCAATTTATGCACAAACCTTCCCACAAACAAATTTAAGCATGGGTAAAGAAGTCTATCAGCAAAAAATTGCTTTACTTAAGAAAAGACAACCTGCCTACAATGCCTACGATGAAGGCCGCAAGAAACTAGACAAAAAAGATTATAGCGCTGCTTTAAACCTTGCTGAAAAAGCCATCAAAACTGAACCCAAAGAAGCGTTATTTTATGCCTTAAAAGCTGATGTTTACGCAGCAGAAAATAACCCAACAGAAGCAGTAAAATGGTATACGCAAGCAATCAATAAAGATAATGGTTATTTCTACTACTATCTACAACGTGGCTTAAGCTACGAAAAATTGAAGCAGCACGATCAATCTAAGCAAGATCTGAAACAGTCACAGAAATTGCTGCCAACGGAGGTTGCGCAAAATGCATTGAGCCGATTGACTCGGATAAAATAATTTTTGCAAAAGACGCCACCCACTCTGGAGAGTCATTGAGACAGGGAATCGCTGTTAATGACTCTCCCCCTAATGATAACCACAATTCTTTTGCACGTAGGCCAATCTCTTCTAAGGTTTCAAGGCAATCTGCAACAAAAGAAGGACAAACCACCAGTACATTCTTTTTACCTTGCTGAATCAAGGTTTTGAGTGCTGATTCAGTATCTGGCCCTATCCAACGATTCTTACCAACGCGAGACTGAAAACTCACACCATAATCACCTGCCGCTAAACCAAGAGCTTTAGCCAATAATTCTGTGGTTTGATAACACTGTGCGCGATAACAATTTCGGTTCACTTTGTTTATGGTAGGGCAAGCTAAGTTTTTATCACAATTTGCAGGTGTATTTTCCTCAGATTGTTTAACTTGTGCAAAGGGCAAACCATGATAACTAAACAAAATACTATCCCATTTTTCCTTTAAAAATGGTCTTATAACATTGGCTTTTGCTTGAATATATTCCTGATAATAATAAAAAGCGTCTATGGTTTTTAAAGTAGGAAAAATACTTTGCTGCTTCAAACCATCAAAAACGGCTTCGAGCGCAGAGCTTGTGGTGGCACTAGCATATTGTGGATAAAGAGGTGCAACAATGATCTTATCAACTTGCTGTGCAAGTAAGGCATCAAGTGCAGAGGCAATACTGGGGTTACCATAACGCATACCCAAGGCAACCACATATTCTGCCCCTAAATGTGTTTGTAACTTTTCCGCAAATGCTTGACTGATGCTAAGTAAAGGCGAACCTTTGTTCTTATCCCATACACTTTGATAGGCATGTGCAGATTTTGAAGAGCGAAACGGCAAAATAAGGCCATAGACCAAACAAAAACGTAAAAGAGTGGGCATGGACACCACTCTTTTATCCATTAAAAATTCTGCTAAATACTTGCGAACAGAAGCAGTATCTGGATTGTCAGGGGTACCAACATTTATCAATAAAACCCCTGTTTTTCTGCTAACCGGTATTTCAAACAAAATTTGCTCCTGTTTTTTTCTTCTTTTCTTGCTCTTGAGGCGTTTTTAAGACGTGAGACCCAGTTAGTTTTCTTTGATATTTATTTTTAACACTAAGTTTAATAGCTTTGTATATATTAAACAACTTAAACTTATAGCAAAGCGAGACAATACAACGACCTGCTCTACAATTATCTCTATTACCCTTTTTTACAGAACTACATTTTTTGAATGCTATGTAGCTTACCACTATCATCGTATTGAATTTCAAAACGTCCCATTACACCCTCTGCCCCTACGATGGAGCGCAGATACTGTGCAGGAAATTTAACTGTTTTCCCCTCAAGCGTATGAGCAATGACAGATTGAGCATGCCCCTTATAATATTCCATAACTTTGTCTTTGCTGATGTTCAATTCAACAATAATTCTGTTCATGCTAACAATCCTCCTGATTGTTATGAGCTTAAGCGCTCTTACCTCACCCGCTCTTCGGGCACATTCTCCTGTCATCAGGAGAGGGAAAGTGCCAACTACAAACAACTAAATACACAAAAATTTCAAAACCAAATGCTTGCTCGTCCCTCTCCTAATTTTAGGAGAGGGTGGCTGAAAGCCGGGTGAGGTTAAAATAAATTTCAAAAACAATCTCATGCTTCATATCAAGATATCTTACCTCACCCGCTCTTCGGGCACCCTCTCCTGTCATCAGGAGAGGGAAAGTGCCATTACAAACTAAATAAGAGATTTTGACACAATCTCATACACATCCTCCGAAAGCTTCTCTTGCTTTTTAATAAGCTCAAGAGAATGCTTCATTAACTCAGCATGTTTTTTGTCTAGTTTCTTCCACTGCGTTAAAGGCTCTAAAATCCTAGCTGCTACTTGTGGATTATCTTGGTTCAATCGAATCACTTGCTCGGCTAAGAATTGATACCCTTTGCCATTAGACTCATGAAAAATCATGGGATTGCTTGCACCAAAGGTTCGCAACAAGGCATAGATTTTATTCGGATTTTTCATATCAAAGGCTTTATGCTGCATCAGTGCTTGTATTTTTTCTAATGTGTTGGGCAATTCAGATTGTGCTTGTAAAGCAAACCATTTATCAACGACCAAATTATCTGATTGATATTTTTCATAAAACGCATCAAGCAAGACTTGTCTCATAGCATGAGTAGAATGATTAATCGCCCATAATGCCCCTATTCTATCTGTCATATTTTTAGCTTTACGATACTGCGTTTCTATCAATGCAATCACTTTCTCATCGTGAACACGGCCAAGCATCCCTAAACAAACATTTTTTAAAGCGCGATATCCGATACATTTAGATTCAAAATCCCCATTATCTTCACGTGCACACCTTTCATAAATTTGCATGAATTTTTCTTTAAATTCAGCCGCAATTGCCTGACGCAAATGAGATAAGATTTTATTTAGTTTTTCCACATCAACAGATGGAAGATTTTCAGCAATATAATAAAAAGAAGGCAAGGCAATTAATTGAGCCAACAAGGCGGGATCTGTTTTCTCATCAGATAATATTTCTTGATAAGTTTCTTTGAAAATATCCGGCAAAACAAAAGAGGTATCTGACGAGGCAAGCAATTTTTCTATCAACGCACAGCTTAATTCTTGACTCTTATCCCAACGATTAAATCCATCCTCATCATGTTTGATAATAAAAGCAAGTTCCCGCTCTTCATAAGCATATTCTAATTTAACAGGTGCAGAAAAATCACCTAACAAAGAAGGAATTATTTTTTGACTTGCATTTTCAATGATCAACTCATCTTCACTTTTAGCCAAAATAAAATAATCCCCCGCTTCTGTTTGGCTGATACGTGGATGATTTGATAAATTAATTTTCTTAGCGTTTTCTTCATATAAATTAATCTTGATAGGAATCAAAAATGGCTTTTTCGTTTCTTGCCCAGGCGTGGGAGGGCAAGTTTGAACAAATTTAAAGACAATACTACCATCTTGTGTATTCTGTTGCTGTGTTACATGAACACGAGGCGTGCCAGCTTGCGTATACCAATTCATGAATTGATTAAAATCAATCTGCGTATCATTAAGGTTTGCATCATGCATCGCATTTACCAAATGCTCAATCGTCACTGCTTGGCCATCATGGCGTTGAAAATATAAATCCATACCCTTTCTAAATTTATACTCACCCAGCATGGTATGGAGCATACGGATCACTTCGGCACCTTTGTAATAGATCGTCATCGTATAAAAATTATTAATTTCAATATAAGAGTCAGGTCTAACGGGATGCGCCATCGGTCCACTGTCTTCCGCAAATTGACGTGTACGGATTTGTCGCACATCATCAATGCGTTTTACAACGGTGCTACCCATATCTTGAGAAAATTGTTGTTCACGAAATACCGTAAGACCTTCCTTTAAGCTCAGTTGAAACCAATCTCTCAAAGTAACTCGATTGCCCGTCCAATTATGGAAATACTCATGACCAATCACCATTTCAACACCCATAAAATCAGCATCCGTTGCTGTATCCATATCGGCTAAGACATATTTGGAGTTAAAAACGTTTAGACCTTTATTTTCCATTGCGCCCATATTAAAATCATTCACAGCAACAATCATATAAATATCTAAATCATACTCACGGCCATATTTTTCTTCATCCCATTTCATAGAATGCTTCAATGATTCCATGGCATATTGACATTTATGAATATTTTGTTTTTCAACATAGATAGCCAGCTCTATTTTCCTGCCTGATGCGGTCACAAAATGGTCATTAATCTGTGCTAAATCCCCCGCCACTAAAGCAAAGAGATAAGCTGGTTTTTTAAAGGGATCTTGCCATTTTACCCAATGCCTATCTCCTTGCTCACCTTTATCAATCAAATTACCATTGGAGAGCAAGATAGGGTATTTCTGCTTGTTCGCGCTGATTGTTGTTGTAAAGGGTGCCATAACATCTGGTCTATCCAGATATTAAGTAATTCTTCTAAAGCCTTCCGCTTCACATTGCGTACAAAATAATTCTCCAGAACGATACAAACCACTGAGCGCTAAATTCTTCTGTGGGTAGATTTCTGTTTCAATTTCGAGTTCAAAGGAATCCGGTACACTCAAAAGCGTCAATGTTTTTTCATCGTACTGGTACTCTGAGGCTGCCAACGGAATATTATTTAACTTGATAGATAATAATTTCAATGTTTCGCCATTCAATATGAGCGGTCGTTGATGCTTTCCTGACATCTGATTACGATTAATGCGCATAACAGAACGAATAACGGCTTTTTCATCATATAAATTAACATTTAAGTCTATGTTTTCAACCAAGAAATCTGGAACTGTGTAAGCGCTTAATTGAACTGCATTAGGCTGATTTGTTTTCATTTTTTTCTCTACTCTGGATTAAAATTTGGGTTCACTATAACCTTTCGTGCAGGTTGAATCCACCCTGCCCCTATCTTGGCTCTATGGGTGAATTTTTAATGCTTTCAAACTAATATTATTATATTTAGTTGCTTCTGATTTAGTTACAGACATACAATAAACTTAATCATCCTGCTTAATTTAAGGAGAGCAAATGGACGTTCTAAGCAGTTTTAAGGATCGGTACGATGGTAAACATGCCGATGAGGAATTAACACTTCAGGAATATTTAGATCTTTGCAAAAAAGATCGTATGGCTTACGCCAATTCAGCAGAACGACTTGTTGAGGCAATTGGCGAACCAAAATTAGTTGATACAAGCAAAGATAGACGCTTAAGTCGCATCTTCTCTAATAAAGTTATGAAACTTTATGATTCTTTTGAGTCCTTCTATGGAATGGAAGAACCGATAGAACAAATCGTATCCTTCCTCAAACATGCCGCACAAGGTTTAGAAGAAAAGAAACAAATTTTATATCTTTTAGGGCCTGTTGGTGGTGGTAAATCCTCTTTAGCAGAGCGACTAAAAGCCCTCATGGAAAAAATCCCCTTTTATGCATTAAAAGGCTCTCCTATTTATGAATCACCTCTCGGCTTATTCGATCCAGACGAAGATGGCCCTATTTTACAAGAAGAATATGGCATTCCTAAGCGATACATCGAAACAATTATGTCTCCATGGGCTGTAAAGCGTCTACATGAATTCAATGGTGATATTAATCAATTTAAAGTTATCAAAGTATGGCCTTCTCGCTTAAAACAAGTGGCTATTGCCAAAACAGAACCTGGCGATGAAAACAATCAAGATATTTCTTCTTTAGTCGGGAAAGTGGATATCCGCATGCTTGAAAAATATGCTCAGCATGACGTGGATGCTTATAGCTTTTCAGGTGGCTTATCCCGTGCAAACCGTGGTGTTTTAGAATTCGTAGAAATGTTTAAAGCTCCTATCAAAGTACTACACCCATTGTTAACAGCTACCCAAGAAGGTAACTACAATGGCACTGAAGGCACTGCCTCTATTCCTTTTGATGGCATTATTTTAGCGCATTCAAACGAATCAGAATGGCTAACCTTTAAAAATAACAAACACAATGAAGCGCTCTTAGACCGCGTATATATTGTTAAAGTTCCTTATTGCCTACGCGTAACCGAAGAAGTTCAAATTTACAAAAAACTGTTACAAAGCAGCTCTTTGAAAGATGCACCTTGTGCACCTAGCACCTTAAAAATGATGGGGCAATTCTCAATCTTATCAAGATTGAAAGAGCCAGAAAACTCAAGCATCTTCTCAAAAATGCGCGTTTATGATGGTGAAAATCTTAAAGACACCGATCCCAAAGCAAAATCTTATCAAGAATACCGTGATTTTGCAGGTGTGGATGAAGGAATGAATGGTCTATCAACACGTTTTGCTTTCAAAATACTCTCTAAAGTATTTAACTTCGATACAACAGAAGTTGCTGCAAACCCCGTGCATTTACTCTACGTTATAGAACAGCAAATTGAACGTGAACAATTTCCAGCCGAAATACATGAACGCTATATTTCCTATCTCAAAGGTTATCTAACGCCACGATATGTTGAGTTTATTGGTAAAGAAATTCAAACCGCCTATCTTGAATCTTATTCTGAATATGGTCAAAACATATTTGATAGATATGTCACTTATGCAGATTTCTGGATTCAGGATCAAGAATACAGAGATCCAGATACAGGTGAAATTTTAGATAGACGTTCACTCAATGATGAACTCGAAAAAATTGAAAAGCCTGCTGGCATTAGCAATCCTAAAGATTTCAGAAATGAGATTGTAAACTTTGTGTTAAGAGCACGTGCTAATAATCGTGGTAAAAACCCAAGTTGGACAAGCTATGAGAAACTAAGAGTTGTCATTGAGAAGAAAATGTTCTCCAACACTGAAGATTTACTACCAGTCATTTCTTTCAATGCAAAAGCTTCTGCTGACGAGAAAAGAAAGCATCAAGATTTTGTGGATAGAATGGTTGACAAGGGTTACACACCTAAACAAGTGCGCTTACTATGCGAATGGTATTTGCGCGTTCGTAAATCATCATAAATAGGTTGTGATATGTCTCGATTTATCGATAGACGCCCTAACGGGCGTCATAAGAGTGCTGTAAACCGACAACGTTTTATGCGTCGGTTTAAAAAGCAAATTCAAGAGGCTGTGCGAAATGCTATATCCGGCAGAAGTATCAAGGAAATAGACGAGGCTGGTGAAAAAATAACCATTCCTGCTCGAGATACTTCTGAGCCTAACTTTTCTTATGGCGATGGTGGCGTTCGTAATATTATTCTGCCTGGTAATAAAGACTTTGTTCCAGGCGATCTCATCAAACGCCCCCCTTCTGGTAAAGGTGGTGGCAAAGGCTCTCAAGCCAGTCAATCAGGAGAAGGCGCAGATGATTTTGTCTTTGAAATATCCAGAGACGAATTCTTAGAGTTGTTTTTTGAAGACTTAGCACTGCCAAATTTAATAAAAACACAAATTGCAAAAATTCCATCTTATAAAATGGTTCGCGCAGGATTCACCCAAGAAGGGATCCCTGCAAACATTAATATTATTCGTTCACTAAGAGGCGCTTTAGGCAGAAGAATTGCTTTAGGTGCACCTAAAAAAACTCGTATAGAAGAATTAGAAGCGCAATTATCCACATTACGCCAAACCGATCCAAAGGCAGAACAAATTTCTGTTATTGAGACAGAAATACAAGAACTAAAAGCACGCATCAATGCCATTCCTTTCATTGATCCCTTTGATTTAAAGTATTTTCATCGTATAAAACGCCCTCTTCCTTCAACTCAAGCAGTTATGTTCTGTTTAATGGACGTTTCTGGCAGTATGGATGAGGCAAAAAAAGATATTGCTAAGCGCTTTTTCATTTTACTTTATCTGTTTTTATCAAGAAGTTATGAAAATGTTGAGGTTGTGTTTATACGCCATCACACATCTGCAAAAGAAGTCGACGAGGAAGAATTTTTCTATTCACGAGAAACAGGCGGTACCGTGGTATCCAGTGCACTGGAACTCATGAACGATGTGATGAGAGAACGCTATCCCACTTCAGATTGGAACATATATGCTGCGCAAGCATCAGATGGTGATAACTGGAACAATGATTCACCACGCTGTCGCGATTTGCTTATGAACAGCATCATGGATTATGTTCAATATTTTGCATATGTGGAAATTATGCCAAGGCACCATCAAAGTTTGTGGGAGGCTTATTTAGCCGTTAAGGATAGCTGTCCCAACTTTGCTATGCAACATATTGAAAATCTAAAGGATATTTATCCTGTATTTAGAGAGCTATTCAAGAAGCAAGAATTTGCTTAAACCATAAATATTTTGTATCCAAAAGGCCGCGCTATGGTAAAAAAAAATAAAGTAATCTCTGACTCTTCTGAGTGGACCTATGAGCTACTTGAAGTATACGACAAAGAAATCGCTCGTATTGCACAAAATTTCAAACTCGATACTTATCCTAATCAAGTGGAAGTAATTAGCGCAGAGCAAATGATGGATGCCTATTCATCTGTAGGTATGCCGCTCGGATATAACCATTGGTCATTTGGTAAGCAATTTTTAAATGTAGAAAAAAGTTACAAACGTGGTTACATGGGGCTTGCTTATGAATTAGTCATTAATTCAAATCCCTGTATTGCCTACTTAATGGAAGAAAACACACTGTCTATGCAAGCACTTGTCATTGCACATGCTTGCTACGGCCACAACTCTTTCTTTAAAAATAACTACTTATTTAAAACCTGGACAAGTCCAGATTCAATTATTGATTACCTGGTTTTTGCTAAAAAATACGTTGCTGAATGTGAAGAAGCCTATGGTATTGATATGGTAGAAACAACATTGGATGCGGCGCATGCTCTAATGGGACAAGGTGTTGATCGATACAAAAGACCTTACAAAATTTCCCTAAGAGAAGAAAAAGCACGCCAAGCAACACGTTCTGAATATCTGCAATCTTTAGTGAATGACTTGTGGCGCACATTACCTACCTCACCATTAAAGGAAAAAGAAGAAAAAGAACAACACTTCCCAGAAGAACCACAAGAAAATATTTTATATTTTATTGAAAAAAATGCACCACTCTTAGAGCCTTGGCAACGAGAACTCATTCGTATCGTGCGTAAAATGGCACAATACTTCTACCCACAACGACAAACGAAAGTCATGAATGAAGGTTGGGCCACCTTTTGGCATTACACCATTATTAATCAGATGTACGAAGAAGGTCTGGTGAACGATGATTTTATGATGCAATTTCTACATAGTCATACCAATGTTGTTTACCAACCTCCTTTTGACAGCCCTTATTATTCTGGACTCAACCCTTACACACTGGGTTTTATGATGTTTACAGATATCAAACGAATCTGTGAAAACCCAACGGATGAAGACAAAAAATGGTTTCCTGATATTGCTGGCTCAGATTGGTTAGAAACGCTCGATTTTGCAATGAGAAATTTCAAAGATGAAAGCTTTATTGCTCAATACCTGTCTCCTAAAGTAATGAGAGATCTAAAATTATTTTTCATCTTAGATAACGATCAGAAAGAATCATTAGAGGTCAATGCCATTCACAATGATGAAGGTTATCAGAAAGTAAGACAAACGCTTTCTGAATATTATAACATCGGTAATATTGAACCAGATATTCAGGTTTATCATGTTGATAGAAGAGGTGATCGTTCTTTAACACTTCGCTACACTCAACATAATAGACGCCCTTTAGCAGAAGAAACAACACAAGAGGTTTTAAAGCATTTATACAGCTTATGGGGCTTCCCTGTTAAACTCGAAACCCTAGAAGAGAACGGCAAGATCTTAATGACCTATCAATGCCCACCTGTTCCAAAGCCTGTAACAGCTGAATAAGACATGAAAGCAAAATATTACATTTTATTCTCTACTCTTATCATTGGCAGCGTGAGTGTCTGGCTTTATTCGTCTCAAAGTTCAATCGAAACAAATAAAGCTCAGACAGACCAAGTTATTACAGTTAAAACTATCCGAGTTCAAACCCAAAATATTTCTGATGAAATTGAAGCTCTTGGTACTACTTATGCTGATGAAGCCGTTAACATTACTGCTGATGTAACAGACACAATATCTGAGATCAGTTTTAAGGATGGGCAATTTGTAAAAAAAGGTGATGTGCTGGTCAGACTGAGTCAAGAAGAAGAACTAGCTCAGAAACAAGGCATTGAAGCTCAATTATTAGAACACGAACGTGAGCTAAAGAGACTCAATGACTTACTTAAACGGAATGCCACAGCTCAGCGAGAATTTGATGCTCGAAAAACCCTAGTTGCTATCTCAAAATATCGTCTTAATGAAATAAATGCCAAAATCATCGATAGGACAATACGCGCCCCTTTTGATGGCATACTTGGCCTTAGAAAAATAAGTGTTGGCTCGCTTGTTCGACCTGGCGATGTCATTACAACCTTAGATAATATCAGTCAAATAAAGCTTGATTTCTCCGTACCCTCTTCCTATTTAACAACGCTAAAAGAAGGCTCAACTATTTATGCAACGGCAGATGCTTTTGACAATAAGCTTTTTCAAGGTACTGTCACAAAGATAAGCTCTCGAGTCGATCCCAGCACACGTTCTATTGAAGTCAGAGCTATACTTCCTAATCCTAATTTATCTATCAAACCAGGACTATTAATGTCAATACGACTTTTAAAAAATAAACGTAATGCCATTCTTATTCCTGAAGAAGCTGTTACACAATTAAAGTCAGATCACTTTGTACATATTGTACGAGATGATAATAATCAAATTGAGAGAAAAAAAATCACTATTGGTGTACGCAAACCAGGTTGGGTCGAAGTACTCTCGGGCATAGAGCCTAACACAAATATAGTTATCAGAGGTTTTGCTCGTATACAGCAAGATCAAACTGTCAATGTTGAAGAAATACCTTATGAGCACTATTTAAAAACAAATAATATTATTAATTCAAAATGATTTTATCTGACATTTCTATCAAACGCCCAGTATTGGCTATCGTACTTAACGTTCTTCTAGTCGTCTTTGGGATTGTTTCTTTCTATAAATTGCCTCTTAGAGAGTATCCAAATATCGATCCTCCTATTGTTTCTATTAGTACTATCTATCCAGGTGCATCTGCTAATATTGTAGAAACTCGTGTTACTCAGATCATAGAAGATAGAATAGCAGGCGTCCAAGGAATACGCTCTATAGCAAGCAGTAGTGAAGATGGGCGCTCGCAAATTACTATTGAGTTCCAAACAGGTCAAGATATTGACAATGCAACAAATGATATTCGCGACCGTGTTTCAACAGTACTTGATGAACTCCCCCTAGAAATTGATGCGCCTGAAATTCAAAAGGCAAGCGCAGATGATGATGTCATCATTTGGTTCAATTTTTCAGCTTCTAATTTGTCTGTTATGGAACTTACGGACTATGCAAATCGCTATCTTGTTGACCAGTTTTCTGCTTTAGATGGTGTTGCAAGAGTACGTATTGCGGGTGCAAAAGATAAATCACTACGAATCTGGATAGATAGGCAAGCACTCGCCGCACGCAATCTTACCGTTGAAGACATTGAACAAAAATTACGTTCTGAAAATATAGAATTGCCAGCAGGACAACTACGATCACGTCAAAGAGATTTTACACTTCGCATCAAAAGACCGTTTATTTCGGCAAGTGAATTTCAAGATTTAGTGTTAACCAAAGGTGAAGATGGCTATCTGGTTAGATTAAAAGATGTTGCACGTGTAGAAATTGCGCCTGTTGAAGAAAGAGGTTTTTTCAGAGGCAATGGTACGCCTATGATCGGAATTGGTATCATAAAACAATCAACCTCCAATACACTCACTGTTGCACATCTTGCTAAAGATAAATTTACAAGTATTAATCAGCAGTTACCAGAGGGCATGTGGCTCTCACAAAGCTATGATAGTAGCATTTTTATTGAAAGCGCTATTCATGAAGTTTATTTCACTTTATTTGTAGCGATGGGATTAGTCATCATTGTGATCTACCTCTTTTTAGGTAGCATTCGCTCTATGCTTGTTCCTGCTGTAACATTACCTGTCTCGCTGATTGCAACCTATATTATCTTGTTAGCCTTCGGCTTCACAATCAATCTACTTACCTTACTTGCACTTGTGCTCGCTATTGGATTAGTCGTAGACGATGCCATTGTTGTGCTAGAAAATATTCACCGTCGCTTTGAAAATGGAGAACACAAATTAATTGCAGCTTTCAAAGGTACACGCCAAGTAGGTTTTGCTGTGATTGCAACAACACTTGTTCTTGTCGCTGTATTTGTACCCATCACCTTTTTAGAAGGTAATGTTGGCAGGTTATTTTCGGAATTCGCCGTTGCAATGGCAGCATCCGTTATTTTTTCAAGCTTTGTTGCACTCACTCTATGCTCTATGATGTCTTCCAAAATACTCTCGACATCGGAACATAAAATATTTTTAACACGTTGGATGGATAGCTTTCTTGATTATGCACGAGAAAGATACATGTCTTCTTTAAAATACTTTCTCCAAAAACCATCTTTTATTTTATTTATATTTTTCAGTATTGCAATTGGCTGCTATATTTTATTTAAAATAATCCCTGCTGAATTTACCCCTAAAGAAGACAGAGGTGTTATTTTCCTTAGCATTTCAAGCCCAGAAGGTACCTCTGAAGCTTATATAACCGAGCATATGAATGAAATTGAAAAGCGGCTAATGAAATATGTTGAAACAGGAGAGTTTAATCGCCTACTCATTAGAGCACCTCGTTCACTCAGCAATACTACTTCTTTTAATACAGGTATTGGCATTATTGTTCTCAACGATTGGGCATCTGGCAGGAAGCCTATTTGGGATTACGTCAAAGAATTACAAGCACTCACCAAAGATCTCGTCGGTATTAATGTATTTCCGATTGTACGTCAAGGATTATCACGGGGCACAAATAAAAGTGTTCAATTTGTATTAGAGGGCGCCACCTATGAAGAACTTGCTCACATGCGCGATATTATCTTAGAAAAGGCGAAAGAAAATAATAAGTTAATTGATATCGACTATGACTACAAAGAAACAAAACCACAAATTAGCATAAAAATTGATCGCAATCGTGCAGGTGACTTAGGTGTATCTCTCATAGAAATCAATCGTAGCCTTGAAAGTATGTTAGGTTCTAGACGTGTTACAACGTTCATAGAGCGCGGAGAAGAATATGATGTTATTATAGAAGGAGAAAGAACACTTCAACGAACACCGCTTGATATTAATAATATTTATGTCCGCTCACATCTTACGCATAAGCTTATTCCTCTCTCAAACCTTATTACACTTGAAGAATCTGCAGATGCAGCTACTTTAAATCGATATAATCGATTAAGAAGCATTACAATAGATGCAAATCTCGCACAAGGATATGCGCTCAGTGAAGCCTTAGATTATCTTGAAACAATTGTCCAAGAGGCTCAGAAAGATAGAAATGATAATACTATCTCTATCGGCTATAAAGGCGAGTCTTTAGACTACAAGGAATCAGGCGCATCAATTTTTTATGTGTTCATATTATCATTAATTGTTGTCTTTTTGGTCTTAGCGGGCCAATTTGAAAGCTTTATCCATCCTTTTATCATTATGTTCACAGTTCCTTTAGCGCTTTTTGGTGCTTTACTTGGACTATGGTTCTTCAATCAAACACTTAATATCTATAGCGAAATTGGGCTCATTATGTTGGTAGGCTTAGCAACCAAAAATGGCATATTAATTGTTGAATTTATTAATCAATTACGAGATGAAGGTTTAGATTTTTACAATGCTATTATTGAGGCCTCAAAAATTAGGTTTCGCCCTATTATCATGACCTCTACCACAACCATCATGGGGGCAATTCCATTAATTTACTCTTTTGGGGCAGGCGCTGAAACGCGTTACGTACTTGGCATTGTTATTTTCTTTGGTGTGCTGATTATGACTTTTTTCACACTTTTCATTATACCTGTTGTGTATCAACTATTTGCAAAAAATACCAGTACACCTTTAGCCATTACACACCAATTAGAACAGCTATTAAAAGAGCCTCCCAAGTAATAGTAATGAAAAGAGAAGGTTTCAAAAAATCAAGTTGAATAAATAACAAGATATTAGCCAATGGAGTTATAATATAATTATATTTAAATTCAATATGTTATAAAAATAAATGTAACTAAATCTTATTCAGCTATTTATCATAACAAATTGACTATATAGTACTGCCTCCGTAAAATGTTGATTTTTATTTGTAAACCTACCCAACATAATGATAGAACTAATAAAAACTAGCCTTTCTTTGTACTTCTTTATCCCTGTTTTAGCCGTTGTTGGCCTCTACTTTTCCATTAGATTAAGATTTGTACAAATCACACATATATCGCGTGCATGGTCATTCTTCATTGGTGATAGAGATCTCAAAGCAGATGGCCATGCTACATCCTTTAGCGCATTATCTGCGGTGTTGGGTGGCAACCTTGGAACCGGAAATATTGCGGGTATTGCAGTAGCACTCAGCATGGGAGGGCCAGGTGCCTTGTTCTGGATGTGGGTCATGGCAATACTCGGATCTGTACTAAAATTTATAGGCTGTACTCTAGGTGTCTTATATCGAACCAAAGATGAATCTGGAGAATATGTGGGTGGACCTATGTATTACCTACAGCGAGCCCTTGGTCTGAAAAAGACGGCTAAATTCTTTTGTATTATTACAATCCTCACTGCATTTACAGTTGGGAATTTTGTACAAATGAATTCTCTTGCCCTTCCTATTATGGAAGTAGGTATCCATCCCATGCTGATTGGCGTGATTATGTCTATCTTAGTAGGTGGTGTTATTTTAGGTGGCTTGCACCGATTTTCTGCTGTCGTCTCTAAAGTAGTTCCATTAATGGCTCTCTTTTATATAGTCGCCTGTGGATCACTGATACTGATGAATTTCGAAAAAATCATTCCTTCTCTTGCGTTGATCTTAAAAGCTGCATTTCAACCATTACCTATGGCATCAGGTGTCATTGGCTACACTGTATTAGAAGGTATAAGAACCGGATTTGATAGAGGTCTATTTGCAACAGATTGTGGAGTCGGTATTGCCCCCATTTTGCACGCCTCTGTGGACAGCAAAACAAACCGAGTACGTACAGCACTTACCCAAGGTTTGATCAGTACACTCTCACCTCTCATTGTTATGGTAGTCTGCATGCTCACAGGCTTAGTCTTAATGGTAACAGACGCATGGCTTATTACTGATTTAGAAAGCACAAATGTATGTATTGAAGCCTTTAAAAAAGGGTTTGGATATGACTGGGCTGGACACTTAGTAACTATCACGCTCTTTTTCTTTGCGTTTACTACCATTTTGACATGGTCATTTTGCGCAGATAAAGCAATTGAATTTTTATTTAGTCGAAAATACATTAAACTCTTTCAATATATCTTTATTTTCTCTATCCCATTGGGTGCTTATTTCACCGTAACTTTTGTATGGACATTAGCGGATTTATTTATGAACCTGATGTTGTTAATTAATATCTCTGCGCTTGTACTATTATTTAATCGTGTTTTACGTTTGGTAAAAAAACCAGACTGGAATATGGTGATGAAGGCAAGCAAGTAAGACATAGTTAAAATTTAAATGCATAAATGAGAATTACCCTCACCCGCGCCCTTTCAGAGCCCTCTCCCAAATTGGTAGCGGGAGCCCTGAAAGCCGGGTGAGGGTTAAAATTCATCAACGACAAAACCTAACCATATATCCCACAGAATAAACACTGAAAAAAAACCGCTATTTAAAACTTGCACTACATCGCATCGAGATTGGGTTCAGTATCTCAGGCTTAGTAATCGTTTGACTGATTTCATAAATGCGTTTAAGAGAAGTACTAGACTCTGCATAAATAGCTTGATAAGGAATATGAGTATCCACAAATTCCCCCTGTATCGTCAGTTCACAACTTAAACATCCTCCATGTGCTTTTATAAGATCAATGTTATACCGAATCATTTCTAAATAATCATTTTTTTGACTATCACTTACTAAAGATAAATCGCGACAAAGTTTCATCGATGCTTCATACTGAGAGACAGTATAACAGCGAGGTAAATCTAATTTATGCGCTATTGATAAAACTCGATAATAAAAATTTCTACGCTGACGCTCGCTTGCTTCAAGATGGTTATTAATACCTAACGCGCCGTCAGGTTGTTTTTCATAACCGGGATTTCCCATATATCTAACAACATGTTTTACGCGTTCTGCCATGTGCGCAACCTCAGGCAACTGCATATTTTTTGTTTTATTCACAAAATCCATAAAATGATCGGCTGATGATGCTCGATATCTATCATATCGTTCAAGGTCGCTACCGGCATTAATCTCACTTTCTCGACCAGTTACACTAAAAACAGCAGCGACTCGAAGCCATTCTATTTCTTCTAAAGAACATTCTTGACAAAATTCTTTAAACTCATCCTCTAGTGCATATCGAGAAAAATAATGAAGCACCAATTCAATGGCATTTTGCACTCTAAACACATGCGGTAAATTGTGATTAGGTCGGTAAATATTTTTATCTCCAATTTTAATAACACTTGGGATATCTTTATATGGTTGCGATAAATAATGCTCCAATGCCCATTGAAGCGCAAAATCCACCCAATATTGATTTTTCTTTTCTAGCAAAGGGCTATTTACAATTCGAGAAATATAAAATCCAGGCCCTTGAGTAGTTATGATCTGTTCGCCTTGTGAAAAGAGAACCTCAGCTTCGAGTTTATTTACAATTAGCACACGTCTAGGATTTTCTAACTTTGTTCGAACCATTCCTGCTTTTTGAAAAGCACAAGATCCATTTTTGCTTGCACTAAAACTAGTTAAAGCAGGAAAATACCAAGGATTCGCTAAACGCCCTGCAAGCACTTCGTTTGTTAAAAACTCGGCTCTATCAAGGAAAATATCCTCGACGTGAAAAGTCGCTGCTAAATTATTAAGCTTATTCGTTGCGTCATTAATTAAACAGCCCAATATAAAACAAAGTAATGCTTCTTTATTTTTATGTTCTGCAACTTTGATAATTGAAAAATTGTCATCAAGTGCTTCAGCTCGAAAAATACGTCCTATATTTTTATATCGATAATTGCCTATATACGTATACAATGCTTTTTTCAAACAATCATTTAATGCTTGTACAGTATTTTCTGAACGATTCAACATTTCATCCCACTCTGAATAAATTGATTGAATCATTTTATCTACTGAATCCAGAAGAGCATCATTTAATTCTAACTGGCTTAAATTCGCATTCCTTAAGAGCAAGCTTAAATTAATAGTTTCTTGATTGGAAAGCGTTAAAACATAACACTGCCAATCAGTGTAATCAAGACGAACACCCTCTCCATTACATTCAGCTATTTGCTTGAGAATGCGCTCAATCTCATAAGTGGCAGATGCTTTATTAAGAGGACCTTCAGAAAAGCTGAATTCTTCCTTTAAAAGATCGTTTAATTCTTTTTCCTGCTGGATAAACCCTTTATTCATGGGATTTAAAATGACATTTTTCTCAGCATATTGAAGTAGTTTTTTAATTCTTCTTATAATTAAGCTACGATTAGGATTTGAAACCGTTAATGAGGAAAATATATTATTAAATAATGAGGCATGATACATAGGATTAAAAATGATTAAATTACCTAAGATGTATTGCGCAAAATCAGGATAAAGTATAGAGGCATGGTAAAAAGATTTAAATTGTGCATAAGGGAATACACCTGCGTTAAAATTTCTACATTTTATTAAAAATGCACCAATATTCTCAACATTATCTAAAAATTTCTGATACAGAAATGGTTGTTCTTTATATTCAAAACCTATTTCCTTAAGCAATCGAAATCCATCAGCCCATTGATCAGCCATGGATGGTCTTCCCGCTAACTCGAAATAAAGTTGCTCATCTTCTTCTAAGTTAAAACCAGAATCTTTTAATAAGAAAAATCCCTTCTGAAGTTTTACTGAGTAAGCAGGATTGTTTATTATAGCAAAAAAAAGTATTTTTATTTTCTCAGTGGAAAATCCAAGATTTTCAATTTTTTTATAGTGTTCTATCCATTCTTTGGCTTTCTCAGGCACGGCCATCATTATATTATAGAGAAACGAATGGCTTTCATAGCTAAACCCTGACTCTTTTAAATCTTTAAAAGCCTGAACAAGCTTTTTAGCCTGATGAGGGGAATCAATTAAACTATCATAATATATTTTATGCTGCGCATAGCTGTATCCCATTTCTTTAAAATCTTCAATACAGTCAATCAACTCTCTAGCAAAAGAAGCTTTTTTCATTAAGTTGATATAAAGTTTTTTACATTCAAAATAATCAAACCCATTTTCTTTCAAATATTTCAAAGATTCCACTAAGTCTTCAGCATAATCAGAATGCTCAATTAAAGTTGAGTAAATGATTAGTTCGATAAACCCCATTTCATTGAGTTTTTTTAAATATGGAAATAAATGGTGAGCGTTTTTTGATTTTTCAATCATTGATTGCAGCAAAAATAAGCTTTTTGCATCAAGATGCGCTTCTACCGCTTGAAAGCATCCAAAACATTCCGTTAGATCTTTAGCATAACAAGCGTATTTAATCCCTTTGCGATAGTGTATCTGATATTCTTCGTAAGTATATCCGCATGTTTTTAATTGTTTAAAATAATCCACCAAATCTTCCGCATAGTTGGGATTATTTAGGAGTCCCATGTACAATTTGGTGTGTTCTGCTTCATTCCATCCTGCTTCTTCAAGCAAACGAAAACATTGATGCAATGTTTCAATAGAAATTTTAGTATAAAGCGGATCTCTCATTACCGCTTGGTATTTTGCTTCAAGCAATTGATCATTAAATTTGATTTTATTTTCTACATTGTTTTGAGTTTTCTTTTTTTTATAAGTTAAATTAATATCTTCAAGGCAATCCAGTTCATCTCTTTTTCGTTTCATCTCTGTGTCTGGACCGGACTTCATGTTTACCTCTCGAATACATAATGACTTAATGAATAATCAAAAATACCTATTTTATCGCAGTTAATCATATAATTTAAGGTAGAAAGCCGACTCTTGTCTTGATAAAGACAACGTTGGTCAAGTACTGAAGAAGTACTAGGCACAGAATATGCTACTTTATTCGCAATGGCTTGCTTTGGCGCCAGCTAAAACAACATGACAAGCCAGCTCAAGAATATCCGCTATCAGGGCAATAAAAGCTTAAGGTTATATCCCCCAAAATTTCGCATATTGACAACCCCAACATCAAAGATAAGATATTGTCCCTTGATGCCAAGCAAAGATCCTTCAATTCTAGGAGTCTTATCAAAAGATAAAGAAGTCACTTTGCTTGGATATTTTAAAACTGGATACTGAAATTCAAAAACCTCATCTGAACGAACAATGTTAATCTGTTCGTTAGGAAATTCGGTGCGCGTTTTTTCAAGTAAATCTTGAGTTGCTGTAATCAGTTTATGTTTTTCTGCAACAAGATTGAGTGGCGGTATCCCCCCCTTCAACATCGCTTGCCAACTGGTTCTATCAGACATACTTTTACCCATTTCAGCTTCAATAATTCCAGAGATACGACGTGTAGAAACCTCAAAAACAGGAATAGCAGCAACAGCACCTTGATCAATCCATCGCGTAGGTACTTGGCTTTTTCGTGTAATACCAATTTTTAAACCAGATGTATTGGATAAGTATACGACATGAGGAATCATACAATGTGTCTCTCCCCACAGAGGCTCTCGACAAGTGCCTTTATGATAATGGCACAATACAGGCTTAAGAATGCATAAGTCGCATTGTGCTAATTTCCGAGTGCAGGGAAAACAATAACCTTGTTGAAAGCTTTTTTTGATCTCACGACCACAGGCAATACACTGAATAAGACCAGTAAATTCTAATGCGAATGATTTACCAATTAAATCATTCAATGGTAATAAAAATTCTCCAAGGGGAAGCGCATAAGATACTGGCGATGTATGAGACACCACCATTTTAGAAAGTCTACCAATTTTATTCACAAATACAACTATTAAGATAAGTTTCTTTAAGCGAACTATACCATAATTCTCAGCTTATAATATATCATTCAAACTATCCGGTTTCTCTGCGTCGTTTGGTGTTTTTCTAAGTACTTTATATTTACCGGCATGAAAGCCACGCGTCATGTTAACCTGGCGATCTGAGACAACAACAATATTCCTTCCTTGTTCTTTTGCATGATAAAGTGCTTCATCACCCGCCGATACCAATGATTCTGAAGTAAAAGGAACATCGGGCGATGAGGTTGATACGCCAATACTCAAGGTCACAAAACCTCTTAGCGTACCAATATTTTTAAGTTCTAATAACTGTACTGCCCCTCGAATCCTTTCTGCAATCACAGCCGCCACTGCTTGCTCTGTCTCTGGAAGAATAATGGCAAACTCTTCTCCACCATATCGAGCAATAATATTTTTACTACCTTCCACAGGGGATTTAAAAGTACTTGCTACTTTCTGCAAACAAATATCACCGGCTTGATGTCCATAAGTATCATTATAGGTTTTGAAATGATCTACATCGATCATTAAAAGAGAAACAGGCTTTCTATTCTGTATTGCTTGACGACAAATGCGCTCTAAATTTTCTTCAAACGCTCTTCGGTTTGCCAAGAGCGTAAGCGGATCTTTCAGTGATAATTCCGACAATAATTGATTAGAAAGTAATAATTTATCATTTACTTCCCTCAATTGATGTCCAAAATCAATCAAATTCTGCCTATAAGATACCAGTCTACGCATTGCCTTGATAGTTGCTTTTAATAATTGAATCGACATCGGCTTACGCAGAAAAAAATCTGCCCCAGATTCGATTGCTTTTATGATTGTGTCATCATCTAGATTTTCACTCATAAAGACAACAGGAATCCAATCTGTAAAATCATAGCAATTTTCTTTTATTTTCTTTGTTGCCTCAAAGCCATTTATATGTGATAAATCTTCACTGATCAAAACCAAATCAGGCTGCTCGATGCTGAATTTTTCTATTGCATCTATACCATCTAATGCAAAAATTGATTTATGCCCCAGCTTTAAAAAATTTTTCTTTATCATTGTAAGATTTGCATTATCTTGATCACAGATAAGTATCTTCATGAAAGCTGCCTATACTATCAGTTTTAATCATTGAACACGAGTAACTACTCACTTCGCATCCCTGCTCATGAAGTTTAGGAAATACATAGTTAAAAATATGAGAAACGCACTGTACACTTTTCAATGCCTTTATTAATAAAGGATAGAACAATAAAGTATTTTTTAGGATAAAGATGAAAGAGAAAATTTATGCTTATCAACTGGATAAAAATAAACTTTCTCTTATACAGAATGAATTGTTAAGCTATTAGATTTCAATTAGTTTTTTTCTTTACATACTGCCCAGGTGCATCTTCAAGAGGCGGATAAGTTGTAGAACCAGGTATTCTGGCAACAATAGACTCTCCCGATTGCTTTAATAACCATTCCCCCCAATGCGTCCACCATGAGCCTGGAAAACTTTGAGCATGTGCAAGCCATTCTTCAGCTGTTTGGTATTGTCTGGTATTTTTTGAGGTGTATTTATAACCATATTTTTGATTACTGGGAGGGTTCACAACACCTGCAATGTGACCAGATCCGCCTAATACAAAGGTAAGATCACCTTGCAAAGCAAGCGCGCCTTTAAAAGTCGTTTGCCATGGCGCAATGTGATCTTGCTCTGTAGATAAAAAGTATGAGGGCACAGCCACTTTACTTAAATCAATAGGTGTATCTCCCAACACTAATTGATTAGGTTTAACCAGATTGTTTTTTAAATACATATTTTCTAAATAAAATTTATGCATTTCATAAGGTAAATTGACGTTATCACAGTTCCAATAGAGTAAATCAAAAGGAAAAGGTTGTTTACCACATAAATAATTATTGATATAAAAAGACCAAAATAAATCATTCGCACGTAACAAATTAAAGGTCAGCATCAATCGTTTACCACTCAATACACCTTCTTTTTCCATCAATTTGCTTAGATTATTGACCTGCTGTTCATCAATAAAAACCTCAACATCACCGGTATACGAAAAATCTATTAATGATGTCAAATACGTCGTTGATTGAATATCATTTCTATTATGCGCCTTGAGATATCCCATAGTTGCAGCCAAAAGCGTGCCCCCAATACAAAAGCCAAGTGCATTAATGCTGGATTGATTGGTGATCTCTTTAACCACTTTGGTCGCTTCTAATACACCAGCTTGCATATAGTCTGCAAATGAGGTGTATTTGTAAGTAATATCTGGATTCACCCAAGAAATAATAAAAACTGTGAACCCTTGATCAACAATCCATTTTACAAATGAATTCTTTTCTTTTAAATCTAAAATATAATATTTATTAATCCAAGGTGGCACAATCAGTAATGGAATAGCATGGACATTTGGCGTCGTTGGAGAATATTGAATCAGTTCAAACATCCTATTTCTATATACAACCTTACCTTTGGTAACCGCAATATTATCGCCAACGGCAAATGCCTGCATATCTGTCATCTTAAACTGATATTGACTACCATTTTGTATCACATCCTTCATAAAATTTTGAAAGCCTTGAACAACGCTTTCTCCTTTAGACAACAAGGTTTGTCTAACAACTTCTGGATTTGTTAAATGGAAATTACTGGGAGATAGACTATCGATCCAAAGCTGAGTAAAGAAATCGACTTGCTTATTTAAACGGCTATTTTCAGTTTGATGCCCCGTCATAAATTTCTGCATATGCTTTGAAAATAGTAAGTAATTTTGCATCCAGAAATTATAAAGCGGTTGCTTGTGCCAGTCCTCACTTTGAAAACGTCTATCTGATAAGTCTGGTTTAATATAAGGCAGATTATTATCTGATGCCGGTGTATCTGTTTTATCTTTAAACTGACTTTGAAAATGCTCAATAAACTTAAAGTAATCTTGCATATAGTCAGATTGTGCTTGTATGAAATGACTCATATCGCAAGACTGCATCCACTGGGCATATTTATTCATAATATTTTGAAATTGAGCCATTGCAAAATCTAAGTCAGTTGGTTTATTGTCAAGATATTGACTTAAGAATTGTTGATATAGCTCAACAAATTCTACATTGGTAAGTTTTATATTTTCTGTAATCATGATTCCATTCATTTATTGAAAGCAGTGGTGTGAGGTGAATCTAAGCTTGTCAGCTATGCAACGATAAATTATGCTATCAACAAACAAGTATTACAACAAGCTGGATGTGTTCTCACATAATGTTAGAATCCGAACTTCGAATTGACATCGTTAATACCTTTGATTCTTTAACAACACATGTTAATGCGCTTTGTGATGCCATTATGGCAGATGCGCACTTGGTCTCTTGGATGCAGGAACAGGAAAAACTCATCCCCTTTCTCCCCTCTCACCGTGGTATGGCCTGCTCAATCATTCGCCAACTGGAATACCTGGATAATCAAGCGCCCAGAGAAATTCTTGTTTCAGCAGGCTTTATTGGTGCGTCTCAGCAGACATTACAATTAGTTTCTGAACTTAATCATAAAAAAAATGCTTTCAAGCAAGCGATGTTATCGCTAAAAGCATTAAAAATATCAACAAAAGATAATTATTTGTTAAAAGAATTCAATATTATACTGAAAAAACGCTCCCAAACAGCAACCCACACGCTACAACCATTGGGCTTATCGAGAATACATTTAAAGCAATGCTATCGACAAATTCCAATTTTAGAAAGCGCTCCACAAAAGATCAGTTGGACTTGGGCTCATACGCGTTCTATAAAAAGAATTACATGCCAAGAAGCTGAAAAATTACTCATGCAAAAAGGTAATAGCCAAAGCATTGAGTTACAGCGTAAAAAATTATATAGCCTTTCTCCACATGAACAGCTGGCGATTATTCAAGAACTGGCGCCTCATCTGAGAGCCAATATTGTTCTCAATATAAATAATTCTATTAAGCGTCTCATGATTAAAGGCCCTATGCCAATTTTTTTTCCAGCAGATAGCAATACGCCTTGCCCTAATTTTAAAGCCCCCAAACTCAAACAAGAAAAAAATAAAAACAGGGTTATTCGCAACGATGTAAAAATCGATCCTACACCCTTTTTACCCGCTATCCGAGCACATAGATATATTCATTCTTAACGCTCACCAAGCTTTAATCTCTAGAGGCTTTTTATTTGCTGCATTCACCGCAAATAACGAAGTGCTACTGTTTCCTCTAAAGCGGATTTTACGTCTACTTTTTCACTTGCACGATTTACACAAGTATTGAATCCATTTTTTACTGCTCTATATTGATGTAAAATTGCTTTAGGATTCTGAGTTTCAATGATTTCTTCTGTCCTAACATTTATTTTTTCTTCATTGTCACTTTTCAATTCCTCTTTGTACACATTGACACAAATTGCTAATAAGGGAACAATCATTAAATATCCCAGCGGAATTAACGCAATATAGGGTGTAAAAAGAATGGTAGGCAACCAAAAGTGTGACAATGGAAAGAGTGGAAGATTAAATATAGTTAATAAGGCACCATAAATCAAAATATGTAACAATCCTCTTGTTACATAGGATGCAACATTATTTCTATCGTTGGGTGTTAACACTAATAAAAATTTGGTTATCGGTCTCATGATATGATAAAAACATTCATTTACCATTGTTCGTAAGAACCGATATGGTATGAGTAGTAAAAATATAGTATTTAAGCTAAATACAATAGCGCTTATAGGAAAGGCAACCAGGCTATTTTTTAAATCGCTTGGACTTTCTGATAAATATTGGATCCAATATCCTAAGCGCTGCATATTCTCTTTAAAAAAATATATCTCCATCTGTAGAAACAAAGGTAAGCGATTGGCACCATTTAAAAAATACCATAGTAAATTTGGTTTATAATTATTTTTTTGTTCTTCTGCATGTATCACAGTGATAGGCGCATGTTCTGAACGGAGCTGATCCATAAGCCATTTTAAATTCTCTTTATACAAAAACTGCTCTGGATCGTTTATTAACCCTTGCTGTAGTTTTTCATGCATATATAAAATCAATGTTTTCTGCAACAATTTCTTAAGAATTGTAACGTAATTTCCCGGATAAAATGAATTCAGTGTAAAACCATGTCGCTGATAATAAATATTTTTAAAGCAGGCATTCTCAAAATCTTTTACTAGAGCATCAATATGTTCTAATCCATTGATCAATGGTAATAGCTTTTCTGAAGGGTATTCTATATCTCTAGAAAGATAAGAAAAATACTGGCGCAGGAAAATAATTTGTAATTGTAAATTTGATATTTTTTGCTTTGCAAAAAACTCTTTTTCCACCAATCGAATGACATAAGATTTTAAATGCGCAGAATAATAATCTAAAAACCACACTTGTTGCTGGTTGTTCAGAAATAATGTCTTCACATAAGGATATATAATCGAATTTACGTCTAAGCAAGGCTCGTCTGTATTAGACATTTTGCCCATCCTCCCTGAAGGACGGTATTGTCTTCAGCTTACCTAAATTAAGTCAAGATTACCGTCAGCAAATCGATGAGAAAAATATCGGAGATATGATCGCTATACTAGAGGTTAATAGGTAGAATTAAGTATCATATCTGCTTATAGAGAGGGAGTTATTCAACAAACACCATGCAACCAAAGCACAGATAAATAGCTATTCATCAAAATTTTCCATATCTATCTATTAAAATATTTTACAGCAAAGAATTGTACTTTTGGGTATTCTCAATTCAAAATTATTCTCTCTTCCTACACCGTGCATACACACTGAGTGAGTGTAAAATGCGTCTTAAAGATAAAAATAGCAAAAACTCAATTTATATCAGACATTTTTTAGAATGTCTCTTGACCTTATTATCAAAAAGCATTAGGTTGGCACGCAAAAGTATATATTATGAGGTTAAATAATAAATGAGCACCAATGGCGCATATTCAGCCCCAACTTTAAATGAACTATTAGCAGCCAAAAATGAAAAAGCAGCTTTATCATTGATAAAAAAAGGGGGTATTGACTTAAAAGAAAGCGATTCTTCAGGCTTAAGTCCTATTCACTGGGCAGCAAACCAAGGTTTCAAGAAGGTTTTTGCAGCTCTGGTAAAACGAGATGTAAGTCCTTTCACCCCCGATCAACATGGCTATGCGCCTTATTACCATGCGACTATTCAGCAAAGAGAAGACTTCTTAGATTTTTTCCATAAAAACTACCCCTTAAGCTTACCTAAGAGCACGACTACATCTTTTAATCAAGATGTAGATAATGCATTGCGTAATTGTGGTTTACATAGCTTCTCTATAAAATTACCTACTTTTGAAGACTCAACTGCAGAAGAGATCGATGATAATGTAGAAAAAATTATTGTTTCTGATAAGAAAAAGCAAACAGCCATTTTTTTACGCAGTCTTTTTACACCTATCACTCTCGACGCAAATAAGCGAAAATCAGATTCTAAAAGCGAATCACTCACAGAACTCACACCTGCATTTCTGTCTCAAATCGCATACGGCCTAGTAGAAGAAATGCATCCTTTAGAGATTCTAAAAATACTTACTCAAGACTATAAAGAAATGACTTGGGAGGCAAAATTATCTTGCATCTATCTTATAAAAGAATTAATCCGCATTGACAACAAGAATGAATGGATAGCAACACCAAAGTTTCAAGCAGCACTCGAAAAGTTCCTCTATCCCTTGAGCAATGTGATTGCCATGGCATCTTTAACAGCGAAAATTAAACAACTATATAAGCACAACTTAATAACCTCTATTGACTATCACCAATCTGCTGCTGCCTTAAGTTTTGATTTAGCAAAAGCATTTACTGCAGCAACTCTACAGCTGACACCACAAAATTTTCTCGCTGTAAATATACTAAAAAAAGCAGAAAATAACAGTGCGTTTCAAGCAGTATCTACTCTCACAAATAAACTCTCACAAATAGTATGCATGGATATCCTCCTTGCCCCAACAATAGAGATAGCAATACAACGATATACATTTTACTTAGATGTCATCAAACATTGTCTAAAAGAAGAAACTTCTAGCACAAGAAATAACATGCCGTACAATTTTGCAGCTGCATTTGCTATATATACCGGCTTACAATTCAATGCACTACGACGTTTGGAGTGCATTAATCAAAGATTATTAGCAGAAGATAAACAAAAGCTACAAAAATATGATGGTATCTCACAAAGACTACAAAAGTATGATCGATTGTTCAGTAATCAAGGCGCTTTTAAAGCACTTCGTGACTTAATGAATCAATTTCCTGAATGCATTCCACTGATTGCAATATATTCTGCGGATAAAGATAAAATTTCAGAAAATACGAAACTTGCAGACCGAATTATGTTATTTGGAAAATTAAATCAAAAATTTTCCGAGCATTTTGATTATTTATGCACATTACAACACTTAAACGCAACACCCTACCGAACAGATTTCATGGGTCAATTAGAAGATTTTGTTTATTCTGAGAGAGGCACCTATTGGTATTCTTATCAATTAGAGCCAGCAAAAATTATTCAGCTCGACGAGCCCCTTGATCTCACTAAGCTTGAAACAGCTTTAAAATTTTGTAAAGACATACATGCGCCCCTTGTTGTAGAACAGGCCTCAAAGCGATACTCTGGCAAAGAAGCTAAAAAACTACTATCCAACCATTTAGTCAAACAAGCAGCTCCACAAGAGACAGTTGATATAATTATTAAATTATGCAAAGTAATTATCAAAAATTTTAAAGCAGATATGCCAAAATCTGAATTAGTTGATGTGTCACCAAACAGAAGCTTTCAAAAATCTAATGCCAACAGAAAGCATTCTGATACAGACACAATCATTGAATTAACAACAAGCATCAAACAACTCAGTTTAGAGTCATCTCCCTCTCCACTGAGAACCTCGCGCTCACGTTCTCACACAACGATAATGGGTACAATAACCCCACGTCATGAAAGACGCAAGACAGAAACATCTCCTCAAAAGAGACGCTCTCCTATTTCTTCTTCTTCCGAGCAAAGAGATGATTCAATCTCTTTAGAACCTATACCAGAAATTGGTGAATTATCACTCGACAGTTTCTCTCCTAGATACACGCCCTTGGCCTTGGCATCTGCCAAACAACGCAAAAAGGATTCATTCTCTTCTTCATTCTCAGAAGAAAAAGACTCACAAACCAAGCCCCCTTCCAGTAAAAAAGCTTTAGAACGCAAATAACACTCCCTTCTGTCTGTCTCATCTCTATTGCAAATGGATAGAGACGAGACAGGCTACAGCTATCATCTTGCAATAGCGGCTAATCGTCTCGCCATTTTATAGCTAAAATGCATTTTTGGTACATCAGCGCCATCAATATCTGTAATATATCCTTTTTTTACTGCTACTTTATGGCTGTAATAACCACGATAGATTTGAACAATACGTGCTGATTGGTCGGGTCTATACCAATTACGATCATAGAAAATATCTTCTCTCTGCTCTTTTAATTTTTTCATGAGATCCATGAATTCTGAATCTTTTTTGATATGTAATTTAATATGCTGAGGACATCTTTCATATAATTCACATGCAAGCAATGCCTCTTGATCATCTTTAATATAGCCTCTATCTTTACCATGATGCTCATGGATAATAGCTTTTACTAAAGCCGAATAAAAACTTATCAAAGTTTCATTTTTTGCGTAAAACATATTTTTGATCAATTCATCAACTTCTCTTGCTCGTATAAATCTTGTGAATTTTTTATATTTGGCCCTACGCACCTCATTCAGTGCAATAGTTTGTAGTTCTTGATCCGTAGCAAAGGGTGCTATTTGCGAAAGGATAATAAAAGCCTCATTGATAGATTTCGGGTTTGCAAAAGTGCAATTACCACGTTTTTGAGGCTTAGAGCGCAAATGAACTAAAGGATTGTTCAATCCAACGACAGTGCTTAATAACTTATTAAAAACGGCTGAATTTTCAATACTACCAACAAGTGCTTTAATGAATTTTTCATTGATTAATTTGGTATTACTTATTGTATAAATTTTAGTCCCATACCGTGGATCACAAGCTTGCCCACGATTTGCAACAACGAGAAATCTACCATAAAGCCCAACAGCGACCGTATGCCCATACCATCCAGATGAAAGATAAACTAATTGTTTGTTGTGATAATCTTTCAAAAACTCTTTTGCGGCTTCAGGTTTGTATTCATTTGAATTATATTTGATAAATCCATAAGAACGCTTCATCGCTTTATAAATAAATTCTATGGTAGTAGATGGCTCATATTCTCTATACTGCTCTAATTTTTCTACTAGAATTTTCATCGATACTTCATCATACTCACCATCTGGTTTTAATAATATTTTTTTACCCTCTATTTCAATTTCAATGGCCTTTGTCAAACCTAAAACATGCCCTGCTCTATAAGTAAAATAATACATATCTAACAATGGGGTTGTTGTACTCTCCCAATAGCGTATAGGATTAAAATGATGGTAAAGTAATTTAATGGTACAATAATCCAACTCTGATAATTTCTGGATATCATTACATAATAGAACCAAATCTCTTGACGTAAAACAGTTTACACTTAGTATCAAATCTCGAATTTGTTCTTTATACAAATTTTTTATCAAATAAAATAACTGTGATCTTGTAAATTTATTTTTTTGGAAATGCTCAATGATTATTTTCTGTTTTTGTGCATTGAGTAAGGCTGGATATAAACCATTAGCGCTATAGGCATGAATAAATTTTTCAGTTGAACCCAAAGCAATCGATTGATTATTTATTTGCACCTCAATTGATTGTGTTGTACTCAATAATACAATGAAATTAATCATCTGATTGAGATCATGGAAGAGTGATAAAATATGAACAAGCTCTCCATTTGTTAAAGTGGTAGGCGTTTTGATTTTATAATCGGTAGGCAAACTATTGCATTGTAATTTTCTTTTAATTGTTTTTATCGTTAGAATATCAACCATGCGAACTTATCTTTAAATATACGCTATACATAATTGGGGAAAATAATACAGAGCATCTTTGTTTGCAAGCGCTTCTTGAGTTTCAATCCGATTCTTTATAAATTAAGTGCGTCTAACGAAGAACCAAAGATTTTTTGTAAGGACTAGTAGCTAAGAGACAGACACGAAGTAACAATAATATCTTCTTTGACGAAAAACTCATCTATTCTAACCATAGCACTCAAAAGTTAAATAACTTATTTTTTACAATATATTCTAGCGGCCTTCCCAGCACCTCTATCAACCGCTTTAATAACTTCAACAATGCCAACCGTTGCACTTTTCTTAAATTCGCTCCCAACATTACCTGCTTGCTTTAATACACTTTTTGCTTTGTATAAAAGAGGTTTTTGGAAAACAGTTAATTTGTCTTCTGAAATTTCTGAAATTTTCTTTTTGCCAGACAATGTTTCATTGCTAAAGATCCTATACTGTTTCCCCGCAAGTAACTCACCATATTTTCCAAAATTACAATCACCATGCGCTAAATGCAAAGGACGTAATCCATTATAAACAGCGGTAGCACCTCCAATGATAATACCAGGTACGCCTCCTAAGAGCATGCCACTGGCAATACCCGCAATAGAGCCTGCAACAAAAGAGCGATTGAGATCAAGGCTGCGATCTTCAATCTCCAAATAAGCCACATCAGCATTACAAGATGACAAAGAATTCCCCTCACCCAATTTTCTAACAACATCAAGTGTATTTCCCAAAAATCGACCCACAATATTTTTTCCATTTAACTTTAAAATATCTGCTAATACATTAGTATTGTTTTCAAGTGCTTTGCTAACACCAAGTGTACCCCAACTATTTATTTTAAATGTTCTAATTTTTGAAAAATACTGATAGTCCTCAGGCGCTATTTCTTTCCCTTCAAAACAGTATTGCTTCAATAGATATTGCTTAAAATTTTCTTGTATATTTCCAATTAATGCTTGTGTATCAGAATCAACTTGTTTTTCTTCTAAGGTGGTTTTTAAATGAAGTGCAGAAAAGAGCATGGCAGCATTTAAGCAATATTGACTCAATGCACTGCCTAAACTATGGCCAGAAATAATCAGCTCAATCTCTCTCTCTTCAGAACCTGATGCTTCTGCAATCGCCTCATTAATTTGTCGCATGATTTGCGGTAAATGACGATGAAAGGATTCTTCTCCTGCACAATGCTCTAAATCTAAATGAAAGGTTGCCGCAGTATGAGAGTCTGTGCCACGAAAATTAACATAAACACGTGCTGCATCATTGTGTGGAGACGGTATCAAAATGTTTCCAATGATACCACCATGACCAGAATCAAGCGTCACAATTTTATAATTTCGAAGATTATTATCTTCTTCAAGCAATGGAATAATATGTTGTTGTAAACTTATCGATCTATACGCCACATCAAGCGCAAGCCTTTCACCTAGAGCAAATTCAAGCCTATATTGAGCATCAACTAAGCTTTCTTCTTGATTATCTATAGAGGGTGTTTTAGTTTTTTCTTCAAAAGTACCTTTTGCCATTGCATTTAATTGTTTTGCTTTCTTGACAAATTTACCAGTTAAAGTAGTAGGCTCTTCTTGCGTTGTCTGTGAGCCAATATGGCTGGCAATATCTTTTGCCATCAAGCTTATAGATTTTAACATTTGAAAGAACCTCCACACACAATGTCAGCCAACTTAATTTATAGAAATATTCTCCATTTTACACGCTTGCCCTATAAAAAACAGCTCATCTAACTACAAAAACAAAAGCTTATAAATCGCATAGGCAAAGATCTTGAGCTAACATCCAACCAAATGAATAAAGCAAAGAACCTTGGAAAGAACCTTGGGAGGAAAACAAACCACAAAAAATCATGACCAGGAATCAAAGAGCGTTTAAAAGACACCTGTTTCTGTCAATCTCATATTTATTGTTTCCTCGTAACGAGGATAATTCGATTATTCAGATATCACTTTTTGAAACTTTACAGAAATTTTTTCTTTTTGGGCGCTTTGTCTAGCAGCTTTTAACATGTTAATGTTGATATCTGAACCAAGCACTTCATACCCACGTTTTATAAGCTAAAAAACCTGTGAGCCTGTCTCACACGTCAAATCAAGAACCGTTTTCACTTTATATTTTTTAATATCTTCTCAATAGCTTGATTCGTTATCTTCGAATTCTCTTCATTGAAAGCATCATAGTTCTTAGCCTGATCAGTATAATGAGAAGGCTTGGCAGTAGTATGTGATATGCGTTTCATAACATCACCTCGTCAAAATATTTTATAAAGAAAGTCATCGTCAGTTTAGGATTTTTAATATTCTCTCTTATAAACTCCACTTTAAAACCACATTTCTTGTAAAACTCTGGCGCCTGATATGCACAGGTAATCAAGTTAATATTATTTAATCCTTTCCCTTTAAAATGATTTTCCAACTCAACAATCAATTTTCGCCCATAACCATTGCCTCGATGGGCTTTATCTACCCATATGTCTCGGATATGTATTGATGAATATGAACTGAAAGCATCCAATACTCCTATTACTTCATCCTTCTCATCAAAAAGTACGAATGCAAAAGGTTGATAGTTGACGTCAATACCATGACTGAGAGAATACTCCTCTAAACCCTTTTCCATTTTTTCTTCGATCTCTGAAGGGATCTTGTCAACGAAAGATATCTTAAAATTATGCATATTGTTTTTTCTCTATAAGCTCAAAGCATTTTCAAGATTTTCTAACATTAACTCCTTGCGTTCATTGGTCATCGTTTTGATATTCTTCAATTTCCATTGCACAGCAGGAAGCTTTTCAATACCAGTGCCCCCTAGCAATAGCCAATTAGGCTCTCCACGCTTAAATGACATTAAAAATTCTTTTTCGTCTTGAGTTAAGGTAGCGTGGATCTGCTCAATTAAGTCTTCTCTCGTTTTGATTAAAGCATCTAGTGCAATTGGCATTGATGTCATACCTAAAAATTCTCTCTCAAAAATAGTATCAATATTCTGCAAGTTTGGCCTCAATATCTCATGCATTGGACGGTCATGACTTATCAAATACACTAAAAAAGCTTTGCGAATATCGTTGGTCAATCCATCATGTTCAAATAGCATTTTCACATCAAATAAATCTCTTGGATGCTGTCGATCTAATGCTGCAACTATCTTTCCACCATAAAGATCGGCTAAAGAGAGCATCGGAACATCAAGCACACTCAGTTTAAATTCATCCTCTGCTTTGCTTGCAAGATCTTTGCGCACAATAGGATACAGCGCTCCTCTTAAAATTGTATTAGGCTCAATTTTAACGGGGGCTATCCCTTTTGCATTAATACTAAGTTTCTTGCCTTGAAACTGAACTCTTAAGTCAGAGCGTGCTTTTTCAATATTCTTTTTAATATTGGCAAGTCCATCGTCAATATTCTTTAACGCAATCTCTCTAGTATCAAGAGGCACATAGGTTAAATCGATATCGACCGAGAGCCTTGGAAAATCCCACATAAACAAATTTAAAGCCGTCCCTCCTTTCAATGCAAAACAATCTTCTTTCATTACAAAAGGAAGCACTTCTAATAATAATCTTACTTGTTGGTGATATTTTTTATCCATACTACGTTTGATTAACCTCTTTTAAATCAACTGGCAAGGATAACTGGTATTTTGGGTTATAATACCCCCCCTTACCAACCACTCTCTTTCCTTTGCCGAGATCTATCTTCTCAACATTAAGTCTTTCTACCCAAGGATGATTAACATGCTCTGCTAACACTAAAAATAATCGTTTAACCTTAACTGACTGACAAGATTCGAGTAATTCTTGTATTACTTTCGGTCGTAAAGTAGTGAGGTTTTCCATGAGTAATAATCCATGTGCGACAGACATACCCTGTGAATCAAAATGCAGGTATTCCAATATGGCACGTTCAGGGTTTGCGACCATTATTTTGTAGTTGCTTAAAGCATGTGCGACAAGCGCTTTATCCCATGCACCATCAAACAAACCTTGTTCGATACACATCACATTGTCTTTCTTAAAATATTCTTGAAACCACACTGGTATAGGTCTTTTATCTGATCTGTGTTTTGACAACCACTTAGAATTCCCTTCCCCCATAGGTACAAAATGGCTATAACCTAACAATTCTAACGCAGTAAGCGCTGTTACATGGATCTTGAAAGCCAATTGGCTTTGAAGTGAATAGACGCCTCCTGTCCAATCAACAGTATCACCTTCTTGGATATAGGCTCCCTTACCTATTTTTGTCAGCCATTTTCCCTGGACGTACCTAACTGATAATTGACGGAAGATTTCTTGTGAATTCAGCCATGGCTGCACAGCAACTGTCCCCTTAGGCCAGCGTTTGAGAAGTTGGCTTATTTTCGTTTGGCCAGCAGCTCGTGGATGTATGTTTATATTTTTTGAATTAGGTATACTCATGGTGGTCTTTTTTCATATAAAACAAACCTTACTGTCACTATAGTTTATTTTTATACAAATAGGAATACTTATAGTTTACTTATTTATAACAAAGTAAACCAGATAGATTTGTTGTACTAGCACGAAAGAAAGAGCCCTCACTCTACCCCTCTCCCGCAAGCGGGCAGTAGTGTCCGGGAAAAAGAAGTTATCTAATATATGATTAGAAATATTAAGCTATTTTGTTTTTTATTGTCATGCCCGGAAATGAGAGGCGCTTATGAGTGAAACGAAGTAGCGCTTCTTATTATCCGGCATCTCTAAATGCGTAGTAATTAGATAGATCCCGGGTATTAAGAAAGTCTAATTCATTTCATTCATAAGACTTTCTAAATCCAGGGATGACAAAAGTAGTTTTCCCCGGACACTACTGCGCAAGCGGGAGAGGAGATCAGAAAAAGCTTAATCTCATTGAGTATTAGATGTATGTATGATTTTTAGTTGATATATTAAAAAAGTGAAATGTTAAATATGCTAGAAAGTTTGGGAGAATTTTGGTCGGGACGGAAGGATTTGAACCTTCGACCCCATGCACCCCATGCATGTGCGCTACCAGGCTGCGCTACGCCCCGAATGAAAGAAATGTAAGAGTAGGATTTTACCTACTTTTCTTGCTAAGTCAAAAGAAAGTGGACAAAATTTTAGTCCTCATCCCCAGAACTATGATGCGCAACTTCACCTTTAGGGGTTTCAACCCTTGCTTTTAGCTTCTGCCCCGCTTTAAAAGTCACAACACGTCGTGCACTGATCTCAACATCCTGACCTGTTTTAGGATTACGCCCAGGTCGTTGACTTTTATCTCTTAATTCAAAATTGCCAAAACCTGAAATTTTGACAGACTTGCCATTCTCTAAAGTAGCTCTCACTTCTTCAAATAGACAATCTACTAACTCTTTTGAATCACGTTTATTCATACCCAATTCGGTAATAAGCGATTCAGCCAGTTCAGCTTTAGTCAATGTCATATTTACTCCCTCAGTTCAGCTGCGAATTCCTTCTTCAACCCATCAATAATGGACTGCATTAAGGTATTAACCTCATCATCCACTAGAGTGCGTGAAGGATGTTGTAAGATCAAGCCTAGCCCAATACTTTTTCTACCCTCTGGTATACCTTTGCCTTTATATTCATCAAAAATATAAACACTTTGCAATAACTCATCAGTCACGCTACCAACAAATTTGCTAAGCGCCTCGCTTTGTACGTTATTATCAACAATAACTGCAATATCTCTTCGAATTTCAGGAAATTTAGATGGTCTTAGCAGTTTTGGAATTTGTTTGTTTAAGAATGGCTCTAAAAGACATTCAAACCAATACACATCGCCTTCTATATCCAATTGCTTTTGCAAATGTGCGTTTAATTTACCAACTAAACCAATTCTGTTGCCTTCGTGCAAAATAGCAGCAGACTTTCCCTTTTGATTCAGCGGATCCTCTACGACCTCAAAGCTCAAAGGTGTATTCCCTGTCAACTGCCATAATGCATTAATGTGGCCTTTGAGATCAAAGAAATCTACAGGGCGCTGCTCTTTACGCCATGTATCAGCGTAATGCATACCTACACAAAGCCCAGCAAGCGCTTGCTGCTGTTGAGATTGACCTTTTTCTTGGTAATAATAATTACCCAACTCAAAAATCATCACTCTATTTTGCTGTCTTCTTTGATTATATTGCAATGTTTTAAGCAACCCAGGCAACAAAGCCAATCGCATCGTATCCATATCTTGAGAAATAGGATTTAATAAAGCAATCGCTTCGCGATCTGGAAACAGTAATTTCTGCCATGTACTATCAATAAAACTATAGTTAATCGCCTCAAGATACCCGAGATCAACCAAAGCATGTTTAATTCTTTGCTCAGGAATTCTTCTTTCATTTTGCTTAGGCACACTCAAAGCTGCTATCGGTAAATGCGTAACAATATTTTGATAGCCGTGTATTCTGGCGAGTTCTTCAATTAAATCGACTTCTATGTTCAAATCATATCGATTTTGTGGCGGTAGTACAGAGATAGCATCCATCCCATTGGCATTACATTCACAACCAATACGAGATAAAAGTTCAATTGCCAAATCCTGCTCAATATTTATCCCTAAAATCTTAGTAACCCTGGCTAAGCGCAAGCTAATTACTTCTTTCTTCGGCAAAAATGCTGTATGCGTTACTTCTTGCACTTGGCAAGGTATGCCACCACAGATCTCTAAAATGAGCTGAGTTGCTCTTTCAACAGCATTGACTTGTGCCGTTGGATCAATACCACGCTCAAATCGATAGGACGAATCGGTTTGCAAACCATATTGTCTGGCCTTACCTGCTTGCATATTATTTAAAAACAAAGCACTTTCCAGCATGATATCTTGAGTATCTTCAGAAACACCACTGGATAATCCGCCCATAATGCCTGCAATCGCAAGAGGTCCCGTGTTATCAGCAATCACCAAGGTATTATCTTTTAAAGTAACTTTTTGTTCGTCTAATAGAGTGATGTTTTCTTGTGCTTTGGCCAAACGAACACTAATAGCGCCTTCAATTTTACTTAAATCAAAAGCATGCATGGGCTGGCCCATTTCTATCATGACATAATTTAAAATATCTACGATGGGATGAATCGAACGTATATCACAACGATTGAGTCTTTCTTGCATCCAAGTAGGTGTTTGTGCACTGCTCTTAATATTTTTGATAATGCGCCCAACATAGCGTGGACAATATTCTGGCGCTAACACTTGTATGTCTATTCTATCTTGCCCTTGTGCGGGGATCTCTGGATAGCTTGGCGCATGAAAAGCTTGCTTGGTCAGTACAGACAATTCGCGGGCAAGCCCTCTTACACTTAAACAATCTCCACGATTGGGAGTTAAATCAATTTCAATGATTTTATCTGGCTGTGTTGCTGCTGTTAAAGAAGTAAGGCTGATTGAACCAGGTACTTCTTCTACACTATCCACCTCAAGACCTGCCATGGTTAAAAGCTCAACCACCTGCTCAGTACTTGAGATCACGCTTACATATTCTTGAATCCATTGTTGACTAAATTTCACGGTTTATACGCCACTGAATTGTTTTAACACTCTAATATCATTTTCAAAAAACAGTCGTAGATCGTCTACTTCGTAGCGAAGCATGGTGAGTCTTTCAACCCCCATACCAAAGGCAAAGCCCGTATATTTTTCACTATCGACTTTTACATATTCTAGAACCTTTGGATGCACCATACCGCAACCTAAGACTTCTAACCAACCTGTTTGCTTACAAATTCTGCACCCTTTGGCTTTACACTTTACACAGCTCATATCTACTTCAGCAGATGGTTCTGTAAAAGGGAAATAAGAAGCTCTAAATCGTGTTTTAACGTTTTCTTCAAAAAATGCCTGTAAAAAAGCCTCTAAAATACCCTTTAAATGCCCAAAATGAATACCTTCATCTAGCATTAAGCCTTCTACTTGATGAAACATAGGCGTATGGGTAACGTCAGAATCACAGCGGTATACTTTACCGGGTGCAATAATACGAATCGGTGCTTTCATCTTTTCCATTGCACGGATTTGCACAGGTGAAGTATGTGTACGCAGTACATGCTTATCATTAAAGTAGAAAGTATCATGCATCGCACGCGCAGGGTGATGTTCAGGAATATTAAGCGCTTCAAAATTATAATATTCAGATTCAATATCAGGGCCTGTTTCAGTATGAAAACCCATTTGACTAAAGATCTGAGAAATTCTTTCTAAGGTCGTACTGATTGGATGCAGCGCCCCCATCTGGATAGGATGGCCGGGTAAGGTAACATCAATTGATTCTTTGAGTTCCTGTTTATTTTGAGCAACTACATCTAATGCATTTTTTCTTTGTGTAAATGAATCTTGAAATTTATCTTTTGCAAGATTGATATCTTTACCAACTTCTTTGCGCTCTTCTGGAGATAGGTTTTTTAGATTTTTGAGAATTTCTGTGAAATGCCCTTTCTTACCTAAATATTTTACACGGACGTGCTCTAAACTCTGAGGATCATTTGCCTCATTTATTTCTTTCTCTGCTTGATGAAGTAAAGAATGAATCTCTTCCATTTAATCCTCACAAAAAAAGGGAAATGATTCCCTTTTTTAATATGCTATGAGTATACTCGTTTAGTATTTGAGTATAGGTCTTCACATTTTGATTTTAGGCACTCATCAGTAAAGAATCGCGCCTAAAATTAAATGCAAAGATGAGTAGTTATTAGGCTTAAGCTGCTAATGCCGCTTTTGCGTTATCAACAAGTGCTTTGAAAGCTGCTTTATCAAATACAGCTAATTCAGCTAAGTTCTTACGATCTATATCAATATTAGCTTTCTTAAGACCATCCATGAAACGGCTGTAAGATAATCCAAACTCTCTTGTGCCCGCATTGATACGAACAATCCAAAGAGCACGAAATTCTCTTTTCTTCTGCTTTCTATCACGATAAGCATATTGACCCGCACGGGTAACTGCTTGTTTAGCAACTTTATAGGTACGACTACGAGCGCCGTAATAACCTTTTGCTTGTTTTAAAATCTTTTTATGTTTTTTGCGAACTGTTACGCCACGCTTAACTCTTGCCATTTTCTGCCTCTACTTATCTTAGGTTCTTAACATTACAAGTACTAATTTGCCATCTTGTGGGGTTAGCACACCATTAGCTTTAGCATGTCTAACTCTCTTAGTAGATTGTTTAGTTTTGATGTGGTTACGATTAGCTTTTCTGTAACGCACTTTACCTGAAGCAGATACTTTAAAGCGTTTGCAAGCGCCACGATTCGTTTTAAGCTTCGTTCGTACTTTCTTAGTCATTTAACTCAACTCCGCATTTATTTTTTAGTTTTAGGTGATACCACCATTACCATTTGTCTGCCTTCCAATTTAGGTTCTTGATCAACGACACCCACTTCAGCGATATCGAGTTTTAAACGATCAAGTAACTTTTGCCCCAAATCTTTATGGGTAATTTCGCGGCCTTTAAATCGTAATGTGATCTTAACTTTATCCCCGTGGTCTAAGAAGCTCGACAGGTTGCGTAGTTTTACCTGGTAATCTCCTTCATCAGTAACGGGTCTTAGCTTAACTTCCTTTAATTTCTGAACTCTCTGCTTTTTCTTGGTTTTTCTAACACCAAACAGAAACTTCCCGTAATCCATTACGCGCACAACAGGCGGATCAGTATTCGGTGATACTTCGACTAAATCTAAACCCATTAGATTCGCAATTTTCTGCGCATCAAATCGGCTCATGATACCAATATGTTGGCCAGGGCCTAAAATACGCGGGTCTAGAATATTATCCGGATCAACTAAACGAACATCTCTCGCTGTGATCGCCTTGTTAATTTTAATGTCTGACTTTTTTGAGCTAATTGCCATTCCTCCTTCACGTTCCTTATCATTTATTAACTACGTTTAAATGTTATTTAGACAATTGTAAATCATTCGTAATTAACGCCTCAAATTCCTTTATTGGTTTGACACCTAAATCAACCCCTTCTCGGGTACGAACAGACACAGAATTTGTCTCTCGTTCTCTATCGCCCACAACCAATAAATAAGGCACACGTTGTACAGTGTGCTCGCGGATTTTAAACCCTATTTTCTCGTTTCTCAAGTCAGCAACAGCTCTAATGCCTAAATTAGAAAGCTGATTAGCTATATCTGTAACATATTCTGCTTGAGATTCGGTAATATTTAAGACAGCTACCTGAACCGGAGAGAGCCAAACAGGCAATGATCCTGCATATTGCTCAATCAAGATACCAATAAATCTTTCTAAGGAGCCTAGTATAGCTCGATGCAATATGACTGGCACCTTTTTACTGCTATCTTCTGCAACATATTGAGCACCTAATCTATCCGGCATAGAAAAGTCGACTTGAATCGTACCACATTGCCATACACGCCCTAAGCAATCTTTGAGAGAGAACTCTATCTTAGGTCCATAAAATGCGCCTTCTTTAGGATGCAGCTCCCATTTTAGTGCTTTACTGTCCAAAGCAGTCTGTAAGGCGAGCTCTGCTTTATCCCATACCTCATCCGATCCAACACGCTGATCGGGTCGGGTAGACAACTTAATCAATACTTCTTCAAAACCAAAATCTTTGTATACCTTAAATAAAAGATCAATAAAACAAGACACTTCATCTTGAATTTGATCTTCTGTGCAAAAGATATGCGCATCATCTTGCACAAAGTTACGGGCGCGCATAATGCCATGCAAAGCACCTGAAGGCTCATTTCGGTGACAACTTCCAAATTCTGCTAGACGAATGGGTAGTTCGCGATAACTTTTGATGCCTTGATTAAAAATTTGCACATGGCATGGGCAGTTCATAGGTTTAATCGCAAAGACTTTCTCTTCGCAAGTAACCGTAAACATATTTTCGCCAAACATGGCCCAATGCCCTGAACGCTCCCACAAGGATCTATCAACCAATTGTGGTGTATTCACTTCTTGATAGTCATTTTTAGTAATGAGTTTTCGAATGTATTGCACAATTTGTTGATAAACAACCCAACCTTTAGGATGCCAAAATACCATCCCAGGTGCTTCTTCTTGCATATGGAAAAGATCGTATTTTTTGCCAAGCTTTCTGTGATCTCTTTTTTCTGCTTCTTCAAGACGGAATAAATATTGTTTCAATTCTTTTTGATCGGCCCAGCAGGTACCATAAATGCGCTGTAGCATTTCATTTTCAGAATTACCTTCCCAGTAAGCCCCCGCAACTTTCATTAATTTAAAGACTTGAATTCTGCCAGTACTGGGTACGTGGGGCCCACGACAGAGATCGATAAAATCTCCCTGTTGATAGAAAGAAAGCACTTCACCGGCAGGAATTTTCTCAATGATTTTGACTTTATATTTTTCACCCATCGATGTGAATTTATCAATAGCTTCTTCGCGCGTAAATTCATGGCGTGTGACTGTTAGATTCTGTCTAGACAGCTCTTGCATCTTTGCTTCAAATAAAGCTAAGTCTTCAGGTGTAAAGGGTCTATCAAAGGCAAAGTCATAGTAAAAGCCATCTTCAATGACAGGGCCAATTGTTACTTGTGCTTGAGGATAAACAGATTGTACAGCATGCGCTAATAGGTGAGCTGTAGAGTGTCTTAATACTTCTAAGCCCTCTGGATCTTCTGATGTCAGAATGGTGACTTTAGAATCTTGTTTAATAAGCGTAGATAGATCCACTATTTTGTCATTTAACTTAGCAGCAACTGCACGTTTAGCTAATTTTTTACTAATCGTTTCAGCAACTTCATGGGCTGTTACAAAGTGATCAAACTCAAGATTTTTGCCATCAGGTAAAGTAATTACCGTCATAGAATGCTTCCAATTTCAAAAAGTTACAACAGAATACGTCATCTTATCAAATTAAGGAAATGATTTGAAAACAAGCACGCTTTATTTTAATTCTTTTTTAAGATCCTCTAGATATGTAGTCACAGCACATACGTTTTATTCACAAAAGAGATGACACTGCTTAATTAAACATTGCCTAAATGTACAATAAAAAAATAGTCTAATATTATTATTTAGTATGCGAGCTTGGAATACTCAGAATCGTATTGGAGCTTTAAAAATATGGCGGATATGCAATCTATTATTAAGCGGCTACAAGATGACATTCATCACAACAAAATAAAATTGCCCACTCAACCTGAAATTGCTGTAAAAATTAGGGAAATTGAAGAGGATAAAAATATCTTACCTGCTAAAGTTGCAAGCATCATCAGCCTTGATCCAGGATTAGCAGCCAGAATCATTCGCATTGCAAACAGCCCGCTCATGCGTGGCACAACAGAAATCAGCTCATTACAGAATGCCGTTACGCGCTTGGGCTTAAGCTTTGTATGCCATACCGTCGTTGGGCTTGCAATGGAACAAATCTTTCAAGCAACGCATGAACTTATTGATAAATATATGTACCAAGTTTGGAATGAAAGCACCGAAGTTGCAGCTTATTCTCACGTCATTGCCAAAAATTTTACATCCCTTCCCCCAGAAATGGCATCATTAGCAGGACTGATGCACCGCGTTGGTATACTTCCTCTCTTAACTTATGCATCCGATCATGATGAACTACTTGAAGATGAAACATTACTTAAGGATTTGATCCAGACCTATCACCCCATGATTGGAGAAAGTATACTCAAAGCCTGGGACTTCCCAGAAGAAATTGTAAACATTCATAAAATCTTCAACAACCACAAAACAAAAGTACTGGCTGAAAATCGTGCCTGCTTTAGCGATGTTATCGCTGTTGCCATTGATCAATATAATAAAAAACATCAATTACCAATTGAAATACAAGATAGCGAAATCTTTTACAAAAATTTACAGCTTTCTGCTGACAGCGATTTTATCAATACACCTAATATCAGCACAGAATTAAATGCCGCACTTAAAATGTTTAGTAAACACTAATTTTTTTACTGTGTAGTTACTCTTAAAAAGTTAGTTACTAAAAAATATTCTTATTTCTTTTTTACCGGCTTTACTCTATTATTTTTGTTTGCTTTTAAGTAATTAGGTTAACTAAATGTTTTTGCGCCGTTTCTTTGGATCATTTATCTCCAAAATTATCATGCCCGCTCAGCAGCTTTATCCAGCAGCACCACATGATCCAGCAAATCAATCTTATTCTGATAGTATCTCGAGTCATTTGAAATTGATTAAATCATCTGGAAATGCCCAGATTGGAGTGCGCCAATTCTGCTCAACAACTAACCTAAAAATCACACCTGATACTAAAGTCATTCTACATGCCTTTGGTAATGCAGATTGTGTTGAAAATCATCAATTTGAATTACAAGAAGCAAGTTACTCTTATAAAGAGACTATTGTTGCAGGCATGAACTTTAGAAATGTTGGAAAAAGTCAGGGCAGCGTTTCTTCAGAAAAAGATTGGGTTGATGATGCTGTTGCTGTCATCAATCATTATCGCTCCTTAGGTATTCCTCTAAAAAATATACTATTAAATGGTCATTCATTAGGTGGTGCTATTCTAACGATGGCTGCCTCTACTATCTATAAAGAAGAACTTGCCGCTCTGCAAAAAAGCAAAAAAACCATCACAGACAATGATAAAAACGAATGTTCACCACGTCTTATTAACAATCGTTCTTTCTCAACACTTGCCGATGAAATCATGGTTAGTATATTACATGGTTTGGGTACCGGATTGCTGACAGGCACCATATACGGCTTGCTTGCTACTTTATTCGTTACCACAAGCACTGCCTGGATAATAGGTGGTACATTACTCGCCAGTGGCCTCATTTATCCACAAATACCTGAATTTTTCTTTCGCCCTATACTAAATACTGTTTTATGGTTAAGCTTTGGTCGAATGGATGCATTTAGTGCTTATCAAGCTTTACCTAATGAAGCAAAAGACTACATCATTGCAAAAGATGACGGAGTGATTTGTGAAAGAGCAACTATTCACTATCGTTTAAAAAGCCAAAGAAAAACACAGAAGAAAGAATTAAGGAAAGAAATCTCAAATACAAGTGATGAAAATGAAAAAGTATCCTTGTATGCAAGATTACTTAACATAAAAGACTGCAAATTGCGTTTTACGGCTGATAATAGCATTTCTGTGGAAGCTCATAATTGCCCAATGAATTATTTAAAAACTTTCCATAAACTCATAGATTGGACTACACCTAATAACCATCAAATCAGTGGTGATATAGTCATGA
>JBFWLB010000015.1:0-51941 GCA_050252335.1 Candidatus Berkiella sp. | reverse complement strand
AAAATGGCTGAATTTCAACGTAATAAGCCACATGTCAATGTGGGTACAATTGGGCATGTGGACCATGGTAAAACCACATTAACCGCGGCAATTACAAAAGTATTGGCATCTAAAGGTCAAGCACAGTTTGTTGATTACGCAAATATCGATAAAGCACCTGAAGAACGTGAGCGCGGTATTACAATTTCTACATCGCATGTCGAATATGAATCTGACAATCGTCACTATGCACATGTGGACTGCCCAGGACATGCTGACTATGTTAAAAACATGATCACCGGTGCTGCTCAAATGGACGGCGCTATTTTAGTATGTTCTGCTGCTGATGGCCCAATGCCACAAACACGTGAACACATTTTGTTAGCACGCCAAGTAGGTGTACCACATATCGTTGTGTTCTTGAACAAAGCAGACATGGTTGATGATGCTGAATTATTAGAACTCGTTGAAATGGAAGTAAGAGATTTGTTGTCTAGCTACGGTTTCCCTGGCGATGACATTCCTATTGTTACCGGTTCAGCTTTAAAAGCACTTGAAGGCGATACAAGCGACATCGGTGAAGGCGCAATTTACAAATTAGTTGAAGCGATGGATTCTTATTTCCCATTGCCAACACGTGAAGTTGACAAGCCATTCTTGTTACCTGTTGAAGACGTATTCTCTATCTCTGGCCGTGGTACCGTAGTAACAGGTCGTATTGAAAGAGGTATTGTTAAAGTTGGTGAAGAAATTGAAATCATCGGCTTGAAAGACACCGTCAAAACAACTGTAACCGGTGTTGAAATGTTCCGTAAGATGCTTAAAGAAGGTCAAGCGGGCGACAACGTTGGTTTATTATTACGTGGTACAAAGCGTGAAGACGTTGAACGTGGTCAGGTTCTTGCTGCTCCAAAGAGCATCACCCCACATACCAAGTTCCAAGCTGAAATCTACGTTTTATCTAAAGAAGAAGGTGGACGTCGTACACCATTCTTAACTGGTTACCGTCCTCAGTTCTACTTCAGAACCACAGACGTAACTGGCGCGATTGAATTGCCAGAAGGTACCGAAATGGTTATGCCTGGTGATAACATCACTGTAACTGTTACATTGATATCGCCTATCGCAATGGAAGATGGTTTGAAATTTGCTATTCGTGAAGGTGGCAAGACCGTTGGTGCGGGTGTTGTTGCCAAGATTATCGACTAGTATATTATCTCTTAAAGCAACTGCCCCAAGTGTTCCTTGGGTGCAGTTGTTTGTGTATTAGGCCAGTAGCTCAATTGGTAGAGTGGCGGTCTCCAAAACCGCAGGTTGGGGGTTCAAGCCCCTCCTGGCCTGCCAACTTACATATAGGTGGTAGTTCCATAAATGAGTCATCAGACCAAAACCCACGGTGGTAGCATGGATTCCTTTAAATGGGCAGTAGTCGTTGCATTGATTGCATCTGGTGTAATCGGCAATCACCACTTTTCTGATCAATCAGTATTGATTCGTTTACTTGTATTGTTATTTGTTGTGGCCGCTACATGTTTTGTGGCGTTACGAACAAGTAAAGGACAAAAATTCTGGCAATTTGCGCTCGAAGCGAAAGCAGAATTAAGAAAGGTCGTATGGCCTAATCGTCAAGAAACTATTCAAACAACCCTCATGGTTTTAGCAATTGTATCTATCGTTGGATTCCTCTTGTGGGGTATTGATGCTCTACTTCTAAAACTTATTGCTTTGCTGACCGGATATGGGGCGCATTAACGATGGATATTGAAAAAAGTGAAGTAACCGAACTGCGTTGGTATGTTATTCAAGCTTTGGTTGGTTATGAAAATCAAGTTGTAAGAAATTTAAAAGAAAGTATTCGTGTTAATCACCTTGATGATAAGTTTGGCGAAATTTTAGTCCCCACTGAAGAGGTGATTGAAATTCGCAATGGTCACAAATATAAAAGCGAAAGAAAATTTTTCCCAGGTTATGTACTGCTTCAGATGGCTTTAGATGAAGACACTTGGCATTTAGTGCGTCGTACGCCTAGGGTATTAGGATTTATTGGTGGCACGTCTGATAGACCTGCACCTATTAGTGATAAAGAAGCCAAAGCAATATTAGATAGAATGCGTGAAGGTGTTGATAAACCTAAACCTAAGACCATATTTGAACCAGGTGAAGTGGTTCGAGTGATTGAAGGGCCATTTGCTGATTTTAACGGTGTTGTTGAAGAAGTTAATTATGAAAAGAGTCGCTTAAGAGTGGCTGTTTTGATTTTTGGCCGTTCTACACCTGTAGAGTTAGAGTTTGGTCAAGTTGAGAAAACTTAAAAATTGGGGAGCTTATTCATTGTAATAAGCGTTTGAACCCGCAGAGGTGAATAATGGCAAAGAAAGTAACGGCCTATATTAAGTTACAAGTAAAAGCGCAAGAAGCAAATCCAAGCCCACCTGTTGGTCCTGCATTAGGTCAGCATGGTGTTAATATCATGGAGTTTTGCAAAACATTTAATGCACAAACTCAAAGCTATGATAAAGGCTTACCCCTGCCTGTAATTATTACAGTTTATAGTGATAAAAGTTTTACTTTTATCATCAAAACACCACCAGCTGCTTTCTTATTAATTAAAGCTGCCGGTTTACAAAAAGGTAGTGGCAGACCCAATACTGAGAAAGTGGGTAAAGTAACCCTCAAGCAAGTAGAAGAAATTGCTAATGCTAAGATGCCCGACTTAACAGCAAGTAGTCTTGAAAGTGCTGTAAGAACAATCGCAGGCAGTGCGCGTAGTATGGGTATTGAGGTAGAGGGTTAAACCATGGCAAAAATATCAAAAAGAATGAAACAAGTTCGCCAGCAATACGACAAGACGAAGATCTACGCTCCTGATGAAGCAATTAAATTATTAACCAGCCTTTCTAATACAAAATTTTTAGAAAGTGTTGATGCCGCAATTATCTTGGGGGTTGATCCTAAGAAATCTGATCAAGCTGTGCGTGGTGCAAGTATTCTGCCAAATGGTACAGGTAAAACAATGCGTGTTGCTGTGTTTGCGCAAGGCGCGAATGCTGATAAAGCAAGAGCAGCAGGTGCTGATGCCGTTGGTTTTGAAGATCTGGCTGAAGAACTTAAGCAAAAAGCAGACAGTGGTAAGATTGATTACGATGTCATTATTGCAACCCCTGATGCGATGAGAATTGTTGGTTTATTAGGTCGTGTATTAGGTCCTCGTGGTTTAATGCCAAATCCTAAAGTCGGTACTGTAACAACAGACGTTGAGAAAGCAGTTAATAATGCTAAGTCAGGTCAGGTTACCTTCCGTGCAGACAAAGGCGGTATTATTCATTGCACAATAGGAAAAGCAAATTTCACAGTGCAAGCATTACGTGAAAACCTTGATAGATTAATGGCTGATTTGCGCAGAGCAAAGCCCAGCACATCGAAAGGTGTTTACTTTAAGAAAGTTATTTTATCTACCACAATGGGACCTGGTCTCGTTGTAGATAAATCTTCATTGGATCTCTAATTAGAGATTCAATGAAAAATAGTTTGCTGTAGCATTCTCGAGCTGGTATTGAGGTCTTGAAACCGAAAGGTCATAGAGACCCCTCAGTTAAGAGTAAGAGCGGTTACAGTACAAAGACCGCAGGTGTAAAAGCGTATTAAAGCGCTTTCCTTAATGTAACGTTTTGAGTTTACCTGCGTAGGCTAAAGCATGCAACTGATTATTCAGTTGCAAACCGCAGTGATTATGTTGCTGCAGATAAGTACAAATAGTTTTTGAGTATAGGGATTGTGTGATGAGCGGCCATGATTTTTGCATGTGGTCTGCAAGTTATCAATAACTTAAGCACCTAAAAATTATATGTAATGAATAGCGCAATATAATCTAGCTTTTAGATAGATGAGGAGCAATCAGGTGGCGTTAAATCTTGACGGTAAAAAAGCAATCGTCGCCGAAGTTTCTACTGTCGCTAGCGAATCTATTTCGTTAGTAGTTGCAGATTATCGTGGCATAGCAGTACCTAAAATGACGGACTTGCGTAAAAGAGCAAGAGCGTCAGGTATTTATTTACGTGTGATTAGAAATACTTTGGCACGTAGAGCAATTAAAGGTACTGGTTTTGAGTGCTTAGATGACAAATTAACAGGACCTCTTGTTTTTGGATTTTCCAAAGATGAGCCAGGTGCAGCCGCAAAGCTGTTTCGTGATTTTGCAAAAGAAAATGATGCATTTAAAGTTCAAGGGTTATCAGTTGCTGGTGAATATTATGCGCCTAGCCACTTGGAAGCCGTTGCTTCATTGCCAACCAAACACGAAGCACTCTGTCAATTAGCTGCAATGTTAATGGCGCCTGCTACACAGTTAGCACGTACCATCAAAGAGCCAACTCAGATGCTCGTTAGAGCTTTGGATGATTTGTCAAAACAACAACAATAAGTTTTAACAGAACTTTTAAAATACCAGTTGATATTTCGGGAGAAAAATAATGTCTGAATCTACTGTACAAAACATTTATGACAGTATCGTTAAACTTTCAATTATGGAAGTTGTTGAATTAGTTAAGAAAATGGAAGACGAGCTCGGCGTTTCTGCTGCTGCGCCTGTAGCTGTAGCTGCTGTAGCTGGTGCTGCTGCGCCTGCTGCTGAAGAAAAGACTGAATTCGACGTAATCTTAAAAGGTTTCGGCGACAAGAAAGTTGATGTTATTAAAGTTGTTCGTACGATTACAAATCTTGGCTTAAAAGAAGCTAAAGCATTAGTTGAAGGCGCGCCAGCTCCTGTTAAAGAAGGCGTTTCTAAAGATGAAGCTGAAAGCATCAAGAAGCAACTCGTTGAAGCGGGTGCTGAAGTTGACGTCAAATAAGTAATTGACTGATTAAAAAGTCTTGCTTGTCGCTTTAAGTGAACAAGCAAGCAACAAAGATGGCCTGAGCAAATTGCATGCAATTTGCTCAGGCCTGTTTTGTTATGTACGATTTTGCTCATTGCAAGTTATATTATTCTTTAAATTACACTGAGGACTCCCGATGGAACTATCCTATACCGAAAAAAAGCGACCCCGTGCAGACTTTGGTAAACGATTAGACACTTTGGAGGTTCCACCCCTGCTGGATATACAGCTGACCTCATATAAATCTAAATTTTTACAAGATGAATGCGCCGAAAATGCGCGTATAGATATAGGCTTAGAAGCAGCCTTTAAATCCGTATTTCCTATTATTAGTTTTTCTGGCAATGCTCAATTGGAGTATGTCAAATACACCTTAGGTGCACCTGCATTTGACGTCAAAGAATGTCAACAACGAGGTTTGACCTATGCTGTACCTTTACGTGTTCTTGTTCGCTTGGTGATCTTTGATAGAGAAGCAACCGGTGATACTAAAAAAGTAAAAGATATTCGTGAGCAAGAAGTGTACATGGGTGAAGTTCCGCTCATGACGAATTCTGGTACCTTTGTTATTAATGGTACAGAGCGTGTTGTTGTATCTCAATTACATCGTTCTCCTGGCGTATTTTTTGATCATGATCGTGGTAAAACACATTCATCAGGAAAGTTGCTTTATTCTGCACGTGTAATTCCTTACCGTGGTTCTTGGTTAGATTTTGAATTCGATCCTAAAGACGCAATTTATGCGCGTATTGATAGACGCCGCAAAATTCCTGCGACTATTTTGCTTCGTGCTTTGGGTTACAGCACTGAGCAAATGTTAAATCTATTTTTTGAAAAAGATCATTTTAAATTTGAAAATGGTGATCTGATATTAACCTTGATTCCTGAGCGCTTGAGAGGCGAAACAGCTCGCTTCAACATCAAAGATAGCAAAGGAAATATGTTGATTGAAGAAGGTCGGCGTATTACGGCTCGACACGTTCGCCAAATGGAAAAGCTCAATTTAACGAGATTACGTGTGCCAAGAGATTATATCTATGGTAGAACCTTAGCGAATGATATTGTTGATACCGAGACAGGTGAGATTGTTGTTGCTGCTAACTCAGAAATAACACCTGAAGTTTTAGAAGCTGTCTTATCTGCAAAAGTATTTGAAGTAGATACTTTATTTACCAATGATTTGGATCATGGTCCTTATGTATCTGAGACCATTAAAATTGATCCAACCAAATCACAAATGGAAGCACTCATAGAAATTTATCGAATGATGCGTCCTGGTGAACCGCCTACAAAAGATGCAGCAGAAACACTTTTCAATAATTTGTTTTTTGCTGAAGAAAGATACGATTTATCTCCTGTTGGTCGAATGAAGTTCAATCGCCGTGTGGGCAGAGATGAAATTATTGGATCTGGCGTACTCTCTAAAGATGATATTATTGCTGTCTTAAAAGTACTGATTGATATCCGTGATGGTCGTGGTGAAGTAGATGATATCGATCATTTAGGAAATCGTCGTGTACGAAGCGTCGGTGAAATGGCAGAAAATCAATTCCGTGTTGGATTGGTGCGTGTTGAGCGTGCGGTAAAAGAGCGTTTAAGCATGGCTGAATCTGATAACTTGATGCCACAAGATTTAATTAATGCTAAGCCTGTTTCTGCTGCGATTAAAGAATTTTTTGGTTCTTCTCAGCTTTCTCAGTTTATGGATCAAAACAACCCCTTGTCTGAAGTGACACACAAACGTCGTGTTTCCGCATTAGGGCCTGGTGGTTTAACACGCGAACGTGCGGGCTTTGAAGTCCGTGACGTACATCCAACCCATTATGGTCGCGTATGTCCTATTGAGACACCTGAAGGACCAAACATTGGTTTGATTAACTCATTGTCGGTTTATGCAAGAACAAACAGTTACGGTTTCTTAGAAACGCCTTGTCGTAAGATTGTGGATGGGCGCGTAACAGGTGAGATCGAATATCTATCTGCCATTGAAGAAGGCGGATACATTATTGCGCAGGCAAATGCTACTTTGGATAAAGACCTCAATTTAATTGATGATCTTGTACCTTGCCGCCATAAAAATGAATTTACCTTTACAACGCCTGACAAAGTTCAATACATGGACGTGTCACCTAAGCAGATCGTATCGGTAGCGGCAGCCTTGATTCCTTTCTTAGAGCACGATGACGCGAACCGTGCGCTCATGGGTTCAAACATGCAACGCCAAGCTGTACCAACCTTAAAAGCTGAAAAGCCTTTAGTCGGAACAGGTATTGAGCGAATTGTAGCGCGTGATTCTGGGGTAACGGTTGTTGCGCAACACTCTGGTGTGGTTGAGTCTGTGGATGCGGCACGTATCGTTGTGCGCGTTGCAGATAATGAAACCAAAGATGCTGCAGACGCAGGTGTAGACATTTATAACCTTACAAAATACACCCGTTCTAACCAAAATACCTGTATTAACCAAAAGCCATTAGTCAGTGTGGGCGATGTTATTCGTGCGGGTGACGTACTTGCAGACGGTCCTTCTACAGATATGGGCGAATTAGCCTTGGGTCAAAACCTTTTGGTAGCCTTCATGCCTTGGAATGGTTACAACTTTGAAGACTCTATTTTGATTTCTGAGCGTGTTGTAGAAGAAGACAGATTCACAAGTATTCATATTGAAGAGCTTACTTGCGTAGCGCGTGATACCAAATTAGGGCCTGAAGAAATTACTTCTGATATACCAAATGTGGGTGAAAGTGCGCTCAACAAGCTCGATGAGTCTGGGGTTGTGTACATTGGTGCTGAAGTTGAATCTGGCGATATTCTGGTTGGTAAAGTAACACCAAAAGGTGAAACACAGTTAACACCGGAAGAAAAATTATTGCGCGCTATTTTTGGTGAAAAAGCATCTGATGTAAAAGATACTTCTTTACGTGTTCCCACAGGCATGAATGGTACTGTGATTGACGTACAAGTCTTTACTCGTGATGGCGTAGAAAAAGATGCAAGAGCATTACAAATTGAAAAAATGGCACTTGATCGCGTGAGGAAAGACTTAGGCGATGAGATGCGAATCCGTGAAGGTGACATCTACATTCGTGTTAAGAAACTTTTAATCGATAAAGTTGCTGAAGGTGGGCCTAACCAGCTCAAAACTGGTGCTACGATTGATGCTGCTTATTTAGATGGACTGAGCCATGAGAAATGGTTTGAAATCCGATTACGCGATGATAAAGCGACAGAGCAATTAGAAGGTTATCAAAAACATTTACTTGAATTGCGTAAAGATTATGAGCTGAATCTGGAAGCTAAACGTAAGAAATTAAGTCAAGGTGACGATCTTGCGCCTGGCGTCTTGAAGATAGCTAAAGTTTATTTGGCAGTGAAAAGAAGAATTCAGCCTGGTGATAAGATGGCGGGTCGTCACGGAAATAAAGGGGTTATTTCTTCTATTACGCCTGTTGAAGATATGCCCTACTTAGCAGATGGTACGCCGGTTGATATCGTTTTGAATCCTCTAGGTGTTCCTTCTCGTATGAACGTTGGGCAGATTCTTGAAACGCATTTGGGTTGGGCTGCAAAAGGTCTTGGCAAGCAAATTGACAAGATGATGAAAGATAGTGCAACAGCAACCGCGAAGAAAATGCGTGAGCATTTAGACAAGATCTACAACATGAGCAAGAAAGACAGGGTTGATTTCAATCAATTGTCAGATGAAGAAATTCTTGAAATGAGTAGAAATCTGTCTGCAGGGGTGCCAATCGCATCTCCTGTATTCGATGGCGCAACAGAGATGGAAATTAAATCATTATTGAAGTTTTCTGGTTTGCCAGATAACGGCCAAACAACGCTCTATGATGGACGTACCGGCCAAGCGTTTGATCGCCCAGTAACCGTTGGTTACATGTACATGCTGAAGTTAAACCACTTGGTAGATGACAAAATGCATGCGCGTTCTACAGGTTCTTATAGCTTGGTAACACAGCAACCGCTCGGTGGTAAAGCGCAGTTTGGTGGACAGCGTTTCGGGGAAATGGAAGTGTGGGCACTAGAAGCATATGGTGCTGCTTATACCTTACAAGAAATGCTAACAGTGAAGTCGGATGACGTCGCTGGTCGTACCAAAATGTACAAAAATATTGTCGATGGCGACTATAGAATGGATGCTGGTATGCCCGAATCCTTTAACGTACTTGTTAAAGAAATTCGATCCTTGGCTATCAATATTGAATTAGAGCATGAGAATTAATGTAATGGGCAGCACAGATAAAAAGTGTTGCCCATTGTTCGTGTGCTGTGACTAGAAGATAACGTAATGACGGAGAATACCCTTGAGAGATCTACTTTCTATCATACGCCAGCAAAATAAAATTCATGATTTTGATAGAGTGGCTATTAGTCTTGCGCCACCTGAATTAATCATGTCTTGGTCTTATGGTGAGGTGAAAAAACCTGAAACCATTAACTATAGAACTTTCAAGCCAGAACGTGATGGCCTGTTTTGCGCCAAGATATTTGGACCCGTTAAAGATTATGAGTGCTTATGTGGTAAATATAAACGCCTCAAGCATCGCGGTGTTATTTGTGAAAAATGTGGTGTTGAAGTCACATTAGCGAAAGTAAGACGTGACAGAATGGGACATGTAGAATTAGCGTCTCCTGTTGCACATATTTGGTTCTTAAAATCCTTACCTTCTCGTATTGGTCTGTTGTTAGACATGACCTTAAGAGACATAGAACGCATACTTTATTTTGAAGCCTATGTTGTGATTGATCCAGGCATGACATCCATGGAAAAGGGACAGTTGCTAGCTGAAGAAGCATACCTAGAAGCAATTGAACAGCATGGTGATGAATTTGATGCCAAAATGGGCGCTGAAGCTGTTAAAGAACTATTAAAAGACATTGATCTAAAAACAGAAGCTGAGAATATTCGCGAAGAAATTCCAACCACATCCAGCGAAACAAAGATCAAAAAATTAGCAAAACGCCTCAAACTGATTGAAGCATTCTTAAGCTCTGGTAACAAACCAGAATGGATGATTTTAACAGTTTTACCTGTATTGCCACCTGATTTAAGACCCTTGGTACCCTTGGATGGTGGCCGATTTGCAACCTCTGATCTGAACGATCTTTATAGACGCGTTATCAATCGTAACAACCGTTTGAAGAGATTATTAGACCTGAATGCCCCCGATATTATTGTTCGTAACGAAAAACGTATGCTTCAAGAAGCAGTCGATGCTTTGTTGGATAATGGTCGTCGTGGTCGTGCAATTACTGGCTCGAACAAGCGTCCTTTGAAATCATTGGCAGATATGATTAAAGGTAAGCAAGGTCGTTTTAGACAGAACTTGCTTGGTAAGCGTGTGGATTATTCTGGACGTTCCGTTATCGTTGTAGGTCCAACTTTGAGATTGCATCAATGTGGTTTACCTAAAAAGATGGCCCTTGAGTTATTTAAACCTTTCATTTTCAGTAAATTGGAATTAAGAGGCTTAGCAACAACCATTAAAGCTGCGAAGAAAATGGTTGAAAAAGAAGGTCCAGAGGTTTGGGATATTCTTGAAGAAGTGATCCGTGAACATCCCGTATTGCTAAATCGTGCGCCAACCTTGCATAGATTGGGTATTCAAGCATTTGAACCAACCTTGATTGAAGGTAAGGCGATTCAGTTACATCCTTTAGTGTGCGCAGCTTATAACGCGGACTTTGACGGTGACCAAATGGCCGTGCATGTGCCCTTAACCTTAGAGGCGCAATTGGAATCACGTGCATTGATGATGTCGACCAATAATATTTTATCACCCGCAAATGGTGAGCCTATTATTGTTCCTTCTCAAGATATCGTTTTAGGTTTGTATTATCTGACACGTGAAAAGATTAATGCAAAAGGCGAAGGCATGATCTTTGCTGATATAGAAGAAGTACAAAGAGCTTATGGCAATAGATGTGTTGATCTACATGCTAAAATTAAAGTACGTGTTCCAGTTACAACAGACGGTGTACAAAAATTAACTTTGGTTGAAACCACCGTTGGTCGCGCTATTTTATTTGAAATTTTGCCCGAAGGTATGTCTTTTGCCAGAATTAACCGTGTTCTAACGAAGAAAGAAATATCTAAACTCGTGAATGAGTGCTATCACCAAGTAGGCTTGAAGCAAGCCGTTATTTTGGCAGATCAGCTCATGTACACTGGTTTCAGATATGCAACCATTTCTGGTAGCTCCATTGGTATTAATGATTTAGTGATACCTGATGCTAAGAAAGAAATTGTTGATCGCGCCGAAAATGAAGTAAAAGAAATTGAAACACAATTTGCTTCCGGTTTAGTGACACATGGTGAGCGTTACAACAAAGTTATTGATATTTGGTCGCGTGCTAACGATCAAGTCGCAAAAGCGATGATGGATCAATTATCTGTTGAAGAAGTTGCAGACAAAGAAGGCAAAACGCAAACACAAAGTTCCTTTAACTCTGTCTTCATCATGGCAGACTCAGGAGCGCGGGGTTCTGCTGCTCAGATTCGTCAGTTAGCAGGTATGCGGGGCTTGATGGCTAAGCCAGATGGTTCGATTATTGAAACACCGATTACCGCAAACTTCCGTGAAGGTTTGAGCGTACTTCAGTACTTTATTTCAACCCACGGTGCGCGAAAAGGTTTGGCCGATACCGCTTTAAAGACTGCAAACTCGGGTTATTTAACACGTCGACTTGTTGACGTTGCACAAGATGTGGTTATTTCAGAAATTGATTGTGGTACACCAGAGGGTTTACCAATGTCTCCACACGTTGAAGGGGGAGATGTTGTAGAGCCTTTACGTGAACGTGTATTAGGTCGAGTTCTGGCTGCACCTGTCTATCAGCCAAATACAGAAACATTATTGTTTGAGTCTGGCACCTTGTTAGATGAAAACAGAGTAGAAATACTTGAAAATCACGCTGTTGATACAGTTGTCGTGCGTTCGCCTATTACCTGTAATTCACGATATGGTGTATGTGCTATGTGTTATGGTCGTGATTTGGCCAGAGGTCACCTAGTAAATATTGGTGAAGCTGTGGGTGTTATTGCAGCTCAATCTATTGGTGAACCTGGTACACAGTTAACCATGCGTACCTTCCATATTGGTGGTGCAGCATCAAGAACAACGGCTGAAAATAGCGTAATGGTGAAATCAGACGGTAGAATTAAGTTACACAACGTTAAGTTAGTACAAAATGCTGCAGGTAACTTTGTTACGGTTTCTCGTTCTGGTGAATTATCTGTTATGGATTCACACGGAAGAGATAGAGAGCGTTATCGCTTACCGTATGGTGCGGTTTTAAGTATTGCAGATGGTGTGGATGTGAAGGGTGGTCAAACTGTTGCAAACTGGGATCCACATACCCATCCAATCATCACAGAGGTAGCTGGCTTTGTTAAATTTGTGGATATGATCGATGGCGTAACCATGCATCGTCAAACAGACGAAGTTACAGGTTTGTCTAGTATTGTTGTAAGTGATGCAAAACATCATCGTTCTAGTTCTGGTAAAGAACTTCGCCCAATGCTTCAGTTAGTGGATGAAAATGGCGAAGAGCTTTGCTTAGCGGGAACCAGTTTGCCAGCGCATTATTTCTTACCTGCGAATGCAATTGTGCTCGTAGAAGATAATAAGCCAATTCGTGTTGGTGACGTATTAGCGCGTATACCACAAGAAACCTCTAAGACAAGAGATATCACCGGTGGTTTGCCACGTGTTGCGGACTTGTTTGAAGCACGTAAACCAAAAGAATCTTCTATCTTGGCGGAAATGTCAGGCGTGATTAGTTTTGGTAAAGAGACTAAAGGTAAGCGTCGATTGATTATTACGCCTCAAGATGGTGGGGATGCGCATGAAGAACTCATTCCAAAATGGCGACATGTTGCTGTATTTGAAGGTGAGCACGTTGAGCGTGGTGAGGTTATTGCCGATGGTCCTTCAAATCCGCATGATATCTTAAGATTGTTGGGTGTTGGTGCTTTAGCAAATTACATCGTGAATGAGGTTCAAGATGTTTATCGCTTGCAAGGTGTAGGCATCAACGATAAGCATATTGAGGTTATTGTTAGACAGATGCTGAGAAAGGTCATTGTTTCTGATGTGGGTGATACTCGATTGCTCAAAGGTGACCAACTTGAAATAACTCATGTTCAAGATGTGAATGATGCTTTACCACAAGATAAAGTGCCGGCTCGCATTGAGCGCGTTTTATTAGGTATTACTAAAGCATCTTTGGCGACAGAATCCTTTATTTCTGCGGCATCTTTCCAAGAAACCACACGTGTTTTAACGGAAGCTGCAGTAAGTGGTAAACGTGATGAATTAAGAGGGCTGAAAGAAAACGTGATTGTAGGTCGATTGATTCCTGCGGGTACTGGTTTAGCCAGCCATAAGCAGAGAAAACGCAAACGACTTGCTGGTCAGTTAGATAATGGACCTGATGAGCAAAAGAATATAATGACTGCCAGTGATGTTGAACACGCTCTTAGTGAGATGCTCAACTCATCAACATCATAAAATACTCAAAATAAATTTGTGGTTGTGCTCAAGGAAGAGTAGAATTCGGTTCTTAATTCTGACTTATTAAAAATGGACTGCATTAAAATACTCGTAGTCCTCTATAGTAGGCGCTTAAAATAAGCGCCAAACGATCTAGCATTTTGCCCCGTGAGTGTCACGATGGGTAAAGTGCTTTTTCATATTTATAAACCTTAAGGAGTTTTTCTAGCGTTATGGCAACAATAAATCAGTTGGTACGTAAAGGGCGGAAAAAATCAACAAAGAACTCAAAAAGTCCTGCATTAACAGGATCGCCTTTACGTCGCGGCGTTTGCACCCGTGTATATACCGTTACACCTAAAAAGCCAAACTCGGCGCTCAGAAAAGTATGCCGTGTTAAGCTCACTAACGGTTATGAAGTGACTTCATATATTGGTGGTGAAGGCCACAATCTACAAGAGCACTCTGTTGTACTTATCAGAGGCGGTAGGGTAAAAGACTTGCCTGGTGTGCGTTATCACGTTGTACGTGGCAGCTTGGATACCTCAGGTGTAGCAAAACGTAAACAAGGTAGATCTAAGTACGGTGCTAAGCGTCCTAAAGCGGCTGCATAGATCGTTAGAAACTTTATATCTTAATTCAATTTAGGAATTAGCTATTATGCCAAGAAGAAGAATTGTTGCTAAAAGAAAGAAGCTACCCGATCCGATTTACGGAAGCGAGTTGTTAGCACAGTTTATTAATCACTTAATGCGGGATGGCAAAAAGTCTGTTGCGGAAAAGGCATTGTACGGTGCGCTTGATATCATCAAGCAACGTATTAATCGAGATCCTTTAGAAGTATTCAAACGTGCTATCGATAATGTACGTCCTGCGGTTGAAGTTAAATCTCGCCGTGTAGGTGGTGCGACCTATCAAATTCCTATTGAAGTGCGTGCACAACGTAGCGCAACACTTGCAATGAGATGGATTGTTGATTTCGCTCGTAAACGTGGCGAAAAAGGTATCACATTGAGATTAGCTGCTGAGATTATGGATGCTGCGGATGAAGAGGGCGGCGGCCGCGGAAAAGGCGGTGCGGTCAAGAAGAGAGAAGACACGCATCGTATGGCTGAAGCAAATAAAGCTTTTTCACATTTCCGTTGGTAATTTGAGAACTTGGGAGAAATAGCGTGGCACGAACAGTTCCGCTAAACAGAGTCAGAAATATTGGTATTATGGCGCACATTGATGCGGGTAAAACCACTACTACCGAACGTATATTATTTTATACTGGCGTATCGCACAAACTTGGTGAAGTGCATGACGGCGCAGCTGTTATGGATTACATGGCTCAAGAGCAAGAGCGCGGTATAACGATTACCAGTGCTGCAACAACTTGCTACTGGAAAGGTATGGCTCAAGGGATGGCTGAGCATCGTATCAACATCATTGATACGCCAGGTCACGTTGATTTTACCGTTGAAGTAGAACGTTCATTACGTGTTTTAGATGGTGCGTGCGCTGTATTCTGCGGTGTGGGTGGTGTAGAACCCCAATCTGAAACCGTATGGCGTCAAGGCAATAAATACAAAGTGCCTAGAATGGCCTTTGTAAACAAGATGGATAGAGCTGGCGCTAACTTCCAACGCGTTGTGAAGCAAATTAAAGACAGATTAGGCGCAAATCCAATTCCTTTGCACCTTAATATCGGGGCAGAAGAAAACTTCAAAGGCGTTATCGATCTTGTGATTATGAAAGCAATTCACTGGGATGAATCAACCCAGGGTATGAGCTTTGAAGAAAAAGAAATACCTGCAGAGTTACAAGAAGAAGCTAAAGCATTGCATGAGCAATTAGTTGAAGCTGCTGCAGAATCTTCTGAAGAATTGATGGAAAAATATTTAGAAACAGGTGAGCTTACTGTTGATGAAATTCGTCAAGGTATTCGTACCAGAACATTAAACAGTGAAATTGTTCCTGTTTTTTGTGGATCAGCTTTTAAAAATAAAGGTGTGCAAGCAGTATTGGATGCGATTGTTTATTACATGCCATCGCCATTAGATATTCCGGCTGTTGAGGGTGAATCAACTTCTGATAAAGATAAGAAATTGACACGCGCGGCAGATGATAATGCACCGTTTTCAGCATTAGCTTTTAAAATTATCAACGATCCATTCGTTGGTACCTTAACCTTCTTTAGAGTTTACTCAGGTACGCTCCAAGCAGGTACTTCTGTTGTTAATACGATTAAAGGTAAAAAAGAACGTTTTGGTCGTATTCTTCAGATGCATGCTAATCACAGAGAAGAAATTAAAGAAGTGCGTACAGGGGATATCGCTGCTGTTGTGGGGCTTAAGAATACCACTACTGGTGATACGCTTTCTGATGAAAATAACGAAATTATTTTAGAAAGAATGGAATTCCCAGAACCTGTAATTTCTGTTGCTATTGAGCCTAAGACCAAAGCTGACCAAGAAAAAATGGGTATTGCTTTGGGACGTTTGGCCAAAGAAGATCCTTCTTTTAGAGTATCAACAGATGAAGAATCAGGCCAAACCATTATTGCTGGTATGGGTGAATTGCATCTAGAGATCATCGTTGATCGTATGAAGCGTGAGTTTTCTGTTGAGGCCAATGTTGGTGCACCGCAGGTTGCTTATCGTGAATCCATTACCAAAACCGTTGAGCAGGAAGGCAAATTTGTTCGACAATCAGGTGGTCGTGGTCAGTATGGTCACGTTTGGCTTCGTATTGAGCCAAGAAAGCCAGGTGAAGGATTCGAATTTGGCGACGAGATCAAGGGTGGTGCTGTACCTAAAGAATACATCCCAGCTGTTCAGAAAGGTATCGTCGAGCAAATGAAAAATGGTGTTATTGCTGGATTCCCAGTAGTAGATGTCAAAGTAACAATATTTGATGGTTCGTTCCATGAAGTAGACTCAAGTGAAATGGCGTTTAAAATTGCGGGTTCTATGGGCTTCAAAGAAGGTGCGCTTAAAGCTGGACCTAAACTATTAGAGCCTATTATGAAGGTTGATATCACTACACCTGAAGATTATATGGGTGATGTCATGGGTGATATCAGTCGTAGACGTGGTGTGTTGCTTGGTATGGATGATAGTCCTGCTGGTAAGGCAATTATGGCCGAAGTACCTTTATCTGAAATGTTCGGATATGCGACAGATCTTCGATCTGCAACGCAAGGTAGAGCAACCTATTCTATGGAATTTTGTAAATATGCTGAGGCGCCAGCAAATGTTGCAGAAGAAGTTATTAATAAAAGTCGCCGATAATTTGAGCGGAGAATGAGAATGAAAGGTCAAGTTATTCGTATTCGATTGAAAGCATTTGATCACAAGCTAATAGATAAATCTGCAAAAGAAATTGTAGATACGGCAAAAAGAACAGGTGCTCAAGTGAGAGGCCCTGTTCCAATGCCTACTCGTAAAGAAAAATTTACAATTTTGATTTCTCCGCACATTGATAAAGATGCAAGAGATCAGTATGAAATTCGCACCCATAATCGTCTAGTGATTATTGTTGAGCCAACCGATAAAACTGTTGATGCCCTCATGAAACTAGATTTGGCTGCAGGTGTAGATGTACAGATTGCTGTGAGCTAGGGGGAATCATGTCTTTGGGTTTGATTGGAAAGAAAATTGGTATGTCACGTGTCTTTTTAGAGAACGGGGCATCCGTTGCTGTAACTGTTGTTGAAGTTACACCAAATCGAGTTACGCAACTTAAAACAAAAGCAACTGATGGTTATGAAGCTATTCAGATTACAGCTGGTTTAAAGAAGAAAAGTAGAGTAAATAAGCCAATGGCTGGCCACTTTGCTAAAGCAAAGGTTGAGCCAGGTGTTGGATTGTGGGAATTCACCTTGGGTGCCAATGATAAAAAAGATTGGCAAGCTGGCGAATCTATTGAAGTTGATATGCTTCACGCAGGTCAAAAAATAGATGTGACCAGTCACTCTAAAGGTAAAGGTTATGCGGGTTGTGTAAAACGTCATAACTTTAGAACACAAGATGCAACACATGGTAACTCTGTCTCTCATCGTGCACCCGGTTCGATTGGTCAAAACCAAACGCCAGGTCGCGTATTCAAAGGGAAGAAAATGTCAGGGCACCTGGGCGATGTTCAAGTGTCAGTACAGAATTTAGAAGTTATTAGAGTTGATAAAGATAAGCAGTTATTGTTAATCAAAGGGGCCGTGCCCGGTGCGCCAGGCGGTTATGTTATGATTAAACCCGCAGTTAAAAAACAACAAACCGCGGTGACTGCTTAGGAGGAACGTTGAATGAAGCTTGCTTTGGCTATGTCATCAGGTAATGCAGATAGTATTGATGTGTCCGAAACACTATTTAACCGTGAATTTAATGAACCATTAATTCACCAAGTAGTTACTGCCATCATGGCAGGAAGAAGAGCTGGTACAAAAGCTCAAAAGGGCCGTTCAGATGTAAGTGGTGGTGGTGCAAAACCATGGCGTCAAAAGGGTACAGGCCGTGCGCGTGCTGGTACCATTAGAAGCCCTATTTGGCGTGGAGGCGGTAAGATTTTTGCTGCTGTGCCAAGAAACCACTCGCAAAAAGTTAATAAAAAGATGTATCAGGGTGCTTTAAGAAGCATACTGTCAGAGTTGGTTCGACAAGACCGAGTAAAGGTTGTTCAGGAATTTACCTTAGCACAGCCTAAAACCAAGTTACTTGTTGATAAGTTAAAAGACTTGAAACTTGATAGAACATTGATTGTGTCACAAACGCTGGATGAAAATGTGTACTTTGCACAAAGAAACTTACCAAATGTTTCTGTTGCTTTAGCACACCAAGTTAATCCGCTGCAGCTTGTACAATATGATCATGTTGTGATGACTGTTGACGCATTAAGACATCTTGAGGGGGCATTAGCATGATTTGTTCAGAAGATAATTTGATAAATGTGCTAGTAGCGCCAATAACCTCTGAAAAAACGACTAGAAGTGGTGAAGCTGAAAACTCTGTTGCTTTTTGGGTTAACCCAAAGGCAACAAAAGATCAGATTAAAAAAGCCGTTGAGACTTTTTTTAAGGGTGTTCAGGTTAAGAGCGTTCGTACTTTGATTAAGCGTCGTGATTTCGTCAAGTTTGGTGAAACCAGAGGTCGTCGAAAAGCAAGTAAGAAAGCTTATATTACATTAAAACCTGGTCATGAAATTAATTTTGCTGAAATGGCATCTCAATAAAGGTATCAGATTATGGCAGTGATTGAATTAAAGCCAACCACACCAGGGCAACGTTTTAAGACAAACATTAAAACGGTAGGATTGCACACTGGTAAGCCGGTTAAAAGCTTAACAAAAAAGAAGAATCGTACCTGCGGTCGTAACAACCAAGGTCGTATCACTATTACGCATCGTGGTGGTGGTCATCGTAGACGTTTAAGAGACATCGATTTTAAACGCACAAAAGATGGTATACCTGCTAAAGTTGAAAGACTTGAATACGATCCTAACCGTAGCGCACGTATCGCTTTATTGTTGTACAGAGATGGCGAGCGTAGATATATTCTCGCGCCCAAAGGTCTAAAAGTTGGTGATGCTGTTCAATCAGGTTCAGATGCCTCAATTTTACCTGGCAACTGCTTACCAATGACCCACATTCCTGTTGGTGCGAATGTTCATTGTATTGAATTAAAACCAGGTAAAGGTGGCCAGCTTGCAAGAAGTGCTGGCAGCTTTGCACAATTATTGGCACGAGAAGGTGCGTATGCAACCATTCGTTTACGTTCTGGTGAAATGCGTAAAGTATTAGCAGAATGTCGTGCAGTAATCGGGATTGTTGGTAATGAAGAGCATAGCTTAAGAGTGCTTGGTAAAGCGGGTGCTAAGCGTTGGCGCGGTATTCGACCCACAGTTCGAGGCGTTGCGAAAAATCCTGTTGACCATCCATTGGGTGGGGGTGAAGGACGTACATCAGGTGGTCGTCCTCCTTGTAATTTCAATGGCTTGTTGGAAGGTACAAAGACGCGTAGTCGTAAAAAACCATCTAATAAACTAATTGTTCGCCGTCGCGGCAAAAAGAAAGGTGAGAGAGGTTAAGGGTGGCTCGTTCATTAAAAAAAGGACCGTATTGCAGTCCAAAATTATTAAAAAAAGTGGTAAATGCTCGTGAAAAAGCAGGTGCCAGAGGCCGTGTCGTTGTTGAGACTTACTCAAGACGTAGCACAATCATTCCTGAATTCGTAGGCATTACCTTGATGGTGCACTGTGGAAACAAGTTTATACCAGTACTGATTGGTGAAAACATGGTTGGCCACAAGCTCGGCGAATTTGCAGCCACCAGAACATTTCGTAGTCATTCTGGTGATAAAAAGACCAAGAAGTAGGAGAGTTAAATGTCAGCGCAAGCAATATTGAGAAATGCTCAATTATCTCCTCAGAAATGTCGTCTGGTAGCAAACGAAATCCGAGGAATGCAAGTTGAGAAGGCTGTTGAGAAGTTGCAATATATCGAGAAGAAAGCAGCTCAAATTATTAAGAAAGTTCTCGATTCTGCAATATCTAATGCTGAGCATAATCTAGGGTTGGATATTGATGATCTGAAAGTTCAATCAATTATGGTTGACGAAGCCCCTATGTTAAAGCGTTTTAGACCAAGAGCTAAAGGTAGAGGCAACAGAATCTTAAAACGTCGCAGCCACATTAAAATTGTGGTTGGTGAAATAGAATCGTAGAGAGGGTTTTCATGGGTCAAAAAGTACATCCGACAGGTATACGCTTAGGTATTATCGAAACACATCGTTCGATGTGGTATGCGAATGCAAAGAGCTACCCTGAAACACTATTAAGTGATATTAAAACACGTAAATATCTAAGACAGCGTTTAGCAAATGCATTTGTAAGCCGTATTCAAATTGAAAGACCTGCAAAGAATGCTCGCATTACCATACACACCGCAAGACCAGGTGTGGTAATTGGTAAGAAAGGTGAAGATATTGAAGAATTAAGACGAAAAATTTCTCAAATTATGAGCGTGCCTGTGCATGTTAATATTGAAGAAATTAGACGCCCTGAATTAGATGCTTATTTGGTTGCTGAAAGTATTGCTCAACAATTAGAGCGACGCGTTATGTTCAGAAGAGCTATGAAGCGTGCGGTCAGTAACGCAATGAGATTTGGTGCTTTAGGCGTGAAAATCTGTGTTTCTGGTAGATTAGGCGGTGCTGAGATCGCAAGAACCGAATGGTATCGTGAAGGCCGTGTGCCATTACATACTTTCCGTGCGGATATCGACTATGCCGAAGGACGCGCCAAAACCACCTATGGAATCATTGGCGTTAAAGTTTGGATTTTCAAGGGCGAAATTTTAGATAAAGACTTGACAGCAGGTAGTCACGCTGACGCTGCTGCTGTTGAAGCGTAGGGGGCATTTCATGCTACAACCAAAACGGACAAAATATAGAAAACAGCACAAAGGCCGTAACCGAGGTTTAGCGCATCGGGGAAGCGATGTGAGTTTTGGTGATTTCGGTTTGAAAACTGTAGAAAGAGGTCGTATTACAGCAAGACAAATCGAGGCCGCTAGACGAGCAATGACGCGTTTTATTAAGCGTGGCGGTAAGATTTGGATACGCATATTTCCAGATAAACCAATTACACAAAAACCTTTGGAAGTCAGACAGGGTAAAGGTAAGGGTAACGTTGAGTACTATGTATCACTCGTGCAGCCTGGAAAAGTTCTCTATGAAATTCAAGGTGTAACACAAGAAGTTGCTATGCAAGCCTTTCAATTAGCGGCGGCAAAACTTCCAGTTAAAACTGAACTAGTTGCAAGAACGGTGATGTAGATGAAAATTGATAGCTTAAAATCTCTTGATATGGAAGCTCTGAAGAAAGTACTTTCTGAGTTCCGTACAGAGCAGTTTGTTTTGAAAATGCAAGTGAGTAACGGTCAAGTTAAAACAACCCACCGTATTCGTGAAATTCGAAAAAACATTGCACGTGTAAAAACAATTTTAACTGAGAAGCAAAGAGGATAGTCCTAATGGCTGAGAAAATTATTCGTACCTTAGTTGGACGTGTCATTGGTGATAGCAGAGACAAAACTAGAACTGTTGTTGTTGAGTGGGCTAAGCGCCACGAAACCTACGGTAAGGTAATGAGAAGTAGAACTAAGTATCACATTCACGATGAGAATAATCAGTGCCATATGGGTGATTTGGTTGAGATTAAACAGGTTCGTCCTGTGTCAAAAACCAAGACTTGGGCATTGGTTAAAATAGTAGAAGCTGCTAAAAACCAATTAAGTTAGTCTTGATTGTTAAATATGGGCATTCACTAAAGAACATAAGAGTGATAAAATCTTGGCCTTTTGGCCATATCGTATTGTGAAGTCGGAGTGAAATCATGATTCAGATGCAAAGTGTGCTCGATGTGGCAGACAACAGCGGCGCACGCAGAGTGATGTGCATCAAAGTGTTAGGTGGGTCAAAGAGACGATACGCCGGCATTGGTGATGTTATCAGAATAACTGTCAAAGAAGCCATTCCTAGAGGCAAAGTAAAGAAAGGTGACGTGCTTTTTGCTGTTGTCGTTCGTACCCGGAAAGGCATTAGAAGAGACGATGGCTCTTTAATTCGATTCGACGGTAATGCAGCCGTTTTGCTCACAGAGCAAATGCAGCCTGTAGGCACTCGTATATTCGGGCCAGTCACCAGAGAACTTAGAAACAAGTTCATGAAGATTATTTCTCTAGCACCAGAAGTCCTTTAAGAGTGAGCATTATGCGTAAAATTAAAAAAGGCGATTTAGTCAAAGTTATAACAGGTAAAGATAAAGGTCGAACTGGAAAAATTTTGTCCGTTTTGACCAAGAAAAGTAAACCACAACAAGGCTTATATGTACTTGTTGAAGGAATCAATGTTGTAAAGAGACATACTCGCGGAAATCCACAACTGCAAAAACCAGGTGGAATCATCCCTAAGGAAAAGCCTATTCATAACTCCAATGTTATGTTGCTTGATCCAACCTCTAATGAGGCAAGTCGAGTTGGCATGAAGACTTTAGAAGATGGAAGAAAAGTTCGCTATTTTAAAGCTTCTAACGAGGTGGTAGATGTCTAAGCAAAAAACAACAAAAGCTGCAGCAGAAAATACAAATGTAGCGCGTTTAAAAACAAAATATTTAGAAGTTGTTGCGCCTCAGTTAATGAAGCAATTCAATTATAGCAATGTTATGCAAGTGCCAAAAATTGAAAAAATCACCCTTAACATGGGTGTTGGCAAAGCAGCTGAAGATAAGAAAATTGTTAAGTTCGCAGAAGAACAATTAACATTGATCGCTGGTCAAAAAGCAGTAATCACAAAAACAAGAAAATCTATCGCTGGTTTTAAAATCAGAGAAGGTTGGCCCATTGGCTGTAAAGTTACTTTGCGTAACAATAGAATGTATGAATTCTTGGATAGACTCGTTACCGTTGCGCTTCCACGAGTGAGAGATTTTAGAGGTATTAATCCTCGTTCTTTTGATTCAAGAGGCAATTACAGCTTAGGTATTAAAGAACAAATTACCTTTCCAGAAGTAGAATATGAAAAGGTTGATAGCTTACGTGGTTTAGATATTACTATCACAACAACTGCAAAAACTGATGCAGAAGCGTACGCGTTATTAAAAGCGTTCAATTTACCCTTCAGGGAACAAAAAGTTTAAAGAGGCATATTAATATGGCAAGCAACCGAATGATGCGTCGTGAAGATAAGAGAATTTACTTGCAACGACATCGTGAAAAGAGAGAAGCATTAAAGCAAAAGCTAAGCGATCCATCTTTGTCTATTGAAGAAAAATATCAAGTATTATCTGAAATGGAAAAGTTGCCTAGGGATTCTTCTTACGTTCGTTTGTCTCATAGATGCAAATTGACAGGCCGTGCGAGAGGCGTTTATAGAAAGTTTGGTGTTTGTCGAAATATGTTAAGAGAACTTGCTATGCGTGGTGAAGTTCCTGGCCTAGTTAAATCAAGTTGGTAACACCTGAAAGAGGTTTATTAAAGTTATGAGTATGCAAGATCCAATTGCTGATATGTTAACAAGAATTCGAAATGCACATAAAGCGCACTTTGACAGTGTTACGATGCCTGCTTCAAAATTCAAAGCTGCTATAGCAAAAGTGCTACAAGCAGAAGGTTATATTGAGAAGTTTTCTGTTAATGATGACAAAGCAAAACCTGAATTAACAATTCAGTTGAAATATTTTAACGGAAAACCTGTTATCGACACGATTAAAAGAGTGAGTACGCCTGGATTAAGAAGATATTTTTCCAGTGATGAAATTCCTGAAGTAATGGACGGTTTAGGCATTGCTATCGTTTCTACTTCTAAGGGCGTAATGTCGGGCCGTGATGCGCGCAAGCTAGGTCAAGGCGGCGAAGTATTATGTTTTGTGGCTTAAACTGAGTGGGATAATGATATGTCATCTAGAGTAGCAAGAAAGCCCATACCAGTTCCAAACGGTGTGGATATCAAAATAGAAGCTAGTCTTGTAAAGGTTAAAGGTTCTAAAGGTGAATTAACACAGCCGTTAATTCAAGGTATTTGTGTTGAGTATGCAAATAACGAAATAACCGTCAAACCAAGCGAAGGACTAACAAACGGTAATGCATTAGCAGGCACAACACGTGCATTGTTAAGCAACCATGTTCATGGTGTTACCAATGGTTTTGAAAAGAAATTAGTGTTGGTAGGCGTAGGTTACAGAGCACAAGTAGTTGCTGCTGGTAAAACAACAAAGCTGAATTTAACGCTTGGTCTATCCCATCCTGTTGAATATACAGCACCGGAAGGCATTGTTTTTGAATCACCTAGCGCGACAGAAATTATCGTGAAGGGTATCGAAAAGCATTTGGTTGGTCAGGTAGCTGCGGATATTAGAAATATTCGTAAGGGCATTAGAAAACCAGAGCCTTATAAAGGCAAAGGTATCCGTTACCATGACGAACGTATTATTTTGAAAGAGACCAAAAAGAAATAACTAAGGGCAGTGTATGATTAATAAACGTTCACAGCGTTTACGTAGAAGCCAAAAAACGACTCTACACATTAAAAAACTTGGTGCAGAAACAGGTATAGCTAGACTTTGTTTACATCGCACACCTCGCCATATTTATGGCCAAATTATTGCTGCTGAAGGCGGTAAAGTTTTGGCTTGTGCGAGTAGTTTAGATAAAGAGTTACGCGCAAAGTTAAATGGCAAAAGTAAAACTGAAGTGGCGACTGAAGTTGGTAAATTACTAGCAGCAAGAGCTAAGCAAGCAGGTGTTGAAAAAGTTGCTTCAGATAGAGGTGGTTTTAAATACCAAGGCCGTTTGAAAGCCTTTGTTGAAACAGTGCGTGAAAATGGCGTAAACGTTTGAGGAATCTTTTAATGTCACAATCAGCTAATGAAATTACCGAAGGACAATACGAAGAAAGACTAATTGAAGTTCGCAGAACTGCAAAAGTAGTTAAGGGTGGACGTATCTTTGGTTTCTCTGCGTTGACTGTTGTTGGTAACGGACAGGGTAGAGTTGGTGTCGGTCGTGGTAAAGCAAGAGAAGTGCCAGAGGCAATTCGTAAAGCAATGGAAAACGCTAAACGAAATCTCATTACCATCCCAATGAAAGGCGATACCCTCCATCATACAATTATTTCAGAACATGGTGCTTCAAAAGTACTCATGAAGCCTGCGTCTGATGGTACAGGTCTTATTGCAGGTGGTGCAATGAGAGCTATTTTCGAAGTAGCAGGTTTGCACAATATATTGGCAAAATGCTATGGATCAACCAATCCGGTCAACGTTGTTCGTGCAACAATGAAGGGTCTAAAGAATTCTTATTCTCCTTCTACAATTGCGGACAAGCGTGGTAAAACGGTTGAAGAAATTACAGGCGAAAAATCAAATGTCTAATCAAGCGAAATATGTGTCTGTCACTTTAACTAAAAGTTTATCAGGCAGAAAAAAGAATCATATTGCAAGTGCCAACGGTATCGGATTAAGACGCATTAACCAGACAGTTGAGGTGCTCGATACACCTGAAAACCGTGGAATGATTAATCAAATTTCTTATATGGTTTCAGTAAGGGAGCTTTAAATGAAGTTAAATACTTTAAAGCCTGCTGTTGGTTCAAAACAAACAGCGAGAAGAGTTGGTCGTGGCCCTGGTAGTGGTTTAGGCAAGACCTGCGGACGTGGACACAAAGGTCAGAAATCGCGTTCTGGTGGTTACCATAAAGTTGGTTTTGAGGGCGGTCAAATGCCTTTGCAAAGACGCTTACCAAAATTTGGTTTTTGCTCAAGAAAATCATTGTTATCACAAGAAATCCGTTTGAATGAACTCAATCAATTGGACGTGGATACAGTGAATTTGCAGACCTTAAAAGAAGCAAATATCGTCAATGCACATATCAAATTTGTTAAAGTCATGATGAAAGGCGAAATCAATAAAGCCTTGAAGATTGCGCCAGAAGTTCGTTTAACAAACGGTGCCAAAGAAGCTATTTTGAAAGCAGGTGGCACAGTAGAGGCTGGGAATTAATTTATGAAGGGGATGGGTGGACAGCATTCGAGTGGACTAAAAGAACTCAAACAACGCTTATGGTTTGTTTTTTGGGGACTCGTGGTATTTCGAATTGGAGCACACATACCTGTCCCAGGCATAGATCCAGGTCGTTTAAGCGAGTTATTTGGAAATCTACAAAGTAATATTCTAGGTTTAGCAAATGTTTTTTCGGGTGGTGCCTTACAGCGCCTATCTATATTTGCTCTAGGTATTATGCCGTATATATCTGCATCCATTATCATGCAGTTAATGACGGTCGTATCTCCTAAATTAGAACAGTTGAAGAAAGAAGGCGAAACAGGTCGCAGAAAGATTGCGCAGTATACGCGCTATGGAACGTTGTTTTTAGCATTTTTTCAAGCTTTCGGTATGAGTAAAGTATTAGCAGGATCAGCTGCTATGCATACTGGCGCTATATTTTATATTACAACAACCTTTTCTTTGGTCACAGGAACTATGTTCTTGATGTGGCTAGGTGAAAAAATCACTGAAAAAGGTGTAGGCAACGGAATATCGCTCATTATTTTTGCAGGTATTGTTTCCGGTTTACCCGGCGCAATTGGTAATACCTTTGAGCAAGTAAGACAAGGCTTAATGCAACCTATAGCATTGGTATTTTTAGTTGCGGTTATGTTGCTAGTCGTTGCTTTCATTGTATTTGTAGAACGTGGCCAAAGACGTATTACAGTGAATTACGCAAAAAGACAGCAGGGTAAAATGATGTATGCCGCACAGCAAAGTCATTTACCTTTGAAAATTAATATGGCAGGTGTTATTCCACCTATCTTTGCATCAAGCTTAATTTTGTTTCCAGCTACATTGGCACAGTGGTTTGGTAAAGCAGAAGGTGGTTTATCTTGGATGAATAACATAAGCATGGCATTACAACCTGGCCAGCTTCCATATATTTTATTGCTAACTACCGGTATAATATTTTTCTGTTTTTTCTACACGGCTCTGGTATTTAATCCAAGAGAGACAGCTGACAACTTAAAGCGTTCTGGTGCCTTTGTTCCTGGTATTCGTCCAGGTGAGCAAACAGCTAATTATATCGACAAAGTCATGACACGTTTGACGTTGATTGGCGCAATTTACATAACAGCTGTCGCAGTAATGCCCGAATTTTTAGTTTATCAGTGGCAAGTTCCTTTTTATTTTGGTGGAACTTCGTTGTTAATCGTTGTTGTTGTGATTATGGATTTCATTGCGCAAGTGCAAGCTCATTTGATGTCGCAACAATATGAGTCACTGCTAAAAAAAGCAAATATAAAGGGTAAAGGTGGTGGTCCAGGTGGCTTTGGATTATTAGGTTAAGATTTTTGAGGTAATCATGAAAGTTCGCGCTTCAATAAAAAAAATGTGTAAGCACTGTAAGGTTGTTAGTCGTACAAAGCGAAATAAGAAAACCTTATTCATAGTTTGTAAAGATGATCCTCGCCATAAGCAAAGACAAGGTTAAGAATCATTTTCGCATATACATCTTTGACATTTGTTATACCCTCGAGTAGGATTTGCGATCCTCACTCCGTGGTGGGTTTTTAGGAGACTATAGATTATGGCTGTGGTTCGAATTCAAAACGTTCCATTAGAACCTCGTAAGCATGTTAGAATTGCTTTGCGTAGTATTTTTGGTATTGGTGCAACACGTGCTGAAGAATTATGTGAGCGTGTTGGCGTCAAAGGTGATACTAAGGTACAAGACTTAGATTTAGAAGTTGTTCGACTACTTCAGAATGAAGTTGCAAAACTTTCTACTGAAGGTGATCTCAAACGCGAAATCGCTATGCGAATCAAGCGTTTGGTTGATATTGGTTGCTACAGAGGCAAGCGACATCGTAACCGTCTGCCTTTACGTGGTCAGCGCACGAGAACTAACGCCAGAACCCGTAAAGGTGCTCGTGGCAATAAAGTTAGTAAAAAGTAAAAATCCGTTTTAACTAGTTTGGATAGTGAGCATGGTTGATAGTACTCAAATAATTGAAGAAGACACAGAACAAGGTGTAATTGGCACTGAGACCGAAGGATCAGATGGTAAATCTGGTGATAAAGGCTCTGCGAGTGGTAGTAAGGGTCGTGGTGGAAAGAAAAGGGTTAAACGCCTTATTTCTGACATCATCGTGCATGTTTTTGCTTCATTCAATAATACTATCATCACCATCACTGATGTTAAGGGCAATGCCTTAGCTTGGGCAACTGCGGGTGGCAGTGGTTTTCGTGGCTCTAGAAAGAGTACGCCATTTGCAGGTCAAGTCGCGACTGCTAAAGCAATCCAAAAGACCAAAGAACTTTATGGTGCTGAATCAGCTGAGGTTCGTGTTTATGGTCCAGGACCTGGGCGCGATGCATCTGTGCGTGCTGTAAGAGATTTTGTCTCTGTAACAGCAATATATGATGTGACTGGCATACCATTTAATGGTTGCAGAGCACCTAAGCAAAGAAGAGTTTAATTTAGTAATACAGAAATAGGCGAGTCATTATGGCAAGGTATTTAGGACCTACTTGTGCGTTATCTAGACGTTATCAAAAAGATCTAGAGCACAAAGTAAGAGATTTACAGACGAAATGTAGCCATCAAACGAGACCAGGACAGCATGGTGCTAATCGTAAACGTGACACAAACTACGCTCTTCAGCTAACTGAAAAGCAGGCGCTTAAATTTAAATATTTGGTTCTTGAAAGACAATTTAGACGCATGTATAAGCAAGCTGCTCGTCAAAAGGGCGCAACAGGTGTGATCCTTCTTCAATTATTAGAATCACGCTTAGACAATATCGTTTATAGAATGGGTTTTGCAGCTACACGTAAAGAAGGTCGCCAACTCGTTTCTCATAAAGCTATCTTAGTAAATGGCAGATGTGTTAATATTCCATCTTTTGAAGTTAAAGCTGGCGATATCGTTTCTATTCGAGAAAGATCCCGTGACCAAGTGCGTATTGTTGACGCATTAAAACATGCAGAAGAAAAAGGTTGGGTTGATTGGGTTACTGTAGATTCACAAAAATTTACAGGCGAGTATAAGCGAGTTCCTGATCGTGATGAGTTACCATCTGATATAAATGAACTATTAGTTGTAGAGCTCTACTCTAAGTAAACCTGACCGGAGGAGTGTTACATGCAACGTGCTGTGACAGAGTTTCTAAAGCCCCGCAATATTATTGTAAATCAACTTAATCCTAATGAGGCTCGAGTAACCCTTGAGCCTTTAGAAAGAGGATTTGGTCATACCTTAGGAAATGCTCTCAGAAGAATTCTCCTTTCAAGTATGCCAGGTGCTGCTGCTGTTAAAGTAAAAATTGAAGGCGTGCTTCATGAGTACACCACAATTGAAGGCATACAAGAAGATGTCGTAGAAATATTACTGAATCTTAAAGGTTTAGCCTTTAGGATGCATGGAGATCACAAAGATGAAGTTGAGCTCCAACTAGAAAAGACCGGGACTGGTCCAGTATGTGCACGTGATATTCAGCTTGATCATGATATTGAAATTGTAAATCCTAATCATGTGATTGCTCATATTACAAACAATGGTTCAATTAAGATGACAATTACGGTTGCGCGTGGCAGAGGCTATGAACCTGTTATCTTAAGAAAAGTAGCTGAAAGTGAAGCTATAACCATTGGTAATTTGCAATTAGATGCTTCTTTCAGTCCTGTAAAACGTGTGACCTATAATGTTGAAAGCGCACGTGTTGAAGGTAGAACTGACCTTGATAAACTTATCATTGATATTGAAACCAATGGTACCTTAGATCCTGAAGAAGCTATCAGACGATCTGCGACCATATTGGCAGAGCAATTATCTGTGTTTGTTGATCTCAAGAGCCAAGAAAAGCCAGAAGAGCGCAAGAAAGAAATTGGAATCGATCCTATTTTAATGCGCCCTGTAGACGAACTTGAATTAACAGTACGTTCTGCAAATTGCTTAAAAGCAGAAAATATATTTTTCATTGGTGACTTAATACAGCGCACAGAAATGGAGTTATTAAAAACTCCTAACCTGGGTAAAAAATCTTTAACAGAGATCAAAGATGTATTAGCAGCCAAAGGCCTATCATTAGGTATGAGATTAGAGGGTTGGCCACCTGCGGGGTTAGAGCGTAAAGAATCTTAATTCAACGCGCTTTAAATTAAGCTAAAACGATTAAATATTAAGAAAAAGTTTAGGTGCGAAAATGCGTCATCGTAAAGCAGGAAGAAAATTAAATAGAAATAGCAGTCATCGAAAAGCAATGTTTCGTAACATGGCGGCTTCATTACTAGAGCATGAAATTATAAAAACCACTTTACCTAAGGCTAAATCATTACGCCAGGTTGTTGAGCCACTCATTACTTTAGCGAAAAATGATAGCTTAGCGAACCGTCGTCTTGCATTTAATCGTCTTAGAAATCGTGACATTGTAACTAAACTATTCAATGACATCGGACCTAAAAACAAAGCTAGACCCGGTGGTTATTTGAGAATTTTAAAATGCGGTTTCAGAGCAGGTGACTGTGCTCCAATGGCATTGATCGAATTAGTTGATAGAGAACGCGCTAATGCGAATGCAAATGCTTAATCTCTTCGATTAGTAAAGAAATTTAAGAAGCCAGGCTAAGTCCTGGCTTTTTTTTGCGCGCTGTATTTTTAATATTTGTTATTCAAGTTTCGCAAAGATAATGATAAAGGCTGACTTCTTTCTTAGTTTTTTAAACCCTCACCAGGCTTTCAGCCGGCCTCTCTCAAAATGGTAGAGGCGTTATGACTCGTTGCACTCATCAAATTAATTTCTGAAACAAATGAGCGTAGCGAATGATTTTTTCCTCTACCAATTTTGAGAGAGGAAGTCCGAAGGACAGGTGAGGGTTAAAATTCATAGTGCATCGATTATGTAGAATTTTCTCATGACTATCACGCTCGTGATGCTGTGTGAAAATGACTGAATTATCAAACAAAATAATGAACTATCATAACAAACAAGGAATCATAAACATGACGATGAATTGGGAAGTACTCAGCTGGGGATTGGTTGTTATTTCTTTAACAGGAAATGTTTTTATTATTAAGAAAAGTGTAATTGGTCAGTGGTTGTGGGCATTATCAAACATAGGCTGGATTGCTTACAATCTTACTTTAAATGCCTATGCACAAGCATTTTTATTTTTAGTGTATCTGGGCATGTGTATTTGGGGAATTCTTGCGTGGAGCAAGAAACCAAAGAAGTCTGATAGGCCTGCTTCTGAAGTGACCACTGCATAAGTTGCTTTAAGCATTTGCAAATGTTTGGAAGTGATGTATAAGATAATTCTCTTTTGTAACTTGATAGGACACTATAAATGAGAGTTATTAATAATAATGAATTGCAAAATGTGGCTGGTGGATGCCCAGTTTGCCCAATCGTTCCAGGTGCGTGCATTGCTGTTGGTACAACAACTGCAATTGCTGGCTACATGGGATGGGGATCATTTTGGTACGGTGTATCAACAGCATTATTGTTGGGCGGTGGTTATTTAACCTATGATTACTTCAGTAAGCAGCATGATCATGAGCCTGAATCTGAAGTAGCAAATGTTGCTTAAAACACTTAAAACTTAAGTGTTAAATGTTTCCACTCTCTTTTGAAATGCGTTTTTGAATTAGAGTGGTGTCTTGTATTTTTATTAAGTATTAACGTTATTTTTTATCTGAAAGTTTCGATATCGTATGGGGTTGCTTTATAAAAAATCAATCCAGAATTGAAATGACTAAACCATTTCCGTCACATAAGTTAATGCCTGTTCAGGCACTGATCTATCAGTCAATACGAAGCAAAACTGCACCACAAAGTGCGTATGAAATTTTAGATATGATTCGAACAACCTTGCCAAATGCAAAACCAATGACAGTTTATCGAGCATTATCATATCTTGAAGACAAAGGATTGGTTCATAAAATACGTTCAAATTTGACTTATACATCTTGTGAAAATGCGACTCATGAAGGGAGTGCGTTGTTTTTGATTTGCCAGCAATGCAAAATTGTTAAAGAAATTAACATCAAACAATCTTTGTTACAGATTTTGGGTTCATTCGCACAAGAAGTGGGTTTCCCTTCACTAGGGCATAGTGTTGAGATTACAGGGAAGTGTCAGCTCTGTAGTAACGAATAACTGTTTTGGTTTTGTATTGTAATTTTTAGTATTGTGGTTTTTGATTCGCAACGCGAATTCCCTCTTTACAAACTGAGGTATCCCCACGAATTGTTTAGTGCGCGCAGTGATGAGTCTGAAGTTAATAAGTACTGTCTGTTTCTTCGTTCGCAAAGCGAACATGTTCTTACTTTGTAAGGGGAGACGCTCGTTCAGCGTAGCTTAGCTGTACGTGCAGAGGGATTTAGCCTGTTTGAACTTAGCTCTCAGTATCAATCCTCCTTGCGCACTTGCCAGTGCGCATCCCCCTTCAAAAAGTGGGAGCTTGATTCGCGATGCTCATCAATCAGAAAGAGGCTCGCTATGATGATAATCTCGTATAAATTCGTGGGGATCCCTCAGTTTACAAAGTGGAAAAATTCATTTTCTCCACTCATAAAAAGTTAACCTGAAACAATCACGCCTAAAGAAAACACATAGCTATTTTGGGCTGTAGCAAAAGAATCTTGAATCTCTAAAGGTGGTTGAGCTTTATGTTGGCTCGTGTTTTCCCACGTGACGAGTGCTCTGAGGCCTGCTTGCTTAATGAAGCGGTTTTGATGAACATCAAATAGTTTTTGAATACCACCAAATACGCGCGTATGGGTTTTTTTCTGTCTGAAGGTTCGAGATTCTGGTGCAAGCAAAGTATCATCGTTCCTACCGACAACCAGATCATTGTGTAGTAATTTTGAGCGCATAATGCCTAAACCAAAGACAAATTCTAAATGCGTCATTGGATGTGTAGGAACAAAGGCAAGTAAATCAAAATATTGGCCTTGTAGACCACTTTCTGTTGAATGATGTTCAGAACCATTTGCTGGAATATGGCGTCCAAGCACAATCTCATTAGGTCCTATGCGTGCTGTTTTCCCCTCTCTGCGGGTGCGTTCATATCCAAATTGAAAACCAAAGAAATCCCAGAAGCGCAGACCAACTTGCACACTGCTTTGTGGCAGGCTTGATTTAAATACATTGCCACCTTGATCATCTTGAAAATCCAGATCTCTGTAGCCAATGTCGGCACTTAAAAATGGCTTTGCATTCAAAGGCGCGAAGCTAAAAGCAGTATTAACGGAAAGCAGGGCCGTCAGGCTTAGAGCAAATAAACATCCTTGTTTTAAGTTAATCATTCAATTCACTTCGATTGAAAATCAGAATATTAACTAATATATATGGGCGCTTAGATTCAAGCAATAGTTGTTTTACAAAGCGCTACTTAGATAAGTCGCATAGCTATTCATAATTGTGGGTGTCCCATAGATAAACAAGATAAACATGGCTGTCCCAAATAAATCGTTTCAGATAAATCTTTGGGTGTCCTGATAAATCAGAATCAGAATAGATTTTAGTTCAGCAACTTTTCTGACAATGTAGAGAATTGCTCGGTATGTTGTCAGTGATTGGCTCCAGATGATGAAAAACCTTTCTTGTAGATGCGCTGCCTGTTAGAGATGAAGGACATGAGGCTGTATGTATTATTAAAAGTAAGAAATTGAACATAAAAAAGAAGATAATTTGTTACAACAGGGAGGTTGATATGAATTTATTTGAGGCAATTAAAAGAGGCTCATACAACGACATTGAAAACTGCATAGCACGTAAAGAGCCTGTAAATATGATGGATAATGCAGGCTTAACACCGTTGCATTGGGCTGCTATTAAAAATAATCCCTTTGCGATCGAACTCTTAGTCAAACATGGCGCACAATTAGATTGTCCTGGTACAAGATTGAATATTACCCCCTTACATCTTGCTGCTATCCGTAATGCACGTAGCGCTGCAGAAAAACTAATTGAACTAGGCGCAAATCCGAATGTAGAAAATGTGTCAGGTCATTCTCCTTTAGATATTATTTTTTCTTTGAATGAAAAAGCAGATTTCATCGGCGCCTTTGCTGAATTTATGCCGGAAGCAGGCTTAGCAGATAAAATGGATTATGGCTTTGATGTGTTGTTGGTATTGTTAGAAAATAGTGCGATTGTTAAAGACACTAAGCGTTTCAATGATGTTGTGACTAATGCACTGATGCATGATAGAGCTGATATTGTAGCCGCAGCAAAAAATGCTGGCTTTCATTATAAAAAATTACAAGAGGGGATGACGCTATATATTGGTGGCTTTGAATTGCCTTATGAAATTGCTGTTGGTTATGATTATGCTTTGATGTTAGCAATGTCTAACGTCTCTTTAGAGTGCTTGAAATATCTTCATGCCCAAGATCCAAACTGTTTTATATCTAATGCAGACACTATTTCTGATGCAGTTGCTAGAAGTCCTCTCATTTGGGTGGCACAGCAATTCCCTGAAAATGCTGTATTTGGCGCTGTACAAGCATTTATTGCGCTTCAGGATGAACAGAAGCTAGCACTGCAAGATCTCGATAAACATTTACCACGCGCTTTAAGAGACTATCAGGAAGACATTGCTTATGGTTTTGATAGAAAAAATGAACGCTATTACATTTCCAAAGTATTGGTTGGACTGTGTGCAATATATTTTGATGAGAATGGTTCTCCTAAGAACATGCAAGCGCGTATCGAAAACCTAAAATATATGCTTGAGTACTTAGACACAGAGCATGGTATAAAAATAAGCGAAGCAGATAAAGCCGATGATTATGTGGCTAAATTTATTGTTGAATGCCCTCTAAGTATTATTCAATGTTTTATAGATGCGGGTGTCAGGTTTAGAGGTATGGATTTTCAGCGTGCACTCAGAGTACAAACCCCGGATGTGATTAAAGCAATGATCCCTTATTCTGATGTATGCTGGAAAAATAAGGAAAATAAAGATGCATTACAAGTATTGATGAACAGCAGTAATGATTTACTGCTGGATGCAATGCCTGAACTCATTCATATGATAGAAATTGAGCAAGCACGTGCTTTGGTGACACAATTAGAAAACACGCATCTTACTGAAAAAACAAGCGATCAAGAGACTGATAGCGTACTTTACAGTGCGCCTAGTTTTATGCCAGGGTTTGATGCTCAATCTTCACGCGCACCTGAGGTAGAACATGTTGTTTTGAGTCAGGAAAAGAGAGTACAACAATCCTCTATGAAGCCTTGTACTTAGAGTGATTTTTTGCGAATGTCATAATTTATCTATTCAGTAAAAAGAGATTCTGTGAGCATTTTCACAGAATCTCTTGTGTTCAGTTTGTTGTTTGAGTTTATGAGAGTTTAACCGGCGTTATGGCATCGCTGACTTTGCTTTTTGCCGGTGGCAGGGCTGTTCCCTCTATGCAAAATTTGCTCAGTCCATCCAGCATTTCAGTACGCCTTTCTGACGTTGCGTCGTTAAACTCAGCTGCATATAATTTAACGTAGTTTTTTAAACTCTCAACTAATGATTGGTCAATTATTTTTTCAATTTCTGCTTGAGTTTCAGGTGCATCAAATTGGATCTTTGATAAATTTTTAAAAGCGCCTGCCTGCAATTGCGATTTTTTGCCATCAATAACTGTTGGTAAAATAGTATCAAGATGCTTTGAAATCACTTCCATAATAAGCACGTATTGAATACCATATTTGCTTGCCATTGCAATTTTAACTGCATCCATCATTAACTCGCCGGCTGTTTTTCTGCGAACTTTGTCCCATAGGTACTGAGGTCCACCGCGACGGACGAATTCTTCTGCTGTCAATGCAGTAACACCAAGTAGCAAAGGCCAGCTCGTTGTATTGGTTAATTTTTCCATCGTGCAAAATAGCTCTTTCGCTTGTTCAGGCAAAGGCCATTCTGGGTGACCAATTTGTGCAAATATGTTGCCGCAGATATCTTCTGGCTTTACAGGCCACCACCAATTTGAAAAACTTTCCCATATATATCCGAACATAAGAGCACCCTTAAATTTTAATAAAGATTGAGACGTAATTGAGTTTGGCTTAAGTTTAAACAAATATGTTTGTTAGTCAACGAATATGATTGTGCAATAGGATGAAGTGTTCGAATAGACAGATAAGAGTATGCATAATGTTATAGCAGGAGTGTGGTTGGATAGGCGTAATGAGGATTGCGAGGGCGAAGAAACACCCTCGAGATTCACGCTAAGACTATAATATAGGTTTTAAGAACCGGCCAGTATAGGAATTCTTCGTTTTGGCCACTGTTTCTGGTGTGCCTGCAACAATGATTTGACCACCACCATCGCCGCCTTCAGGGCCTAAATCCACAATCCAGTCTGCTGTTTTAATCACATCCAAATTGTGCTCAATAACAAGAATGGTATTACCGCGCTCTTTTAAATGTGAGAGAACCTCTAAGAGCTGTTTAACGTCATGAAAATGTAAGCCCGTTGTTGGTTCATCTAAGATATACAGTGTGTTACCCGTGTCTCTGCGGGAGAGTTCTTTTGCTAATTTGATGCGTTGTGCTTCACCACCAGAGAGTGTGGTTGCACTTTGTCCAAGTTTTAGATAGGACAGTCCAACATCCATGAGGGTTTGTAGTTTGCGTGCAATCGCAGGTATTGCTTCAAAAAAGGCTAAACCATCTTCAATGGTTAATTCTAAAACGTCATGAATGTTTTTGCCTTTATAGAGAATTTGTAAAGTTTCATTGTTGTAGCGCTTGCCTTTGCAGACATCACACATGACGTATATGTCAGCGAGAAAATGCATTTCTACTTTAATGAGACCATCGCCTTGGCAGGCCTCGCAGCGTCCACCTTTGACATTAAAGCTAAAACGTCCTACTGCATAACCTCGGGTTCTGGCTTCTTGTGTGCCAGCAAATAAATCACGGATATGGCTAAAGAGACCGGTATAAGTTGCTGCATTAGAACGCGGTGTACGACCAATGGGGCTTTGATCAATGCATACCACTTTATCCAGATGTTCTAAGCCAGAAATCTTTGTATAGTTACCATGTTTCTCCAAAGCTGCGCGGTTAAGTAAGTGTGCAGCCACGGGATAGAGTGTGTCATTGATCAAGGTGGACTTTCCAGAGCCAGAGACACCGGTAATACACGTCATCAAACCAATAGGAAAGTGTACCGTGACATTTTGTAAATTGTTACTGTTTGCGCCTTCAATGCTAATGGTTTTTTTAAGATCGGCTGTTTTGCGTGTTTTCGGTACTGGGATCGATAATTTCCCAGATAAATATTGACCTGTAATGGAGTTTTTAGCTTTTTTAATTTTATCAGGGGAGCCTGTCGCTACAATAGAGCCACCATGTACACCGGCGCCTGGCCCTACGTCTACCACATAATCTGCACATAAAATTGCATCTTCGTCGTGTTCTACCACAATGACAGTATTGCCTAGGTCGCGTAAGTGCTTCAATGTGCCGAGTAATCGCTCATTGTCTCGCTGATGCAGCCCAATGGATGGCTCATCTAAAATATACATCACACCGACTAAGCCGGCGCCAATTTGACTGGCTAAACGAATACGTTGTGCTTCACCGCCTGAAAGTGTTTCTGCTGCTCTGTCTAAGGTTAAATAGTTCAAACCCACGTCAATTAAGAATTTCAGTCGTTGGTTGATTTCTTTGAGTATTTTATCTGCAATTTCTTTGTTCTTGCCTTTTAATTTTGTTTTTTCAAAAAAAGATAAGCAATTCGTAATAGAAAGTGCAGTTACATAAGATAAAGGCTGTTCATTAATGAATACATTTCTGGCATGTAGATTTAAACGTGTGCCTTTGCATTCTGGACAAGGTTGATTTGCAACATAGCGTGCAAGTTCTTCTCGGATAAATTCTGAATCCGTGTCACGATAACGACGCTCAAGATTAGGGATAACACCCTCAAAGGTACTTTTCTTACGGCGTACGCCACCTTGTTCACTTTGATAGCTAAAGGTAATTTCTTCTTCACCACTGCCGTACAACAATAAGTTTTGGATTTTTTTAGGAAGGTTTTTATAAGGCGTTTCTAAATCAAAATCAAAATGTTTTGCCAATGATTTTAAAATACTAAAATAATAAGGACTTCTTCTATCCCAGCCTCGAATAGCGCCACTGGCAAGTCCTACCTCAGGCATTTGTACTACGCGATTGGGGTCGAAAAATTGTTTGTGCCCCAAACCATCACAATGTTCGCATGCACCGGCTGGATTATTAAAAGAAAACAATCGTGGTTCTAATTCGGGTAAATTATAGCCGCATTCAGAGCAGGCATATTTTGCAGAAAAGAGAATTTCTTCATTGGTGTCAAGATTATGAATTTGTGCCAGTCCTTGACTCGTATTTAAGGCTGTTTCAAAAGAATCTGCCAAACGTACGCGAAGATCTTTGCGTACCTTGATGCGATCAATGACCACTTCAATACGGTGTTTCTTTTTAGGATCTAATTTTGGGACAGATTCAAGCTCATGAAAAGTGCCATTGACACGTATACGCACAAAACCCTGGCTTTTTAAATTTTCAAATAATTTGTTATGCTCGCCTTTTCGGTCACGAACAATCGGTGCCATTAAGATAATTTTGCTGTCTTCTGGGTAAGATAAGACATGATCAACCATTTGTGTAATGGTTTGTGCTTCTAGCCCAATACGGTGTTCTGGGCATTTAGGTTGTCCTACACGTGCATATAATAAGCGTAAATAGTCATAAATTTCTGTGACTGTTCCAACCGTAGAGCGTGGATTATGAGAGGTTGTTTTTTGCTCAATGGAAATGGCTGGCGATAATCCTTCTATATGGTCAACATCTGGTTTCTCCATGACAGAGAGAAATTGCCTCGCATAAGAGGAGAGGGATTCAACATAGCGACGTTGACCTTCTGCATACAATGTATCAAAAGCAAGTGAGGATTTACCAGAGCCAGACAAACCTGTGATAACAATGAGTTTGTCGCGAGGCAGGCTAAGATCGGCCGCTTTGAGATTGTGTGTGCGTGCACCCTTAATTGTGATTTGATCCATAATGACCTATTTTTGCGATCTAAGCTTTCCGCAAATTGAACAAACTTGTTAATATACGTTGATTTAATCTGAGAAGAAAGTCAGGAGAAGATCTTGCCGACTATGTTGCCTAACGAAATAAGAACAACTTTTATGATTGGGTTGATCTTTGCCTCAAGAATGTTAGGTATCTTTATGATTTTTCCTGTGTTAGCTTTATATGCAAATCATTATCCCGATGCCTCGATGACTTTAGTTGGATGTGCGCTCGGGAGTTATGGTTTACTCCAGGCCTTATTACAATTACCGTTGGCCGCTTTATCAGATAAATATGGTCGGAAACGCGTTATACTAGCGGGCTTGTGTTTATTTGCCTGTGGGAGCGTAATTGCAGCGAGTGCGACCACATTGTGGGGCATTACCATCGGGCGTGCGATTCAAGGTGCTGGTGCCATTGGCGCAACATTACTTGCTTATTTATCAGATACGACTCGACCGGCTGTCAGGACGCGCGCCATGGCAATTGTGGGTATTTGTATTGGGGCAACCTTCACTCTATCGGTCGCTATTGGGCCTATTGTAGATGCCTATTTTGGAATAAAGGGATTATTCTGGCTGACAGCCGCTTTGGGGTTGTTTGGTATGGGATGGGTAATACGTATGCCATCGTCCCCAGTTGAGCAAGCAGCTGCACCACAAACACTTTCTTTTGCACCCAAAGAATTGGCTATTGCAATACATCATCGTCATTTATGGCGTTTATATTTGAGTGTATTTATGTTGCATGCGGTCTTAACGATGAGTTTCTTAGTGGTACCGCATAAAGTACAAGCAATATTGGCTTTAGATAAAGCACAAAGTTGGCAATTTTATCTACCTGTGTTGATTGGTTCATTGTTATGTGTTGGGCCATTTTTGAGAAGGGCAGATGATGAGACCACACAAAAAAAAGGCATTATGCTTGCTGTGCTTGGTTTGTTTTGTGTGTTGCCGATTTGGTTACAGACACAACAGGCAATTATCTTTGTAATAATGAGTGTCTTATTTTTTGCATTTTTTAATTATTTAGAAGCATCTATGCCTGCGATGGTCTCGAAAGTTGCCCCAAATACAAGACGAGGTTTGGTATTGGGCGTGTATTCTTCAGTACAATTTTTAGGGTTGTTTTTTGGGGGCGTCATTGGTGGCGTACTGTGTCAGTACTGGCCGAATTGGGGCGTTGCTGTTTTGAGCACTGTATTACTGGGTGTATGGTTTATGGTGATCTCAAATATCTCTTTTAAAAACACATATGAACTTGGTGAGCAAAAAATTTAAATATCCAGAACGGAGGAAATAGTATGGCTCGAGGTATTAACAAAGTAATATTAATCGGTAACTTAGGTGCCGATCCTGAAATGCGTTATATGCCAAGCGGTGGTGCTGTGGCAAATATAACGGTTGCAACATCTGAAACATGGAAAGACAAGCAATCAGGAGAGAATCAAGAGCGCACTGAATGGCATCGTGTGGTGTTTTTCAATCGCTTGGCAGAAATCGTTGGTGAATATTTACGCAAAGGCAGTAAAGTATTTATCGAAGGTAGCTTGCGTACGCGTAAATGGCAAGATCAAAGTGGTGTAGATCGTTACACAACTGAAATCGTTGCTGCAGATATGCAAATGTTAGATGGTCGTGGGGGGGCATCTGCTGAATATACGCCTGCTTCTTCTGAACATGCTGCACCTCGTTCTTCTGCGAAATCACAACAATCTCAAACTGCGCCTGCGCATGAAGAGTTTGATGACGATATCCCATTCTAAATGATTGAGACATAGGCTCGATAAAAAATCCTCTGCTTTTTAGTAGTAGAGGATTTTCAAACGCTTTCTCTTTTCCATGTGCAAATATTCTCATTGCTTAAGCACGCTTCTTCCCTACAAGTAAGTCTAGCCTGAGTAAAGCCTATCCTTATGCTTAACCCTAATTTTAAATAAATATATATAATTCAAATGGTTAAAATATTTTGTATACCTAAAGGTTGACAATAAAAATATATATGTATACCTTTAGGTATACAGATTATAAAATATTGTTCACCTATAGGTATACAATGGCTCTTAAAAAAATCGTCGCAGATCAATATAAAAAAATTGTGGATCACACAAAAAAGGGATTACTGACTCAGAAAATACCTACTGAAGGGTGGATTTGTACCGTGAGAAAGGCATTAGGAATGTCTCGGGTTCAGCTTGCTAAAAGATTAGGGGTTTCACGAGGGCAGGTTTTTAAGTTTGAAAAAGAAGAATTAAATGCAGGTGTAACAATCAAAACGATGCAACGAGTAGCCGAAGCAATGGGATGTTCTTTTATATATGCAATCGTTCCGCCTGAAACCGTAGATGGTTTAATTAGTGAGCAAGCGGAGCGTAAAGCCAAATATCTAGTAGAAAAAGTAAATGTGCAAATGGCATTAGAGGAACAGTTATTGTCAGCAGAAAAGAGACAATTCGAGATTAGCAGATTGACCCGTGAAATAATAGACAAAATGCCCTCTGACTTATGGGATCAGGATGAGGAAAATAAAAATGATTATTTATCCTGAAGGTGCAACCCCATTAGATCCGGATGAAATTGCAGGACTGAAATTTAAGCATATTACGACAAGAGAGGAACTTGATCATCTTGAGCAAGCCAATATTGAGTCAGGTTTGAAATGGTTAAAAAATAAAAAAAGTGTCGATGTGCTTAGTGAAGTTTTTATCAAAGAGTTGCACAAAAAGCTATTTGGAGATGTTTGGAAATGGGCAGGAATGTTTCGTAAATCTGAAAAAAATATTGGCATTGATCCCATTCATATATCAACGCAACTTCGTATGTTAATCGATGATACTCATTATTGGATAGAGCATAAAACGTTTTTACCTATGGAAGTCGCAATAAGGTTTCATCATAAATTAGTTTATATTCATTTGTTTCCAAATGGAAATGGCCGTCACGCGAGGATTATGGCCGATACATTATTAGTAAATAGATTAGGGCATAAAGCAATAGATTGGTCAGGAGGCTATGCGTTATCTAAAATGAGCGAAAGAAGAAAATCTTATATTGCTGCATTAAAACAGGCAGATAAGGGCGATTATACGGCTTTATTAAATTTGATTGGTATCCATGCTGTAAATTGAATCAAAAGTCCACAGTGAATTCCGAATATACGCTGTAAATTCGGAATGTATTCCGAGATTATTTCAATAATCGTTGTATATTCTCATAGTATGAGAAAAATGAAATGGAAAATATATTGCTTAATTTATTAAAATTAATTAAGCAGGAACGAGAGCCATGAACGTGAAGCAAGATATTGGGCAAGAAATCCTGGAGTAGTATTAAGTTCATCAAACAAGGCAAAAAAGGAGATATGCAAAATATGTATGGCGGACAGAGCAAAAGCATGTCCACCTTGACTAGAGAGAATCAACTAAAAGAAGGCGTAAAAGAGTGTGTAACGGCATTGCTTGTATTTGCAGGTGCATCATCTTCTTCGGGAGCCAGTGCCAATTGCTGAAATTGTAGCAGGAACGTTGATCTTTCATCATCTGACGAAGAATCTGAAAAAGAAGGCCAACTGATGTCTGAGTCGTCGTAAGGTTCTGGTGTAGTCTCTAATCGTTTGGCAAAACGCGTCTGCAAGTCGACGTTATCATCATCACTGTTGTCAAAACAGGTATACACTTTCATAGAGGCATTGATAATGTCTCGTAAGCTTGAGAATTTGGATTCTATTCCACTAAACTGCCTAATATGTGCTTGAAGGGTTGCTAGAAGTTGCACCTTTTCTGTCATACGCTTTAAAATTGTTGCAGAGACACAAAGTGTTTCTTCTAAAGCAATAATTTGTAAAGCGGGTAAACTTGAACATAAGACAGAGCCAGCAATATCAGAAAGATGTACTTGATGTTGTCTGATTTGGTCAAGCGCTGCTATATTTGCTGATAATTCTCCAGGAATAAGCCTATATTGTTGCACAAGTTGAGCATCTTCTGTAATAGTATTATCAAAGGCGGGTTTAAGAAAGTCTTCGCTCGCATTAAAAGCAGTATATTGTAAAGAAAGAGTTGCTTCCTGAGCGGTTAATGATAATGCAGTGTTTTCAAGTAATGCTTTGAGTTCGAGAATCGTTGTGGGTAATGGCATAAAATACTGTAAAAATGATAGAAAATACCGGATTCTAAACTATTTTTTATAGATGCGCCATGCCTTATGTCATTTTAATGTCTAAAAAAAACAGATAAAATAATTGCATATACATAATATTTCTTTGTTTAAATGATTGGTCTGATAATAAAATGCTGTTTTTTTTCTAGAAAAAATAATTGGATTAGAAAAGAAAAAGCTATAAACAAGAATAGCGCTTAGTCTAAATAGCGATGTTGCCAATCAAGATAGAGTTGTTCCACATGATGGCATAATTCTTGTTTATTTTTAAAATTTTGAGGATCTATTGCATCATAGACATAATAATTAGCACGTCTGTTTTGCGCGGTGATGATCATCCATAATTTATAGAGCAAATGTTGATGTTGCCATTCAAAGGATTCTTGAGCCTCATAATGTATAAAAACAGGTAATATGGGTACGCCTGATTGGATTGCAACTTCAAAAATACCAAAGCGAAAAGGGATGTGAATGCGGCGACCTTTACAGCCACCCTCAGGATAAATGCCAATAGAATCTCCGGCTTTTAGCGTATCGAGCAATCGATTTGATGCGTCTTGTCTTGAGGCTTTGTTTTCTCTGTCAAAATAAAGCGTGCCAGCAGCGCGACTGATTCTACCTACAATCGGCCAATGTTCTACTTCTTTTTTTGCTAAGAAGCGTGCTTTGAATAAAGCGGGCATACCCACATCTTCAAAAGCAGAAGGGTGGTTGGCCATTAGAATATATTGTTTGGGCAGTGGATTATGATTTTTTTGATGTAAAAATAAATCAACCCTGAGTGCGCGCGCAAAAACATTGCACCAGTAATAAAAAATAGGCGAATACCATTTCTTAATGATTTTTTTAGGTAAATAACTTGATAAATAGAGAAGGCCAGTCAATAGTGCTAAATCTATTAACCCAATCAGTGTGCGTATAAAATAAGTGATAGATAAGATCATAATATTAGAGTAGCAATAATTACGGTTATCTGCCTATAGTCATTTAGAAGCGGTTTCAAAAATGCTATTTTTCGTTGATCCTTCGTTGCAGCTCCTTTTGCGCTGTCCAAAGAATCTGTGCCTTGGCTGAACGAAAAACCACTATATTTGAGCCAACTTCTGGTCATCGTGTAGGTATTTTGGTTGTACACCTGAATTTTTATAATCTGTTAGAATTTATAGTCTTCGCACATAATTAAAGGGCAAGGGAAAATGATTGAAAACCTTAAGTTAAAGCACCTACTTCATTTTATTGTTAACAGCATGATAGGGATGGTTATTTCATTTATGGCATATGCACATCAGATAGAAAAAAGTCCAAATGATATTCGTACGTATCAGTATCTTGAGCTTGAGAATGGGCTTAAAGCAATTGTAGTGCAAGATCCTCAAGCCATTAAATCTGCGTGTAGCTTAGAAATCAATGTAGGTAGTTTTGATGAGCCTGAGGAGATGCCAGGACTTGCGCATTTTTTAGAGCACATGATGTTTCTAGGTACTGAGAAATTTCCAAATACAGATGAATTTCAGACCATTCTGGATCATCATGGTGGTATATTCAATGCCTATACAGGTGGAGATAGAACACATTATTATTTTAATGTGCAAACAGGTGCATTTAAAGAAGTATTAGTTCGGTTTTCTGAATTTTTCAAGACACCTTTGTTCAATCAAGAGTTGATGGATAGAGAGCGCAAAAATGTAGATTCAGAATTTCAAATGTATTTAAATCAAGACAACTGGCGTATGTCTGATGTGAATAAGGAAACCAGTAATCCAGCACATCCTTTTAGCCGATTTAGTGTAGGTAATTTGCAAACTTTAAGCGAAGATAAAGCTGTTTTACATAAAACACTATTGAAATTTTTTAATGAATACTATAGTGCAGATAGAATGACTTTGGTGCTTGTCGGCCCTGATTCTATTGAGAAACAAGCAGATTTTGTAAAAACCTATTTTTCTCAAATCAAAAAAGTAAAAACACCACCGCCTGTGCGAAAAGCAATGTTTGAAAAAGAACAGTTGGGTGTTGATATAAGTATGCAAGCCAAAGGGAGTTCGCGCCAAATGGTATTGCTCTTTGCAATGCCTAGTTTTGAAAAATACTACCAAGAAAAACCTTTGCATCTGTTGAGTCAAATTTTAGGTTATGAGGGTGAGGGTAGTTTGTATGATGTTTTGAAAAGACGAGGCTGGATTACCGCATTAGTAAGTTCAACCAATGAAAATCCTGAATCACAAGATTTATTACAATTACAATATTATTTAACGCCTGAAGGCATTAAGCATATTGATGAAATCACAGATTACTCTTTTCAAATGATTCAAGAGATAAAGCGAACAGGTTTCCCTGAGTCTTTCTTTAATGATATTAAAGCAATACATGCCTTAGAATTTAATTATCTTGAGAGACAACCTGAGACAGAGTTAGCTTCTGATTTAGCGCATCGTTTGCAAGAATACTCGCCAGAAACTGTTATCACAAGTAATTTTTTAATGAAAAACGTGAGCTATGAGCAGGCACAACAGCCTTTAAAAGAGGCGCTGAGCTATCTAAGCCCTGCAAATGTGCGTCGCTTTGTCATCAGCCCAGAATTAAAGGGGGATCGTGAGACAAAATGGTTTATGACTTCTTTTAGCCTTAAACCGCTGTCTCAGAAATTTCCTACCACCCATTCTTTGCAAGGTGCATTAGCCTTACCTGCCAGCAATCCTTATATTCCTGAAAATTTAAAAATACAAACTCAGGATCAAGTGGTATCTGGTGATCAGCCAAGTTTGGATACTTCTATAAAAGGCGTAAAAATCTGGCATTTAAATGACAAGCGATTTCGCTACCCCAAAGCCAATATCTTTATCAATCTGGTGAATCCGATTAGTTTGGATACACCAAAGAATCAGATGGTTTCTAATTTGTTTAGCCAATTAGTAATGGAAAAGCTAAAGCTTAAACTCTATCCCGCTATTATGCTGGGAGAAGATATTAAACTTTATAGCCATCCGAGAGGTATGACGATTCAATTAAGTGGCTATAGCGATAAGCAAAATCTGCTGCTAGAAACTTTAATCTCTTCTGTGCTTGCTTATGAAGTGGATACTGTTGATTTTGAATTATTAAAAGAGCGTCAAATCAGAGATTTGAGAAATTTTGATCAATTACCACCGTTTAGACAAGCTGTGCAAGGTATTAGCCCATTGTTTGTGAAACCTAATTGGCATATAGAGGAATTGCAAGCAGGGTTAGAGCAAATCACTGCGCAAGATATTGCGGATTTCAAGCATAATTTTCTTGCCAATGTTCAATTAGAAATGCTTGTGAATGGTAATTATTCAAAGCAAGAGGCTGAAGACTTAGCACAAGCTGTTGCTGGTCGTATGGTGTTAAATACCGAAGACAAACTCATACCATCACCGCTGGTGTATCAGCTTCCAAATGATAAACTGAGGTTTAAGACCTTAAATACAACTGATAAAAACCATGCGCTTGCATTGTATATACAAAATAATGATGCCAGCATCGATGCGATGGCCAAAGCCTTTGTATTATCAAAATTATTGATGACACCGATGTATCAAGCTTTGCGTGTTGAGAAACAAATTGGTTATGCACTGGGGGTATCTTTAAGTTTGCAGCAGAGAGTGGCAGGGCTGGTCTTTTATGTGCAATCACCTAATTATACGCCTGATAAAATATACGAGGCATTGCAGACATTCTGGCAAGGCTATGCCCCTACGATTGCGCAGCTGCAGACAGAAGACCTAAAATCTGTGCAAGCATCCTTATTTAATGAGTTAATGGATCCACCAAAGACCTTGAATGAGCAGTCCATACGTTTATGGCCAACCATTGAAATTGGTCGCAATGATTTTGATCTAAGACAGAAAATTGCTCAATCGATTGAAAAATTAACAGTAGCAGATGTTCAAGCCTATTATCAAAGTCTGATATTGGATAATAAAGCAGGTAAAGTGGCTGTTGTATCGAAGATGACGCAGATCCCAACAGAATGGCAGGCCTTAGATGATTGGCAAGTATTAAAAGAAAAGGTAAAGACCTTTAATTTTTGATTTATCTGTGAAGAGAATAGAGGCCGGAAAATATCCCTTTGTGTACTACAGGGTACACAAAGGGAGGTTCTTGAGTTCAGGCGTTTTTTTATTTCATTGGCTGATCGGGTTGTTTTTTTATAGGATGAATATTCTCTGATTTAACTGCTTGAATGGAACGTAGTTTTGCATTTGGACATAAGAAAATAACATTGCCAGATTCATTGAAATAAAAGCGAACGTTCTCGGTAATTTCTCCCAAAGGGCGATAGGACATAGCCATTGACTCTTGAGAGGGGGGATTAATAACTTCAACCCCGATTGCTTCTAAACGTTGTGTTAAATTTTCAATAATTTCAGTATTATCAACCCGTGGATTCACACGAACATGGTTGAGTTCGAATAGAACATTTTTTAGATCCAGCAAATAATTATTTACCGGATAAATAATGCCTTCTGCAAGTGATTCAACGCGTACGCATTCGATGACGTAGAGTGAATCATTTAATACAAACTCATATAAATCTGTTGTATGTGCAGGATTTACACGAGTGGCATTGATTAATATTTCGCGAGCGTTCTCTATCATACCTTATTCATCGGCGCGCGCTAAAAGAATCTTTAGGAGAATTACATGGCCAGAAATAAAATACAGTACCATTGTCAAGATTGCGGTAGCATTGCATCCAAATGGTCTGGTCAATGTTCAGATTGTGGTGCCTGGAACACGCTGACAGAGATGGTGGTGACCAGTAGCCATAGCGCTCACAAAACAGGCGGCTATGCAGGTCAGATCAGTCAGATTAGAAATTTAAATGAAGTAGCAACTGCAGATTTTCCACGTATCTTAACGCAGATGCCAGAGCTGGATAGAGTTCTGGGCGGTGGTTTAGTGGTTGGCTCGGTTGTTTTGATAGGTGGAGATCCAGGTATTGGTAAATCCACACTTTTGTTGCAATCTGTTGCAACGGTTTCAGAAACGCAGAAGGTTCTCTATGTAACCGGAGAAGAATCTCTAGAGCAAGTTTCTTTGCGGGCACAGCGTTTGGGGGTAGGCTCTTTGCCAATGCCCTTATTATCTGAAACAGAAGTCGATAAAATTATTGTAACTGCAACGCATATCAAACCTAAAATCATGGTTATTGATTCTATACAAACGGTTTATACGGAATCTTTGCCAGGCGCGCCAGGGGTGGTCAGCCAAGTCCGCGAGAGTGCACAGCGTTTGGTGCAATTTTCAAAGCAAAGTGGTACGGCACTGTTTTTAGTAGGGCATGTGAATAAAGAGGGCGCTATTGCAGGGCCGCGTGTCTTAGAGCACATGGTGGATACGGTTTTGTACTTTGAAGGCCAGTCTGACAATCGTTATCGCTTATTGCGTGCTTGTAAGAATCGCTTTGGGGCGGTGAATGAGCTGGGTATTTTTGCCATGAGTGATAAAGGTCTAAAAGGTGTTAGCAATCCATCAGCCATTTTCTTATCCAAGGGCATAGAGTCTGGCAGTGGCACGGGCGTCATGGTGACATGGGAAGGCACACGCCCGATGCTGATTGAAGTACAAGCCTTGGTGGATGAAAGTAAATTAGCCAATCCTAGACGCGTCACCGTTGGTTATGATCCCAATCGCTTGGCCATGTTATTAGCAGTGCTGAATCGACATTGTGGTTTTTTTATGCACCAACAAGATGTATTTTTAAATATGGTCGGCGGGGTCAAAATTATGGAGACCGCTGCGGATTTGAGTGTCTTGATGGCAGTGATTTCAAGTTACCAAAATAAAAAAATTGATAGTAAAACGATCATTTTTGGTGAGGTTGGATTGGGAGGAGAGATCCGCCCTGTGCAAGCAGGTATTGAACGTATTAAAGAAGCACAGAAACATGGTTTTGAAAGAGCATTGGTACCGCTTGCCAATCATCCCAAAAAAGAGGTTTCAGGGATTGAAGTAAAAGCAGTTTCGACCTTAAAAGAGGCGGTAGATTATTTATTTTAAACTCAATCAAGAAGCTGCACTGACAGACATATCAGAATGAAGTGTTTGTCAGTGCAGTGAAAGCGCAGAGATAAAATAAAATTTTATATGCCAGCTACTTTTTTGAAGGTGTTTACTGCATTTCTGTCATCTAAGTCTAATTTAGAAGTTTGATTAGCTGTCAATTTAGCGTTTAACCGGGTTTGAAGACCTTGTTGCAGTTTTGCATGGAATAACTGCGTTGTACTAGAGTGGTTGGTTGGGCCAAACTGACTCATTGCCGTAGGCATTGATTGGGGTTCTGCTTGAACAGGCTTAGTGCCAAGACCTAATTTTACACTTGCTGCAATGGCCACATCACGCATGCTGGCTTTTTCTGCAAGCATAATGGAAAGTTGTTCAACAATATCACTATTTTGGTCTATCGAGCCACCATCAAATTCAGTTCTTTCACGTGCTTTTTTAGATTTGAGTGCCTCACTGTCTTCTGGACTAAGGCTTGGGTGTTGTGCTTCCCATTCTTCAGCTAGGCGTTTTGCTTCTTTTTCATATTTGAATAATTCTTTGGCTTGTTTTACTTCTGCTTCACTGGGTTTTGCTCCAAAAATGCGCATAAAGCCACTGGTATATTTAGGGGCTTCGAAGCCTATCATAGAAGCTGAGAGATCTTCTGTTTCCAAAGAGGGATTTGAATCTGATACGTCAGAAGCCATTTCTGTTTCATCTTTTACATCTATCTCGGGACCTTGCATTGCCATTGTTTTCTCCTTGAGTTTTTTTAGTTAATCGAGAATAGCTAAAATCTCATAATTCCATATGATTTTTTATATCAAGACAAATCACATTGCCATAAACACAGGCTAAAAAATAGCTTATGTTATTTTACATTGCATCAAAAAAGTATAATTGGCTGATTTTTATTGAAAATCTTATTTTCAATGTTTGATTGCTAAAATTGATGCTCTGTACTCTAATACAGTAATGTTAAAAACTATGATTTAGTCAAGCAATTATTAATTATTGCAGAGGTGGGGGGCTTACAAAGAAAAAATATAACAATATGAGTAGTATGAAAAAGAGAGGATAGGTTAGTACAGCGTAACATTATTTTTTATGAGCGAAGCGAATAAGATCCCACGTTGTAAAGGGGGACGGTGCGTAGCACCAGGGGGATTTATGCCACAAATGAAAGTGAAAACAGCTAAATCCCTCTTGCGCAGCGCGCTTTCTCCCTTTACAAAAGTGAGAAAACTGATTCGCTGCGCTCATCGGAAATTCTATTAAAAACTAACGTTACAGTGTACTAGTAGATACCTATCCTCAAGAAAGCTATTTAAGTCACATCTTCTAACTTTTTATAGCGTATACGATGTGGTTGAATAGCTTTGTCACCTAAGCGTTCATGATAGTCTTGTTCATATTCTGTATAACTACCTTCAAACCATTTGACTTGGCTATCGCCTTCAAAGGCAAGAATATGAGTCGCAATTCTGTCTAAGAACCAGCGATCATGCGAAATAACAAGGACGCAACCTGGGAAGCCTAATAATGCTTCTTCAAGTGCACGTAAGGTCTCAACGTCTAAGTCGTTGGTTGGTTCGTCTAATAATAAAACGTTGCCGCCAGTTTTTAAGAGTTTTGCCAAATGTACGCGGTTGCGTTCACCACCGGATAAATTGCCAATTTTCTTTTGTTGATCGCCGCCTTTAAAATTGAAGCGCCCAACATATGCGCGTGAAGGCATAGAGAATTGTCCTACGGTGATAAAGTCTAAGCCATCTGATAATTCTTCCCATACGGTGACATTATCATTCAAACTATCACGAGATTGGTCGATATAAGATAATTGCACGGTATCACCATGGGTGACAGCGCCTGTGTCTGGTTGCAATTCTTTGGTCATCATACGGAATAAAGAGGTTTTACCTGCACCGTTGGGTCCAATGATACCGACAATTGCACCTCTGGGTACTCTAAAACTTAAATTTGCGAACAATAATTTATCGCCCATACTCTTAGAGACATCTTTTAATTCAATAACATTTTCACCTAAACGTTCACCGGGCGGAATATAAAGCGCATCGGTTTCCATTCTCTTTTGAAAATCTTTTGATGCCAGTTCTTCATAGTTACTGATACGAGCTTTGTTTTTCTTACGTCGACCTTTGGGGTTTTGACGCACCCATTCTAATTCTGATTCAACGGCTTTTTGATGTGCTTGCTCTTGTTTTTGTTCCTGTTTCAAGCGTGCTTCTTTTTGGCCTAACCAGCTACTATAGTTGCCTTCAAAGGGAATGCCGTAGCCACGATCTAATTCTAAAATCCAACCTGCAACATTGTCTAAGAAGTAGCGATCATGGGTTACCGCAATAACGGTGCCAGGGAAATCTTGTAAAAATCTTTCTAGCCAAGCAACGCTTTCTGCATCTAAATGGTTAGTAGGCTCATCGAGCAATAAGACGTCTGGATTAGAGAGGAGTAATTTGCATAAAGCAACACGGCGTTTTTCACCCCCGGATAATTGAGTAACATCCGCATCCCAAGGGGGAAGTCTAAGTGCATCGGCGGCAATATCAAGCTTTCTATCTAGATCCCAGGCGCCAGCGGCATCAATAGCATCTTGCAATTTAGCTTGTTCATCCAAGAGTTTTTGCATTTGCTCATCGTCCATTGGCTCAGCAAATTGATTACTGATTTCGTCGAAGCGATCCAACATAGATTTGGTCTCTCGAACCCCATCTTCAATATTGCCTCGAACATTCTTGTTGGGATCTAGACGTGGCTCCTGAGGTAGATAACCAAATTTTAGATTCGTTTGATATGTTAT